>CAYLZW010000111.1:0-16695 GCA_964388085.1 uncultured Myxococcales bacterium | reverse complement strand
AGAGCTTGGTCTCCTGCAGGAGCAGCACGTCGGGCCGCGCGCGCTCGAGCCACCAGCACACCTTCTCGAGGCGGGCGGCGAGCGAGTTGACGTTCCAGGTGGCGATGCGCACGCGGGGGACTCTACTGCTTCTCGGCCCACCGGTCTCTGCAGTGTTCAGTTTACCGACCGATGACGACGTCGCACCCGAAATTCCGGCTGATCCGCTTTCTCGCTCCGATTGCCTGCTCGAGCTTGACCTGACGACGACACCCGTACGAAATGGAGCGTCACCCCTCAGCGAAGGACGGACGCAGATGACCGAACACGCGGCTTACGTGTTGGGCTTGCAGGAGATCGATCAGGCGCAGCTCGCGGTCGTGGGCGGCAAGGGCGCGCACCTTGGAACGCTCTCCCGGCTCGAGGGTATCCGGGTGCCGCCCGGCTTCTGCGTGACGACGGCCGCCTTCGAGCGAGTCATGCGGGCGGAGCCGTCGCTGGACGGGCTGCTCGAGCGGCTATCGCTGCTGAAGCCAGACGAGCGGGAGTCGATCCGAACGCTCAGCGCGGAGGTGCGCGCGGCTATCGAAGGTGTCGCCATCCCCGAAGACGTGGCGGAGGCGATCATCGGCGCCCACGCCCGGCTCGGCGAGGAGGCGGCGTATGCCGTCCGCTCCAGCGCGACGGCGGAGGACTCAGCGGCCGCCTCGTTCGCGGGGCAGCACGATAGCTATCTGAATGTCGTCGGGCAGAAGGCGATCCTCGAGCACATCAGCCGGTGCTGGGCCTCGCTCTTCACGGAGCGCGCCGTCAGCTACCGCCTGCGCAACGGCTTCGAGCACCGGACGGTGCGCATGGCCGTCGTCGTGCAGCGGATGGTCGCGGCGCAGGCAGCCGGCGTGCTGTTCACCGCTGACCCCGTCACGGGCAACCGGAAGGTGTCCTCTATCGAAGCCACCCTCGGCCTCGGCGAAGCCCTGGTGTCCGGCCTGGTGAACGCCGACGTCTACAAGGTGCGCGACGGGGCGCTCGTCGACAAGAAGCCCGCCAAGGAGCAACAGCCGCCAGCGCTCCTGGAGGCTCAGGTCATTCGCCTCGCGCAGCTGGGCCGGCGAATCGAAGCTCACTTCGGCTGCCCGCAAGACATCGAGTGGTGCCTGGTCGACGACGACTTCCAATTCGTTCAGAGCCGGCCGATCACGTCGCTGTTCCCGATCCCGCGGGCCAGCGACGGGGGGAACCGCGTCTATCTCTCCGTCGGGCATCAGCAGATGATGACGGATGCGATGAAGCCGCTCGGGCTCTCGCTGTGGCAGTTGACGGCCGGGCGGCCCATGTTCGACGCCGGCGGGAGGCTGTTTGTCGATGTCACGAAGGAGCTGGCCTCTCCCGCCCTGCGCGCGGGGCTGCTCGACGCCTCGGGCAGGTCCGATCCGCTGATGCGGGACGCGCTCGAGACCGTCATAGAGCGCGGCTTCATCCGCTCGCTGCCGGACGAGGAAGCACGAGCTGCGCCGGCGGGCGGCGGGCCTCTGCCGCTCGAGATCGATCCCGCGATCGTCACGTCGTTGATCGAGCGCAACCAGACCTCGCTCGCGGAGCTGAAGCGCGAGCTTCGAACGAAGACGGGAGCGGCGCTGCTCGACTACATCCGGACGGACCTTCAGAAGCTGAAGCGCTTTTTGACGGATCCGACAGGGTTTCAGGTGTTCATGACGGCCATTCGGGCCAGCGGGTGGCTCAATGAGCGGCTCTGGGAGTGGCTCGGCGAGAAGTCGGCCGCCGATACGCTGACGCAGTCCGTGGACAACAATGTCACGTCGGAGATGGGGCTGGCGCTCCTCGACGTCGCGGACACGATCCGACCGCATCCGGCCGTCGTGGCCGCGCTGCAGCACGCTGACCAGCGGCGCGAGGATCCGAGCTTTCTCGATGAGCTGACGACGCTCGAGGGAGGGCAGGACGCGCGCGACGCGATCCACGCGTGGCTCGAGAAGTACGGCATGCGCTGCGCCGGTGAGATCGACATCACGAGGCCGCGCTTCGAGGAGCGCCCTGGCGCGCTGGTCCCGCTGCTCCTCGGCCACATCAAGAGGTTCGAGGCGGGCGAGGGAGCGCGTCGCTTCGAGCGAGGGCGGCAGGAGGCCCGGCAGAAGGAGCGGGAGCTGCTCGAGCGCCTCTTGGCCTTGCCCGACGGCGAGCAGAAGGCGGCGGAGACGAAGCGGAAGATCGACGAGGTGCGGACCTTCATCGGATATCGGGAGTACCCGAAGTACGGGATGGTCAGCGCCTATTTCCTCTACAAACAGGCATTGCTGGGGGAGTCCGAGCGACTCGTGCAAGGCCACGTGCTCCGCGAACCGGAGGACATCTACTACCTCACGTTTCAGGAACTTGACGACGTCGTCCGCACGCAGCGGGTGGATGACCAGCTCATTCGTCAGCGCAGGGACGAATTTCAATCGTACCAGGCGCTCACCCCGCCGCGGCTGCTCACGTCCGAGGGCGAGACCATCGCCGGCACATATCGTCGCGATGATTTTCCGCCTGGCGCCCTCATCGGTCTGCCCGTCTCAGCGGGGAACGTCGAGGGTCGGGCTCGCGTCGTCCTCGACATGGCGGCGGCCGATGTAGGGCCGGACGACATTGTCGTCACCCGCTTCACCGATCCCAGCTGGACGCCGCTGTTCGTCGCCATCAAGGGCCTCGTGACGGAGGTGGGCGGCCTCATGACCCACGGGGCCGTGATCGCGCGCGAGTACGGCCTCCCCGCCATCGTAGGGGTGGAGAACGCCACACGATTGATTCGGGATGGCGAGCGGATTCGCGTGAACGCGACGGACGGGTACATCGAGAGGCCGCATCCCGATCCGTAATGGCGTAGTCTCGACCGCCTCACGACGAGCTCACGCACCTGTGGAGGTATTGATGCCCGTTCCACCGCTCTACTCCTGTCTTTCCTCGGCGGGTTTGGATTTCTCGCGGCGGACAGTGACCTGTCGGCTTTCGTCTTCCGCTCGGAGGCGACGAATCTCTCCCCGGAGGGCAGCGAGGGGCTGTTCCTGCGCGAGGGCTCAGTCACCACGCTCGTGAACAAGAACGCAGCGAACGCGCCCATCGCCGAGGACATCGGCTGGGTCGATCTCTCCGAGGACGGCAGTGTTGTCGCGTGGGCTGGCTCTGCGAGCGAAGGCGAGGTCGCTGGCTGCGTCGGTGAGCGCGTGTTCGTGAAGGACATGCTCACCGGCACAATCGACTGCGCCGACAAAGAGCGGGGCGGCGCGGCGGAGTCGTCGGGGCAGATCTACTTCGGTCCGTCGCTCTCCGCCGACGCGCGCTATGTCGTCTTCACGAGCGACCAGCGGGACCTCGTCGAGGGACCCTGCAATCGGCTCGGGCTCGGGACCAGCTCCAGCCACGCCTATGTGCGGGACCTCGGGACGGGCGCCATCGCCTGCGTCGACCAGCAGGGCGCCGGGGCCGGCATCGCCACCAACGACGTGCTGCTCTCCGACGACGGCCGCTTCATCATTTTCCAGGGAGCCGGCGCGGCGCTGCACCCGCTCGGATCCGATGACGGCTGGGGCCAGCTCTACAAGACGCCGAACCCGCTCTACGTCGCGCCGTAGTCCGAGCGCGAACCGATCCCGTCTGGCCGGGCTCCGCGCTTCGACGTGGGGCCCGGTCTCTTGCACCTAAGTGATGGAAAACAGGGCGGATCCGCTGCGTGTTCGCTGCGATTGACAGTAAATACTGAGATGCTTACAGTAACGGCATGCACGCCGCCCTGCGCCCAGAACAGCTCGCGCCCTTCGAGGGGCGGCGCGATCTCACGCTCGAGGAGCTGGTGGAGGCGGCCGAGCAGCTGCTCGCGGCGGTGGCGCCGGTGCAGCAGCGATACAAGGTGACCGCGCGTCCGGACGTGCGGACCATTCGCTACTACACGTCACAGGGGCTCCTGCCGAAGCCGGTGGGCTACGACGGCGGACGCGCGCGTTATGCGCTCAGCCACCTCCTGCGGCTCTTGCTCATCAAGAAGCTGCAGGCCGAGCACCACACGCTCGCGCGCATCAAGCAGGAGCTCGCCGGCAAGAGCGACGACGACGTGCGGCGGGGGCTCGTCACCGCGCCGCCGGGGGCGTGGGCCGCGCCGCACGGGGACACGCCGCCCGCGCGCCCAGTGGCCGGCGAATCGTCCGCTCGCGAGCCGCTGCTCCACGACGATGACCCGCAGGTCGCGGCCGCGCCGCTCGTCGAATTCACATTGTCTTCGGGGGAGGATCCGCTCGCGCGGCTCACCTTCTCTCCGGAGTTGCTCCGAGACCCCACGCGCCGCGCGCTCCTCGCAGACCGATTGCGGGAGCTGGCGACGCGCCTCACACAAGGAGAGACGCCATGAGCGAGCTCGCGTTCACCGCCTCTGTCAGCGACTTCCGTAAGGCCGAGCGCACCCGCGCGCACCTGCGCGTCGGGCAGCGCTTCGTGTTCGTCACCGGCGGCGCGAAGCCCGTCGGCCGCATCGCGCGCCTGCTCGGCAAGTCCGCCGGCGCCGACGGGCCAATGCGCGTGCTCCCGCTCACCGATCAGGCGGTGACGCTCGAAGGGATGAGCATCGCTTTGAAGCCGCGCGCTCGGGAGCCGCTGCACGCGCTCGTCGCCGATCGCGACCTGTATCGCGCCGAGGAAGACACCGTGCAGCTCTTCATCGCGCTTCCGGACGTCCCCGACGGGCTCACGCTCGTCGTCGAGCAAGCAGGGCAGGTGTTCAGCGAGCGGGCGCTCGACCCGCGCGAGATCCCGTCGCTGCAGGAGCACGGCGTCCACATCGAGCCGCTGTCGATGCTGCTGCCCGGCGACTACAGCGCACAGCTCGCGCTCGAGGGAGCGCGAATCGGTCAGCCGGCGCGCTTCACCGTGGCCTCGTACACGCTCGCGCCGCTCACTGGACGCCTCCTCGCGCACTCGCTCGATCGCGCGAGCGACCGGCTCACGTTCTCCCTCGCCGTCGAGAGCTACGAGCTGCCCTACGAGGGTGCGCTGCGCATCGAGCTGCTCGCGGGGCAGGCGGTCATCGACGAGGTCTCGCTCGAGGCGCTCTCGGCCGGTCGATACGAAGGCGCGCTGAAGGTGAGCGGCGACGACGCGCTGCGCCTGCGCCTCATTGGAGCGAATGATCCCGCGCGCACCTGCGAGGTGGTCATCCCCGGCAGCCGGCGGAACGAGCGGGAGACGACGGTCGTGTCCGAGCTCGGCCGCGAGCGGCTGCTCGCGCTCATGCCCGAGCCGAGCGCGCTCTCCTTGCGCGGCGCCTATCTCAGCACGGGCGATTACCTGGGCACGCCCGTCGTCGTCGACGAGGTGGTCTGCGAGCGGGGACGCCTGGAGCTGAAGGCGGACGTGGCGCAGCTCCACACCGTCACCATCAACCTCGCCAGCGGCGTCGCCACGGCGATGGCGCACGGCGACAAGGCGAGCGGCGACGTCATCGAGGTGGCGGTGCGAGGCCCTGCTTGCGCGGTGTTCGTCGGCGGCTTCGTGCACGGGAAGCCGTTCGAGGGCTTCACGACGTTGTTCCGTCCGGCCCGGCTCCGCCTCCAGCTGTCCGCGCGCCACGAGCCCGCGATGAAGACGCTGTTCGTCGACGTCGAGAGCGACCCCGGCCGGCGGCCCCTGCTCGTGTGCGTGCGCGACGAGCGCCTCACCGCGACGGATACGCCCGAGGTGGCGCTGTCCGCCTCGTTGAAGCGCGCGCTCGTGCTGGAGACGCAGAACCTCGGCGAAGACGGCGGGCTCGCGGATCTCAGCCAGCTCGAGACGTGGAGCGCCCTGCTGCCCGCACCGAGCTTTCTGCGATCCGATGAGCTCGGAATCATGCGCTACTCGAGCGCCCTGCCGCCGGGCGCGATCCCCTCTCCCATGGCGTCGGGCATGCCGGCCGCTCGTTCGCGCTCCGCCAGGTCCTGGGAGGAGTCCGCGCCCGACGACGTGATGTTTTGCGAGGCCGACGACGACGCCATGGCGCTCGACCGCGAGGGCGTCGCCGCGGGCGCGCCGTCGCGAAGGGAGACCGCCTTGGCCGCGCCGCCGCCGCCGTCGTCATCGGCCGCGCCTGGAGCACAGCCTTGGGAGCCGCGCGCCGAGCTCGCGCCGGCGCCCCCGCTCGCAGGGCGCGCGACCTTCCCCGAGGTGATCTTCTACGGCCTCGTCGAGGTGGACGGCCGCACCACCCTCGAGCTGCCGCTCGCCGACGCGCTCGGCACGTTCACGATCGAGGCCTTCGCCATCACGAAGGACGACTGGCTGCGCGTCAAAGACACCGTCGTCGTCGATCAGCCCGTGCGCGCCGAGCTCGATGTGCCGCCGGCCGTGTTCCCCGATGACCTCGTCACGGCGACGTTTCGCGCGGCGGCGCAGAGCGGCTCTGCCCGCGTGTCGCTCACGCGCGACGGGCTGCCGGTGGAGCTGTTCACGAGCGATGGCGTCCGCGTCGAGCAGGCGGCATCCCTGACGACGCCGGTCGAGCTGCGCTTCCGCGTGCTCCCGGGCGAGCACGTGGCGACCGTGAGCGACGCCGTCACGGGTGAGGAGGACCGCGTGCGCCGCCTCGTCAGCGAGCCGGGCGAGCTCAAGAGCTACGCGCGCGAGGTGGCGCTGCTGCAGGCGGGCGATCGCTTGAGCCTCGCCGACGCCGGCGACGACGTGCTGTCGCTGCGGGTCTTGCCGAGCCTCGACGCCACCGCGAAGTGCCTCGTCGAGGCCACCGCGGACTACGCGCACCTCTGCTGTGAGCAGACGGCGGCGAAGATCCTCTCCGCGGCGTTGATGTATCTGAGCGCCGAGAACACCAAG
Organism: uncultured Myxococcales bacterium; assembly: GCA_964388085.1. GTDB lineage: Bacteria > Myxococcota > UBA727 > UBA727 > CAYLZW01 > CAYLZW01. Next base: position 9,867 of record CAYLZW010000111.1, on the reverse strand, counting down.
CAGAAGGCCAAAGCGGAGAAGATCATTCTGCAGGGAATCGCGCGCGAACGGACCATGCACCGGCCCGGCCGCGGGCTCGCGATGTATCCGTCCACCGACGGGCCCAACGACTACTGGGGGCGGCTCGCGGTCACGTACCTGTGGCAGCTCGAGGAGCTGAAGGACGTCCCCACGCTCTCGGTGCCGCTCGCGCGCGCGATCGAGGAAGGAGTCGCCATCGCCGACGACGCTGGCACGGCGTACGGCCTCTCCCGCGTACCGGACGCCATGGCCGGCGCCGAGGACGCCTATCGCTTGGCCACGCACGACCCCGAGCGCCTCCCCGAGGCGGCGACGTTCGCGCTCGAGCTCGTCGACGCGGGCGTGACGCCGGCGAAGGCGCGGGCGTCCGGCGGCGCGGTACAGGACCGACGGACGCTCGCCTACGCCGCCGCCGTGCTCCTCCGCGCCGGACGCCTCCGCGAAGGTGTCCGCGTGGCTGACGCGGTCCTGCGCCAGCTCAACGGCGAAGGGCGGCTCTACTCGACCTGCGACTCCGTGGCTGCCATTGCGTTGTTCAGTGAGCTCGAGCGCGCGGGCGTCGGCCGGGGCCCGGGCCGGGTGACGGTGAACGGAGTGAGCATGTCTCTCGTCGAGGCCGCGGCGCTCGTTGACCAGGTGGAGTCGCTGGAGGTGCACGAAGGCGTCTGCAGCGTCGAGCTCAGCGCCATCCGCAGCGAGAGCTGGCGAGCGTTCAGGCACGCGTTCGACGTGCGCGTCGGCTTCCGCGGCCCGAGCGACGAGAAGAAGACCCGCTTCTCGCCGGGCGAGCGCGCCGAGCTCGTCGTGGAGCTGAGCGACGGCTACCAGACCGGCGACCTCGTCCACCTCACGCTGCCTCCCGCGATCGCGTGCCTGAAGGGCGGCGGCCGCGTGCAGTCCTTGACGGTCGACTTCGAGGGCGAGAGTGAGGTGAGGATACCGCTGCTCGTGGTGGGCGCGATCGAGGGACGGCAGCGCTTCGCGGTGTGCGTGCGGAATATGTTCGAGGAGGAGCGCGCGTCGAACCCCGGGCTGCTCAGCGTCGAGGGTGCGTGAGGTTTAGTTGCAGAGATCGCTCGCGGACATGAACTCTCGACGATGAGGAGAGGTACGAGAGCCGCTTGCCCTGGAGTCTCCTCGCGACGGCCTTCGCCTGTGGGTGCATGGTGAAGGCCTTGCTCCGAACGCTCGCCAACGTCCGGACGAGGTTCTTCTCGTCGGCGACGTGACCGAGGGCGAGCCCCACCATGGCGCGCTCGCGGTCGAGCTTGCGCACCGCGACATAGCCGGCCAGGGCCTTGGTCATGGCGACATAGGCCCCCGCCGGCATCACCATCCACCCCGCGAGCGGCTCGAGCGTGGCGTGCGCCGCGGGCAGCGACACCGGCGCTGCGATGACGGAGGACGTGGCGATCAGCGCGAAGAGCGGCCAGAGAACGAAGCGCATGGGTCCCCCCGCGTGAGGGCCCGAGCGGACAACAGAGTCATCCGCACCGGCAGCGCCGTAGGGGAGAGGCTCTGTGGTAGGTTCCGGAGCGGGCGCGAGCCGAAGGGAGATGAGTGAATGCGGTCCCCAGTCGTGAGCACGTGCGTCGTCATTCTCTTGTTTTCTTGCACAGCCGGCGCCGCACCCTCTCCACAGCGGCCGGCCCCGAAAACGTCGACGACGGGCGCCGCGACCAATGAGTTCCAGCTGCAAGACTCGACCACCGCCGGCAGCGCGCACGGCGCCACCGAGTCGAAGATAGAGGCGACCGATACGCATGCCGCCATGAAGTTCTTCGTGGTCGACAAGACCAAGCAGGCACCCATCACCGGCATCGTGATCTCGCTCGAAGGGCCCGACGGCAAGAAATATTACACCGAGGAGACCGACGTGGCCGGCTACGGTGAGGTCCTCGTGCCCATTGGTCAGACCTACGAGGTCGTCTACCTGAGCCTCGGCCGAAAAGATGTGACGGCGAAAGTGACCGTCAAGGACAAGCCCAGGCAGAACATCAAGCTGACCCTCCGATACAAGCCCCGCGCCGCCGATCGTGCGCCCGCCGCCGCCGGCAAAGGGCAGCCCACGGGCAAGGTCCGGGGCCTACGTCTCGACGGCGTAACCTTCCGCAGCGCCAGCGCGGAGCTCACGCCCGAGTCCCTGCCGAGGCTGGACAGCGTCGTCGAGTACCTGACCCACAAGAAGAGCGCGCGCATCGAGGTCGCCGGCCACACCGACAACGTAGGCTCCGCCAAGAAGAACATGGCGCTGTCGGAGAGGCGCGCCAAGGCCTGCCGCGACTATCTCATCCGCAAAGGCATCGACGGCAGTCGAATCGAGGCGGTCGGCTACGGCGCCGAAGATCCGCTGGCCTCGAACGACACAGAAGCGGGTCGACAAAAGAACCGGCGGATCGAAGCGAGAGAGCTCTGAGCGCTCAGGGCGCGCCTGCACACGACCCATTTGCTCGTCTACCGCGGTGCGCCGCGCGCGCTGCCGGGCGTGCTACTCCGCGTCCAGGCTGGCCTCGTCGCCGTCGCGCTCCAGACCAAGCGCGATCTCCAACGCTTTGGCGCGCCGATCGAGCCCAACGACCTTGGTCGTCAGCCAGACGATGTGCAGCAGGAGCACAGCGAGCGCGATGAGGGCCAGGGGGCTCAGCATGCGCGTCGGCTAACACGAGGCTCCGGTGGTCACAACGCGCAGGCGATGGGGAAGAGGTCGCGCTACCGCGGCGCACGTGGACGTCGTCGCTGCAGGCGCCAGCCGCGCCCGAACCAGCGGACGAGGCCGGCGCTCGAAAGATCGCCACCGCCGCTCGCCCAGCCGAGCTCACAGATCTCAGCGCCAGCTCGGCCGCTTCGAGCGGCGCCAGCGAGCGGCCGTCGCGCCCGGCAGCGACGAGCACATTGGCCAGAAACGCGAGCTCGCGTTGGCGAGCCGCGAGCAGCGCCTCGTCGAGGGCGGCACGCGTGACGTGGCGCTCGTCGATGCGGGCCGCGACCCGGAGCGTCTGCGCCGCTACCTCACGGCCTACGCGACGACGACGGCGGAGGTCACAGGCGACAAGACGCTGTGGGAGGCCGCCGGCATCAACCGGAAGACCGCGCTCGCCTATGAGCAGCTCCCTGCAGAACCTCTTCGTGGTCGACCGTGTGCCGGCCTGGTGGGAAAACCGCCTCAAGCAGCTGGTGCGCAGTCCGAAGCGTCACCTGGTGGACCCCGGGCTCGCCGCGGCCGCGCTCTCTCTCGACGTCGCAGGCGTCCTCCGGCGAGGCGTCCTCGGGCAGATGCTCGAGACCTTCGTCATGAGCCAGCTACGCGCCGAGGCGGCGGCATCGCCGTTGCGGCCACGCTTGTTCCACGCCCGCGCCATGGGGGGACGTCACGAGGTGGACATCATCGTCGAGCTCGGCTCCGAGGACGTCATCGGCATCGAGGTGAAGGCGACCGCGGCGCCGACACCTACCGACGCAAAGCACCTCGCGTGGCTGCGGGACACGATAGGTGAGCGATTCGTCGCGGGCATCGTCCTGCACACGGGTCCGCGAGCCTTTTCGCTCGGGCCTCGCCTCGTTGCCGCCCCGATCGCGACACTGTGGGCAACGTAGGAGAGGCGGAGCGCGTCACCTTCGTATTGCTGCCAATCGCGTCGGTCTTCGTCGGCGCCACCTGGGTCCAGCTTCGCCAGGCATCGCCCGCGGCGGACACGACGACGGCGGTGGGAATCGGCGCGCTACTTCTGGTCGTGACGAGCGCCTGGCCTTGCTGTTCAGGAGGAGCGTTCTCAAGCGGACTTATCGAAGGGCCATCCAGGAAACCGAGCGCCTGGGCGCAGTGTTCGCGAGCGGCGGCGCCACCTCGAGCGTCGGCGTGCCCGGGACCGGCTCGCGGAATGCCCCGTGAAGTTTTGCGCCAGAGGCTGGCAGGTGTTCGAAGGGATGAATCCCGCCAGATTCCGCCTGAATCCCGCCTGAGCCCCGCCTGAAACCCGCCTGAAACCCGCCAGAATCCCGCCAGGCGGGCCTGTGCAGAAGGGCTCGGCTGCGCGCTTGGGCGGATCGGGAGGGGCTTCGACTTCAGCTCTGACTGGAGGTCGCGCTACCGCGGCGCACGTGGACGTCGTCGCTGCAGGCGCCAGCCGCGCCCGAACCAGCGGACGAGGCCGGCGCTCGAGAGGTCTCCGCCGCCGCTGGCCCAGCCGAGCTCACAGATCTCGAGCGCCAGCTCGGCCGCTTCGAGCGGCGCCAGCGAGCTGCCGTCGCGCCCGGCAGCGACGAGGACGTTGGCCAGAAACGCGAGCTCGCGCTGGCGGGCGGCGAACAGCGCCTCGTCGAGGGCGGCGAGCGCGCCCTTGAGCCGGCCGTCCGACAGCGTCGTCGTCTCCACGCCAGCCGGGTGCTCGACGAGCCGGCCGAGGTGCGCGCGTGTGATGACGTCGTCGCCTAGCTCCTCGCGCTCGGCCAGAGCCAGGAAGGACACCGCGTCCGCCGGGCTCACGTAGCCCGCCTCGGCGCGCCGGCGCTCGCGTTCGGCCGCGGCGTCGTCGCGAATCTCGTCCTCGACAGACGCGGCGTCGTGCGCGCCGCGCTCGGTCTCGATGATTGACGAGCTCGTCGCCTCCTCGCAGCGACGCATCAGGCGCTCGAACAGCTCGCCGTGCTGGTCGGCCAGCTCGAGCAACACGGCGACGAGCTCGGTCCACCCCTCGTGGCCTCGCGACAGGACGAGCCAGCGATCGATCTCGATGCTGCCGTTCGCGCCAAGCACCTCGTCGAGGTCCTGGCTCAGGAACGCGGCCCAGCCGGCGAGCGCCACCTGGTCGCGGTCGAAGACGCGCACGAGGCGCGCGAGGCCGAAGCCGACGAGGTCCTCATCCATATCGGCGAGGCGCTCCGCCGCCGCCACGGCGTCGTCCTCGGCCAGCACCTCGATCCAGCGCGCGAAGCGCTCGTCGTCGAAGACCTCCTCCTCGCCGGGGGCGGACGACGCCCACAGGTCCTGGTCGAGCACCGCCTCTAGCTGATCGCGCGACGCGAGGCTGATGACGGCGCCAGCGTCCTCGAGCCCCGTGTTCGCGATGAGCGCGCCAAGCTCGTGGCCGGTGAGCTTGCGTACGGAGTCGAGGGCGTGCGGGTTCTCGAGCAGCTTCTTGATGAGGTCGCTCATGGTCACCCTCTGCGCTTGGAGGTCTCTACCCCCTTTGTGCGGCCATTGGCTGGCGCTCGTCAACGGTGCGTTTGTCGACGTGTGCGGCCCATCAAGGAGGGTGCGGATCAGGGCGGCGACGAGGTCGCGATATGGTAATCTATTGTGGGTTGGCGCTGCCGCCGGAGTAACCTCGTCCTCACCGGAGGACGTCACGAGCTCGCCGCCGCGACCCATCGCCACCATGAACGAGGGCCCGCTGCACGCGGCGCTGAAGTCCTGGTACGCGCGGCCGGGCGACCGCTTCGAGGTCCCGCTGCTCGGGCGCCAGATCGACCTCGTGTGCGGAGACCTGCTGATCGAGATCCAGACGCGCGGCCTCGGCGCCCTGCGCGCGAAGCTCGGCCAGCTCCTCGACAGCCACGACGTGCTCGTCGTTCACCCGGTCCCGCTCGAGACCTGGATCGTGCGTGTCGACGACGACGGGCGCACCCTCGGCCGCAGGCGCTCACCGCGGCGCGGCCGCCTGACCGACGTGTTCGAAGAGCTCGTCGCGCTGCCGAAGCTCCTCGCGCACCCGCGGCTCACCGTCGAGATCGCGCTCACCCGCGAGGAAGAGGTGCGGCGACGAGAGCCCGGCCGCGCCTGGCGGCGGAAGGGCTGGGTGGTGATCGAGCGCAGGCTCATCGAGGTCGTCGAGCAGCACCGCATCGAGGACCCGCGCGATCTCATCGGCCTCTTGCCCGCCGAGCTCCCCGAGCCGTTCGATACGGCCGAGCTCGCTCACCATATGGGCGTGCCGCGCGAGCTCGCGCAGAAGGTCGCGTACTGCCTTCGGGAGGCGGGGGTGATCTTCCGCGAGGGGAAGCGCGGGAATGCCCTTCTGTATGGAATCCCTCCGTAGCCCTTCGACCATTTACGAGACGGGTAATCGAAGGTGTGGGGGACCTTGCGCGCGGGAGACAGGTCAATGTCGTGTTGTTGGTGCTGCTTCCATCGACGGGCGACGTCAGGCGTCTGACGCGAGCCGCTCGCGCAGCTGGGTCATGCACTCGGCGTACGTTCCGACCCGCGACGCACCTTCCGGGTGCACGTGGAAGACGACGCCGTCGACGTCGTACCAGGCGTCGGCATCGAGCGCGTGTAGAAGGTCGCCCCGGTCTGCGATGTCGGCGGCTTCGCCCGATAGGTAGCTGTCGTCGTAAAACTCTTTCGAATCCATTACGAGGCCGGCGAGCCCCTCGCCCGCGAGCCGCTCGATCAAGGGCTCGTTGTCCTCGGCGAGGTCGCGCCAATAGGCGAGGACCGACGAGGCGGGCGCTTCGACCGACGCCGCTCGTGCGCGGTGCTCGGCCGTGCTCTGTCCGATGGCGGCGCACAACGCGAGGTACTGCTCGAGCGCGGCCGCGACATCGTAGGTCGGTCCCGGAGACGCCGCGCGCGTGCTCGCCGCGAGCCCACGGCCCTCGAGCATGGTGATGATCTGCTGATAGCGCTCGAGGGTCGCGGTTTGTTCGGCGCGGGCCTTGTCGAAGGAAGGCTTCGCGGTCTCGCGCAGCTTGTCACGGCCGCGAGCGTGCTTGGCCGCCAGCGTCGCGAGCTCGTCGTGGCAGCGCGTTGCGACGTCGAGCGCGGTCGCACCGGCCGGGATCTCGATCACGGCGTACTCACCGGACTGCGCCGGAGGCGTCGAGTCGGGGATCGTCCATTGGGTCGGCTGCGCCGTGGTGAACGCAGGATTGGCGCCACGTTCGAGGAGAAGTGTCATGAGCGCTGGCACGGCGCCAGCCGCTGCTTTGTGGACGAGTGCGGCGCCGCAGGCTTTGTCGTAAACGAGCTCGCGCGTGCCCATGAGCCACGTCGCGTAGGTCCGCTGGTCGGAGACCTGGTCGAGCTCCGCGCCGGTGAACCGCGACACCATCGCTTCCACGTAAGCGAAGAGCGCCTGGTTGCGCTCCAGGTGTAGACCCGTGAGCTTGTAGAACTCGAGCCACGCGATCACGGTTTTGACGTCGACCAGCGAGCAGATCCTATCGACGTGCGCGCCCGAAGACGGAACCCAGAGCGCAATTGACAACACTTGCTTCTTCGCGCCCGCGTCGAGCTTGTTCCAGTGCGTGGCGAGCAACTCGGCCTTCTGCGCCGAATCGAGGATCCACGTCGTCTCGGTGATCCCGCATGCGGCGAGGCTCGGATCGAGCCCGGCATCGAGCAGCGCGAGGAGCGCCTTGCGGCGATCCTGTGCGAGCTCCGGTGTCGTGCCCGTCGAGGGCTCAGCGAACAGCTTCGTGATGCCAGGGCCGAAGCTCTCGGCCGCGCTCGCGTCCTTCTCGAGGGCCGCGATGATTCCGTCGACGTCGCCGTTCTCCATCAAGCTCCGCGCCGCTTTGAGGCTCAATGAGCGCCTCTTGGCCTTCTTCTTCGGCTTCTTCTCCGGCGCGGGTGCGGCTACCGGCGCACCAGCGGCCGCGGGCGTGGGTGCGAGCTCGCCGTCGTCGTCGCGCTGATATCCCGAGCGGAGCTTCTCGGTGACGAGCTTCTGCAGCTCGCGCTCGGCGCTCGGCGCATCCGCGAAGGGCTTGGTCTTCGACTGTCCGTTCGTGCCGATCCGGCCCCACCGCAGGTGCAGCGCCGATCCGTCGACATGACCCTCCCAGAACTTGTTCGAGCCACCGTCCGTGCAGATGAGTCGCGTCTTCATAGCGAGCGTCGATAGCATGGGCCGTCGGCGCCTGCTGGGATTACGCCGGGTGGCTTCGGAGGCGGGCTCTCAGCGCTTCGGGGGCCAGGTCGACTCCCGACGGCCACACCGGTACCTGGAAATCCTCATCGATGGTGACGCGCGCGATCAGTTCTTCATCACGCAATGCTGCAAAGACTGGCTTCTCCAGTAGGTCGGAGATGTCCGCCTCCCCTCGTGTGCCGTCGTCAAAAGCCACGTAGAAGCGGGCATTCCCGAGGTAGCGGATTTCAGTGACGTGCAGCATGTTCGGCGCTACTCCAATGGATCGATGGGCAGAAGAGGCTCGCCGCGCTGGGAGCGCTCCCAATCGGAGCGGAGCTCGTCCGTGTGAAGCTCCGCCCACTCCAGCACGAGCCGCAGCGCGCGTTTCGGGAACGTGGCTCGTAGCGAGTCACCCGGCAAGCGTACCGACGTCGCGTCGCTCTGGGTAGCAGCGGTGACTCCCCCGGGCGCCGGCCCCGTGTTGTGCAGAACGGCCTCGCTTGCACAACACGCCGGGCGTGCCAGACTCTCCGCCGGAGGCGCCATGGCCTACGTCCGTGCGAAGGGGAACCAGGTCTGCATCGTCCACGGCGAGCGTGATGCGTCGACGAGGACGGTGCAGCAGCGGGTCCTGTTCACGCTGTACTCGCAAGCCGAGGCGCTCGCAGCGCTCAGTGATGAACGCGAGCACTTCCGGCAGCTCGTCGAGGAGGAGAACCCGGACGTGTACATCGACTGGAAGAAGGTCGAAGCCGGCATCAAACAGCACATGGAGGTGCTCCCCGAGCTGTGCTCGTACAAACGCCGTGACCAGGCCGCGTTCCGACAAGCACTGGCAGGCTTCGCGAGGGAGCTGCTCGTCAACGACCCGCAGCACCTCCTGTCGTCTGCCCGAGTGCTCCAGGCACACCGGCATGAGCTCGAGTACCTCCGCGACCTCATCGGCTGGCGCTTGAAGCTGTGCGAGCAGGAAGAGACCCGCTGGAACAAGGATGACCCCTTCTTCTGGCGCGCCGCTGGCTCCCGAGGACAACCGCCGCCCGATAGTTGGGAGGAGCTGGCCGAGCTGTACTCGAGTGGCGAGCACGAGAAGTGCGGCGCGCTCGCGCGATTGCTGCTCGATGCCTGGCCGAGCTTCGCGATCGGTCACAACTACCTCGGTCTCATCGCACGGGACGGTGGCAAGCTCGATGATGCGGTCACTCACTTTGAGCAGGCTCTCGCCGTCGGGCGCAAGCTGTTCCCGAAGCACATCCGCAAGGACGCGTGGTGGGCGAACCACGACACCCGCCCCTACATCCGTGCCCTCGTCTGGCTCGCCCAGACGCACAACCGTCGCGGCGAACACGGGAAGGCGCTCAACTGCTGTGACCGCCTCGAGGACGAGTGCGCGCAAGACATCACTGCCGCTACCGAGCGCGGGCCGATCTACCTCAACGTAGGGCTCTGGGAGCAAGCAGCGAGCGCCGCTCGCTACGTCGTCAATCTCTACCCGGAGGAGAGCTTCACGCTCGGCTTCGCGCTGCATGAGCTGGGCGACCCCGCCGAGGCCACCGTGTACCTGCTGCACGGCGCGCTGAGGTTCCCGCGCACAGCGCGGATGCTCGCGGGCGTGAAGACGCGGGCCCGGCCCGCGGGCCACGTCGAGGTCAACGATCACAACATCGGTGTCGAGCTGCTTCGCGACATCCATCAGTACCTGACCGCGCGAGCGCCTGGCGGAAGATCGTTTCTCAAGAAGCTCATCCAGCGCCAGGCGGTGAGCGAGATGATGGACGAGGCCGAGACGGTGCGGCTCAGGTGGCAAGAGGAGCGTGGGTCCAATCGAACGTGGTTCGACCGCATGACGGAGATGTCGACGATAGAGCTCGCGCGACAGCGGGCCACCGCCCTATGCGAGGGTGCCGGAACGACCGCGCCGCAGGCTGCTCGCCGGAGATCGCTGCGGCTGGTCACGCGTGGGCCGATGGAGACGTGATGGCGGTGAAGA
>CAYLZW010000110.1:0-16878 GCA_964388085.1 uncultured Myxococcales bacterium | reverse complement strand
AGAACCTGAAGGGCATGTTCGTGGAGCTGTCGTTCCCGAACCACATGCAGGCGCTGGCCGACGTCGCCGGTCACTACACCCCGCGCACGCTCGACGCGGAGCTCATGAAGGTCACGGACCGCGATGAGATCCCGGTCTTCATCTATCACCTGAAGCCGAGCTTCTACGAAGTGACGAAGAACGAGCTGATGGCGCTGAAGCTCAAGAACATGCACCTCGTCGAGCTGACGGACGAATTCCATTTTTGAGCGCCGTCCCCGTCGTCTCGCCCCCCGTGAGCCATGAGTGATCCGCACGCCGCCACCGACTATGAGCGGGCGCTGCTGCGCCTGTTGTCGGTCCCCTCCTCGCCGCGCTTGGGGCTCGAGCGCATGCGCGCGCTGCTCTCCCACCTCGGCGATCCGCAGCTCGCGTTCGAGGCGCTCCACGTCGCGGGCACGAACGGAAAGGGCAGCGTGGTCGCCTTCAGCGACGCCATGCTCGGCGCGGCCGGCAAAAGACGCGGCCGCACCACGAGCCCGCACCTGACCAGCGCCACCGAGCGCATCGTCATCGGGGACGAGCCCATCTCGCGGGCACGCTTCGTCGCGCTCGAGGAGCAGGTGGCGCGCGCCGCGCGGAAGCTCGAGGACCCGCCGACCTTCTTCGAGCGCATCATCGCCATGGCCTTTCGCGCCTTCGCGGAGGACGGCGTCGAGGTCGCCGTCGTGGAGGTGGGGCTCGGCGGCCGGCTCGACGCCACCAACGTCCTCGCGCCGCGCGCGTGCGCCATCGCGCCCATCGGCAAGGACCACCAGCAGTTCCTCGGCGACACGCTGGCGGCCATCGCGCGAGAGAAGGCGGGCATCTTGAAGCGCGGCGTGCCCGCGGTGACGGCGCCGCAAGACGCGGAGGCGCTCGCGGCCATCCGCGCGGTGGCGTCGTCGGTGCAGGCGCCCCTGCGCACGCTGCAGCCAGACGATCTTCAACACCTCGAGCACGTCTCGCTCGGCTTCGGACAAGGGCGCGCGACGCGGCAGAACGCCGCGCTCGCGTGCGCGCTGGTCGAGGAGGCGGGCCTCGTCACCGACCGCGCCGTCCAGCACCGAGGGCTCTCGCGCGCTCGTTGGCCCGGACGCTACGAGCGCGTCGCTGTCGATCCGATCGTGCTGGTCGACGGTGCGCACAACGCACACGCCATGCGGGCGCTCGCGAGCGTCATCGCCGAGGACCCTTCGCTGGCAGGCCCCGTTCAGGTCGTCATCGGCATGACGCGAGGGCACGACGCCGGGCCCTTCGCGCGAGAGCTGCTCGCGCTCGCGCCCGCGTCCGTGCAGGTCGTGAAGGCGCGCGCTCCTCGCTCGCGACCCGCGGCCGAGCTCGCGGCCGATCTGGCCTCCAGCGGCCTCCGGGTCAGCGTGGCGGCGGAGCTGGGATCCGGGCTCGAGCGCGCGCTGGAGTCCGCGCGGCGGGGCGGCGGCTTCGTGCTCGTGACCGGCTCGCTCTACCTCGTGGGCCAGGTGCGCGGCCTGTTCGTCGAGGTCTCCGAGGACCCGGTCCTGCCGGAATTCTGACGCCGCGCGGGCGAGCGGACGGACGCGGGCCGCTTTTTTGGGCGCCACCCCGTCCTCTGCTAGCGTCGAGGCGCGGCGGCCGAGGGTCGCCGAGGAGGCCTTATGTCCCGGATGTCGGTGGCCCTCACATTTACCGGGTCGCTCCTGCTCGCCACGAGCGCCTTCAGCGCGCCCACGAACCACGTGGACGACGTGCGCCTCGTCGAGCGCGCCGGCCGCGTCGACGTCGTGCTCACGACGCGCTCGGCCCCCATGTTCCAGAGCTTCGCCAAGCGCTCCCCCGCCGTGATCATGCTCGACGTGCTCGACGCGGACGCGAAGCAGCAGCGGCTCGAGACGCCGAAGGGCGGCGTCATCGAGGAGGTCACGCTCGCGCCCGCCGAGAACAACGGCAGGAGCGTCGCGCGCCTCGTGGTCCGCGTGGGCAGCGCCGTCTTCTACGACGTCACCGCGACGGAGGGCGAGGTCACCCTCTCCATCTTCCAGGACGGCGCCGCCCCCACGACGAGCGGAGAGCTCACGAGCCGCGGCGTGAAGACGAAGACGGGCGGCGTGCGCCTCGCCGCGAACATCCCCGAGAACATCGCTACGGACTCGCCCGCGCCTCGCTTCGCGCAAGCGGAGGGCGAGGGCGGCGCCGGCGTGTCGACGGGGAGCGGCGGCAATCGCGCCATGACCTACGTGGGCTTCCGCAACCTCGGCGCCCAGAGCGAGGTGTTCGCGCGCATGAACGGCGAGGCCACCTACGAGGTGAAGCGCGAAGGCGAGAACCTGCTCGTGCTCGAGATCAAGGGCGCGGTCATCCCGCTCGACAACAACAAAAACCACCTCGACGCGACCTTCTTCGACAGCCCCGTGAAGATGATCACGCCCACCGAGGTGGAGGACACCTCGCCCACCATCCGGATCATCATCGAGATGAAGGAGGATGTGCCCTACCGCACCGAGCTGCGCGGCCGGGAGGTGACGGTGATCTTCCAGAAGTCCGGTGGCTGAGCGGAGTAGCCGCCGCTCGCTGCTTCGCTACGCTCCAGCGTGAACGTCAGCGAGGTCCGATGAGCACCGACCCGTTCTTCTCTGCGCTGCAGACAGGCGCCGTTCGTTGGCCACAGCAGCGCGCCCTGCTGCGCGTGACCGGCGCCGACGCGCGCGGCTTCTTGCACCGGATGAGCACACAGCACGTCGAGGCCCTCTCGCCGGGAGAGGCGCGGCTGAACGCGCTCACCAACAAGCAGGGCCGCATCGTCGACGTGGTGCATCAGCTCGCGCTGGCGGACGACGAGGTGCTGCTCATCGGCACGCGGGACGCCGCCGCGCCGCTCGTCGCGTGGCTCGATGACTTTCTCTTCGTGGAGAAGGTCACGCTCGAGGATCGAACGGGGCAGGGCTCGCTCGCGGTGGTCGCAGGGGGGCGCGCGTTCGCCGTGGTCTCGACGTTGCTCGGGCGTGACGTCGCGCTCGGCCCGTGGGCGGCCGCCGGCGAGGGAGACATCGCCGTCGTGCGCAGCTTCGATCTGCTGGCTGCCGCCGGGCCCGTGCCGTCGCTGCTCGTATACAGCCACACGCGAAAGCCGGACGCGCTCGCCATCGCCCTCGACGAGGCGGGCGCCGCCCTTGGGTCGCCGGCGGACCTCGAGGTGGTGCGCGTTACGACGGGAGTGCCGGGCCCACGAGAGGCGAGCGATCGCCATAACCCGCTCGAGCTCGCGCTGCACGACGCCATCCACTGGGCGAAGGGCTGCTACATCGGGCAAGAGGTCATCGCGCGCATCGACAACTACGGCAAGCAGGCGCGCCAGCTGGTCGGGCTCGTCGTCGACGACGAACGCGCTCACGAGCACATCACGCTCGGGGCCGAGGTGCGCGCGGGCGACAAGCCGATCGGGGAGGTGACGAGCGTGAGCCCCCGCTTTCGGGAGGGGAGCGCGTCCGCGCTGGCGGTGTTGAAGCTGCGCGGCGACGTCGCGGACACGCCCGTCGAGGTGGTGGGCGCGAGCGATCGGGTGGCGGCGCGCGTGCAGCGTCGAGCCGCCGAGCAGCAGCCGCACGACTGAGCTTTGTCGGGGCGTTCAGCCGAACAAGGGCCTCAGGCGCACGAAGCCACCGGGCAGGCGCCCGTTCCCCGCGAACACGTGCCGCGTCAGCATGAGGCCCTCCTTCTGGAAGGCGTCTCGCACGCCGGCGAGGTCCTTGTGCTCGTCGAGGATGGCGGCGAAGGCGGCCTGCGGCAGCGCCGCGACCACGACGCGATCGAGCGCGACGACGTTGACCTCGCTGGCGCCCTGGTTCGTGCCGGCGAAGCTGCCGAAGAAGTCGCCGGGCACGAGGCGGACGCCGGTCACCGCGCCGTCGTCGTCGCTCGCCGCCGCTGTGTCGGCGAGGGCCCCGTGCGCAGGGAGCCGCACGGGGCCCTCGAGGCGCACGCTGCCCTCGAGGATGACCCAGAGGCCGTCGTGCTCGAAGCCGGTCCAGAGGATCTCGTGCTCGGGCTCGTGGTGCTTGTTCTTGAAGCGCGCCACGACGCCGGCGCGCTCGTCGGGCGCGAGGCTCGTGAACACCGGCAGCACCGCCAGCAGGTTCAACAGCAGGCGCTCGCGAAACAGCTCGGCGAGGGCGTCCTTCGAGTGCGCGTCCTTCGCCACGAGGCGCTCGACGGCCAGTCGATCGATCTCGAAGTACTCGAGGTGCGAGTCGGCGATCAGGCTCGCGTGTCGCGACTGCGACGAGAGCAGCGCGAACAGGCCGGCGAAGTCGCCCTCCTGAAGCGTCATGAGCTCCACGTCGGCGCCGTCATCGTTCTTGCGCAGCGCGCGCGCCCGCCCGCGGGAGATGACGATGCAGCTGTCTCCCGGCTCGCCCTCCTCGAACAGCACCTCGCCCGGCTCCGCGCGCTGAAACACCATGGCGTGACCCAGCTCGATGAACGCCTCGGGCGAGAGCGACGAGAACAACGTCACCTTGGGCAGGACGATGTCCTCGGTCGTGAGCGGGCCGAGGATCTCGAAGTCGTCGGGATCGGGCTCCACGAAGTCGGGCGCCCCTTCGCCGCTGAGCGCGCGCTCCTCGAGCACATCCGCCTCGTCGATGTCGAGCGTGGGCTCGAGCTGGCGCAGCTCGGCGGCGATGGAGACGTCGTCCTTTTGCGATCCATGCACGGCGGCGAACACATCGGTCGAGAGCGGCTGGATGGCGCGCCACAGCCCGGTCGCGCTCGCGGGCAGCCCCTCGGGGAGCGCGATGGGGCCGGTGGGCGGAGCGTCGGCGATGGGCACCGCCACCCGGCCACGGTTCGATGGCTCGGCGCCGGCGGTCCTCGCGTAGAGCTTCGCGAGGAAGAGCAGGGTCTCCTCGTGGCGCGGGTCGACCTGCAAGAGCTCCTTCAGGACGCCGATGGCCATGAGCGGCTGGCCGGCCAACGAGAGGTAGCGGGCGACAGCGCGATAGTGCGCCACCGCGTGCTTCTTCTCGGCGAGCAGGCGGTGCGTACGCGCCATGCGCATGCGCGCGTCGAGGTCCATGGGTCTCTTCTCGAGGCGAAGCTTCAGCGCCTTCAGGTTCTTCTTCAGCTCGGCGCGGGTTGGCATCGACGACATCGCAGCAGCTCCAGTGACTTTCGGGGCTTATGACGTCCTCGGCGCGCGGGCGAAAGACCCCGTGTTGCGACGTGGCGCACGGCCCCGTACAGGTGCGGGCTCGATCTCGAGGTGCTCATGTCCCGTCGGCGCGCCCCCGCGTTCCTGCCGCTGCTGCTCCTGACCGCCTGTCCGCCGCCCGCCGAGACGCCCGACGGCGGACCGCCGGTCGAGCAGGTGGACTTCGGCGAGCGCTTCGGCCTCGCGGCCTGTGACGACGCTACCGTGGAGGCGCACCCGGGCGAGCGCTGCTTCACCTATCGCGCGGTGGCGGGCGTCAGCATGGGCGGCGGCACCGCCACGCGCATCGGGTTCAACTACCCCGACCTGTTTGACGTCGTCGGCGTCATGGGGACGCCCTTCGCCGACAGCGAGTTCCTCTGGGGCATGCTGCTCGAGAACCACCTCGGCGGCTTCTGCCCCCTCGAGCAGCTCGAGGCCGTGCTGGCGGACGATCCTGCCCGCCTCGATGACCCGAGCGATCCCGAGGTGTTCTGCGGTGTCCACGACGTCTGGCCGCTCGAGGGCGGCGCGCAAGTGAGCCCGGGGCTCTTCCCCGCGGTGCCGGGCAGCGCCTGCTCCATGTTCCGCTCCGACTTCAACCACTGGTACCGCGGCCCCGACGAGGGGCGCGGCGGCACGTTCGATCGGGACGGCTTGACGGAGATCTTCCACGACATGGTGTCCGCCTTCGGGAACCCGCTCGTCTACAACCCGGACAGCGAATACTTCCCGGCCGGCGTCCCGTCGTCGTGGCACGTGCCGCCGAACGACGGCTCGTTCGACCGCGCGGCGCTGTGCGCGGAGCCCATCGTCCTCGAGGGTGTCTACAACCGCGAGTACAACCCCGAGGGCAGCTATCCGGTCATCACCTTCTGTGACGGCAACAGCCAGCGCAGCGGCGACTACGACCCGGCGGACCCGGGCGCGCACGGCAACGTCATCGAGTTCGCGCTGGCGGTGGACCTGAACGCGAACGGCCGTCGCGACTACGGGGAGCCGCTGCTCATCAACAACCGCGAGCGCTACCGCGACGTCGGCAGCGACGGGCTCGCCAGCGAGGAAGAGGACGGCTACGACGTCGCCACGAACCCGGACCCTGCCGGGGACGACTGGGATCCGAACACGAACCCCGACGGGCTCGAGCGGAACCTGCGACACGACGAGGGCGAGGCGTACGACGACGATGGGCTCGACGGCGTGCCGGCGACCGCCGACTACGGCGAAGGGAACGGCGTGTACGATCTCTCGCCGACGCTGCAGCGCTTGTATGACCGCTCGCCCGCGAACCTGTTCGAGGCCATCCCCGACAGCCAGGTGGCGCGCCTCGACCTCTGGGTCGACGCCGGTATCCGCGACTTCTTGAACACGGCGCAGATCACGAACGCGTTCTTCTCGAAGGTGAAGCGCCGCGTGCCGGACGCCAAGGTGTACGGAGACTTTCGCGCGCTGCCCGGCATCGACGGCCCCTACGTGTATTACGACGCCGACTATTCGCGCGAGGCCATGGGCCAGGTCGCCTACCTGCGCTACGGCGACCCTGCCGTGTGCCCATCGACGGACGACATCCTCGGCGACGGCAACCACGTCGGGCCGGACATCATCCACCGCCTGTACACGCTGTTCGGCTTCCTCTCGGCGCGCATCCCGCCCGAGGGCCGGGACACGTCCATCGGCGGCACGCTCGAGGACCTCGAGAGCCCGAACGGGCTCTTGTCCGACTTCGGCTTCTTGACGAGCTACGAGAGCGACGTGCTCGGACGCGAGGTGAAGTACGGCGTGCTGCTGCCGCCGGACTACTACCTGAGCGACCGCCAGGACGAGCGCTATCCGGTGCTCTATTTCTTTCACGGCCAAGGGCAGTCGGCCGACGACATGGTCGGCATCGGCCTCGTGTTGTGGGGCTCGATGATGGAGGCGAACAACGCCGAGCGACGGCAAGCCGGCCTGACCGACTTCCAGCGCGCGATCATCGTCTGGGTCGACGGCGACTGCTACGGCGACACCTGCTGGACCGGCAACTTCTACGCAGACTTCGAGGGGCTGCCGCGCGACGACCGGCGCTTCGAGCAGGGCTTCATCGAGCTGATGAACCACGTCGACGACACCTATCGCACCAAGCAGCCCGGGCTCGTGAAGCTCGGCGAGCTCGAGTGACGGGTGCGCCGACCTCGTCGCTTGACACTGCGCGGGCCGGCTTCTACGTGGGGCGCTGAGGGTCGTTAGCTCAGTTGGTAGAGCACCGGACTTTTAATCCGATGGTCCCGGGTTCGAGTCCCGGACGACCCACCACCTCCTCGACATCAGGACGCGCCGCATGAAATTCCGCACGGAAGCGAAGTTCGACCACATCAGCCTCGAAGACTTCGAAGAGCTCTACTTCAACGAAGACTTCAACCAGGCGATGTGCAAGCGCGTGAACCTCTCGCGCATCGTCGTGCGCATGGAGCGCGACGACGAGAAGCTGGACCGCGTGCTGCGCATCGGGCCTGACCGCGAGCTGCCCACGGCGGTGAAGAAGGTGCTGAAGGCCGATCGCCTCGAGTACGAGGAGCGGCTCTCGTACCGCTGGGGCTCGTACGAGGCCAAGTGGGAGACGGTGCCGTCCGTGCTGGCCAGCAAGGTCGACGCGCGCGGCAGCATCAAGTTCCAGAAGGCGGGCGACGGCGTGCTGCGCATCGCGGACGGCGAGATTCAGGTGAAGCTGCTCGGCGTCGGCGGCATGGTCGAGAAGCTCGTGGTGGCGGACGTCGAGAAGTCCTTCAAGGACGCCGCGGACTTCACGCAGCAGTGGATCGACGAGCGCCTGAAGGCCTGAGCCGCGCGCGCCCTCTCCGCGGGAGGCCGTCGCTCGACGTGAAGCAGCCGTTTCGGTGTAACGTCACCCGGCGAACATAGGTGCCAACATAAGGGTGACTCGCATGCGAGCGACAATCGCTGGCCTCGCCATGTGCTTCTTCGCGGTGGCCGCCTCGGGACAAGAGCAGCCGGGCGGCGAGAACGCCGGCTTCCCCGTCGAGCGGCTACGGCCGTCGCTCGATCGAAGCGGCATCATCGACGTGGAGTCGGGCGCCGTCGGCGAGCACCTGCAGTACGACCTGTCGCTCTGGGGCTGGTACGCGCTGAACCCGCTGACGCTCTCGCGGCGCAGCGAGGCCGGCGTGGAGCGCGCGGGTGTCCTCGTCGGCCATCGCGTGGCGACCAGCCTCGTGGGCGCGCTCTCGCTCATCGAGTGGATGCAGGTCGGCGCCGAGCTCCCCCTCGTGCTGTACCAGGGGCGGGGCACGCCTCCGGCCGCGGCCGACGCCGTGCTCGGCGAGCTCAGCGCGGTCGGCGTCGGTGACATCCGCGTGGTGCCGAAGTTTCGCGTGCTGCGCCGTCAGGATCACCTCGTCGATCTGGCCATCATCACGGCGTTCACCGTGCCCACGGCGCTGCCGGCGCAGAGCTACATGGGCGAGGGCTTCTTCACCTTCGTGCCCGAGCTCGCGTTGTCGACGGAGCTGTATGGCGTGCGCCTCGCGGCGAACGCGGGCATGCGCTTTCGCCCGCAGACCGACTTCGTTGGGCTCGACGTCAGCCACGAGCTCCTCTACCGCGCCGGTGTCGGCTACGACCTGCGCGAGCAGCTCGATCTGCCCCTCGAGGTGAACGCGAGCATCGCGGGCGCGACCGCGCTGCTCTCGCCCTTCGCCGACATCAACCAAAACCCACTCGAGCTGCTCGGCGGCGCCGCGTGGGACGTGTTCGGGCCCATCCAGGTCTTCGGCGGCCTCGGCTGGGGCCTCGTGGCCGGCTTCGGCACCCCCGACCTGCGCGTGTTCGCCGGTGTCCGCTACGGCAACCTGCGCCGCGACGCGGACGACGACGGCATCCTCGACGAGGACGACGCTTGCAAGCGCGAGCCCGAGGACAAGGACCAATTCCAGGACAGCGACGGCTGCCCCGATCCGGACAACGACGCAGACGGCGTGAAAGACCTCGACGACCGCTGCCCGAACCTGGCCGGCGTGCCCGAGCAGCAGGGCTGCCCGGCGGACGACGTCGACGGTGACGGCATCTTGAACGACGCCGACAAGTGCAAGGACGACGCCGAGGACGTGGACGGCTTCGAGGATGAGGACGGCTGCCCCGACCTCGACAACGACCAGGACGGCGTGCTCGACAGCGCCGACGCCTGCCCGAACGACGCCGAGGATCAGGACGGCTTCGAAGACGCGGACGGCTGCCCCGAGCCCGACAACGACCAGGACGGCATCCTCGACGCGGACGACAAGTGCGTCAACGAGCCCGAGGACAAGGACGGCTTCCGCGACGCGGACGGCTGTCCCGAGCCGGACAACGACGAGGACGGGCTGCTCGACAACGACGACGAGTGCCCCGACCAGCCCGAGGACATGGACGGCGACGAGGACAGCGACGGCTGCCCCGACGACACGCGCATCGTGGTGACGAAGTCCAAGGTCGAGATCCTGGAGACCATCCACTTCGAGCTCGACAAGGCCACCATCAAACCCGAGAGCTTCTCGATCTTGCGGGACGTGGCGAAGGCCATTCAACAGACGCCGCCCGAGGCGCGCATCCGCGTAGAGGGCCACACCGACTCGGCCGGCAGCGAGGGCTACAACCTCTTGCTGTCGCAGCGCCGCGCGGAGTCGGTGCGTGACTTCCTCATCAAGGCGGGCGTCCCGAAGGACAAGCTCGAGGCCAAGGGCTACGGCGAGACCGATCCCATCGCCACCAACGACACCACCGAGGGGCGCGCCAAGAACCGCCGGGTCGTGTTCCGCTTCCTCGGCGCGGGGGAGTGACGCGGGCGCGCGATGGCGGTGACGCCGACGAGGACGACGGATGGCCGACGAGCTCGAGCAGAGCATCCTGAGGTCGCTGCGGAAGGTGTCACGGGCCATTGACCTGCACAGTCGGCGCCTCGTGGCGACGGTGCACCTGACCGGGCCCCAGCTCGTCTGCCTGCTGCAGCTTCGCGAGCACCCGTCGATGACGCCGTCGGAGCTGGCGCGCGCGGTGTCGCTCTCGAACGCGACCATCACGGGCATCCTGACGCGGCTCGAGGCGCGCGGGCTCGTCACGCGGGAGAAGAGCGCGTCCGACCGCCGTCGCGTCCTGCTCGCTCTCACACCGTCCGGGCGCGACATCGCCCGGCGGGCGCCTTCGCCGCTGCAGGAGCGCTTCACCAGCGCGCTCGACGATCTGCCGGAGGCGAACCGCGTCATCATCGACACCGTGCTGAAGCAGATCGTCGAGATGATGGACGCGGGCGCGCTCGACGCCTCCCCCTTGCTGGCGACCGGCCCCATCCTCGCCGACCCGGACGTCGTCGAGGAGCTGCTCGAGAGCGAGGCCGATCCCGCCACCGGCGACGACGTGGTGCAGCGCGCTCGTCAGCGCCGGAGCCGCCGCCGCTGACGCTCTCCTCGACGAGCGAGGGAGAGGGGCGGGCTCTCCCGAAGGGCCGCGCGCACCCGTGACAGCCGCGGGCGTGGGGTCGAGTTTTCCGTAGATATTTAGTACACAAACGAAGTGCGTGCGGGCCGGCGCCCGGGCGGCGTTGTGTTTCTTAAGCAAATTCAGGAGGTTGAATGTACCAGGTCATGATCGGCGAACAGACGCAGAAGACGTGCGAGACGCGCGCGGAGGCCATGTCCGAGGCACGCGAGATCAGCGAGGAGCAGGCCGATCAGGTGGTCGTCACCGACGACAACGGGATGCTGCGCATGGTCTACCGTCGCGGCTCCCTGGAGAATTTCGTGCTCGAAACGCGCGCGCGGCGCGGCAGCGGCGACCCCGCCGCCAATTGATTTGTGTCGAAATCTCTGCGAACGCGACGGCGGTGCCGCGTGGCGACTCCTCTCTGGCGCTCCTTCGCCGGCACGCAGCGCTCGCGGCAGGCTTGGTCCTCGCGTCCCTGTTCGCACAAGAGACGGCCGCGTCGCCGCTGGCTCGCCCGCGGGAGCAGCGAAGCGCCGCGCCCTGGTCGGGTGAGCTGCGCGCGCACATCGAGGCGCTGCGGCGAGGTCGCGACGGTGACGTCGCCGTGTTCGCCCACGACCTGCGGCGCGACCTGACGTTCGGGTACCAGGCCGATCGTCCCATGTACCTGGCCTCCGGCATCAAGCTCCTCTTCCTCGTCGTGCTCTATGCGGCGCGCGAGCGTGGGCAGCTGCGCTTCGACGAGGAGCTCCGCTACGGACGCGAGGACGTGCGCGACGGCGCGCCGAGCATGAACCGGCAGAAGCTCGGTCAGCGCTATCGGATCGACGAGCTCATGCTCTACATGACGCGGGACAGCGACAACGCGGCCACGGATCTCTTGCTGAAGCGCATCGGCGTCGAGAGCGTGGAGCGCATGCTCGCGCGCGAGCGCCTCGAGGGCTTCGGGCCCATCGTGAACATGATGGACGTGCGCCGCGAGGTCTACGGGCGCCTCGATCCGCGCGCCGCCGAGCTCTCTGCCGTCGACGTGCGCGACGTGCGCTGGCGAGACGGCTACCACCCGCGCCTCGACCTGCTGCAGCGGCACATCGGGCCGCCCTACGGGGACTACGACGAGGAGGACCTCGAGGTCGCCTACGATGAGTACTACGCGCTCGGCCGTAACCACGGCTCCATGCGCGGCGTCGGGCAAGTGCTCGCGCGCCTGGTCGAGGGCCGGCTCGTCTCGCCGGACGCGAGCCGTGAGATCCTGGGGCGCCTCGATGACGTCTGGACGAGCGGCCACCGGACGAGAGGCGCGATCCCCGACGAGCTGCGCGTGGCGCACAAGACCGGAACGCAGCGGCGCCGCATCAGCGACCTCGCCGTGGTCTGGCTCCACGACGGCACGCCGCTCGTTCTCTGCATCGCCGTCCAGGATCTGCCGCGCGAGGAGGCGGAGGCGCTCCTGCAGTCGGTGGCCGCGAAGGCGTTCGAGCTCGCGAGCGCGCACGCGTCGTCCTGAGGATCGAGGAGCGCCCATGTGGGCGAGCCCCGTCGTCTGTAACGGAGAGATCTACAACGCGCCCGCGCTCCGCGGTGACCTCGAGACCCGCGAGACGCGTGAAAGTTCCCGCGCGCGCAGCGCCAAGGGCTTGATGAGCCGCGCGACGCACAGTACACGGACGGCAATTCGCGCGGCGCTCGTGTCGGCGAACCATCCGTGGGTCCCCATCGTCTAGAGGCCCAGGACACCGCCCTTTCACGGCGGCGACGGGGGTTCGAATCCCCCTGGGGACACCAAAACGGCATCCAGGGACATCCCACAGAGACCGCAGACCCGCCCCGGTGGCGGGTTTTGTCTTCTTGGGACGCCCAAGGTTGTCCCTGGACTGCCGGTGCGGTTGGGGGCCACAATGGGGGCAAGTCGCCAGGCCGCCAACCCGTTGCCCCCAGGTGCCCGGATGCTGACGCAGAAGCAGGTCGAGGCCGCCATCCGCACTCGCGTGCCCGGCAAGACGCCGAAGCTGTTCGACGGTCAGGGCCTCTACCTCGAGTTGCCCCCATCGGGTTCCGCTCGATGGCGTCTCAAGTACCGTCATGCGGGGCGAGAGAAGCGCATCAGCCTCGGCGTGTGGCCCGACGTCGGGCTCAAGGATGCGCGTACCGCTCGCGACAACGCACGACGCTTGTTGCAGCAGGGCATCGACCCGTCCGCACACCGGAAGGCGACTCGCGCGGCGGAGGCCGACACCTTCGAGGCCGTCGCGTGGGAGTGGTTCGCGAAGCAGTCGCCGACGTGGGCCCCGTCGACGAAGGCGAACAAGAGGCTCCGCCTCGAGAAGCACATCCTTCCGCGCCTCGGCCGCGTTCCTGTTGCGAGCGTCGGTGCTCCCGAGGTTCTCGCCGCGCTACGCCCGCTCGACGAGAAAGGGCAGGGCGCGACGGTGAAGAAGACGCGGCAGATCATCGGCGAGGTCATGCGCTACGCCATCGCGACGGGGCGGCCCGGCACGCGCGACCCGACGGGCGACATCCGCGGCGCGCTCAAGCCGCACAAGACGACGCACCACGCGGCCATCACGGACCCCGTGAAGTTCGGCGCGCTGCTTCGTGCGATCGATGGCTACGACGGGCAGCCGTCAACGTCGCTGGCCCTTCGCCTTGCGCCGCTCGTGTTCCTGCGACCTGGCGAGCTGCGCCAAGCCGAGTGGGCAGAGATCGACCTCGACGCGGCGACGTGGGTCATCCCTGCCGCGAAGATGAAGATGAACCGCGACCACGTCGTGCCGCTCTCCTCGCAGGCGGTTGCCATCTTGCGCGAAGCCGAGGCGCTCTCTCGAGGTGGGCGCTACGTGTTCCCGTCGGTGCGAACGCGGGAGCGGCCGATCAGCGACAACACGCTCAACGCGGCGCTGCGTCGGCTCGGGTACTCCCACGACGAGATGACCGTGCACGGCTTCCGCGCGTCGGCTCGCACGCTCCTCGCTGAGGTGCTTGGGGAGCGTGAGGACCTGCTGGAGCACCAGCTCGCCCACGAGGTGAAGGGGCCGCTTGGGCGCGCGTACAACCGGGCGCAGTTCCTCGACGAACGCCGCGCGATGATGCAGCGCTGGGTTGACTACCTCGATGCGCTGAAAGTGGGCGCTGCCGTGATCCCGCTGCATGGCGCGCGCCAGGCACTACTGGGACGGAGATCGCAGGAGGCGGGACGCTCAAGAAGCTGCTAGTTGTTGAGAGGTGGCCGACTTGGCCGGACATGGCTGTCCGTGCCAAGCTCCCGACGCGCACGTGCTGGTTAGGTTGTTATGACGTCGTTCGTCATGCGTTCCCAGGAGGTTTCGCTCGCGTACGAAGCGGACGCGAACCTCCTCATGCGCCTACGCGAAAAGTTCGAGGGTCAACCTGCGTTCGAGCATCTGAACCTGAACTCCCTGCAGTCGACCGATGCCACGCTCGTCTTCCAGTCGCCGACGAGTTCCACAACGGCGCAGGTCACTCAAGAACGCGCGCTGCTCCGTACCCGGTACTTCGGCGAATACATCGACCCGAAACTGCGTCGACCCGACCGTGCGACGTACACAGTCAACAAGGTGGGTATGCTGGTTGAAGCACTCGCAGCGGCCGGTGCGACCATGCGTTTTCTCGGGATTGTGACCACTGCACGTCGATCTGTCGCCTCTCCGGAAGAAGCGAAGCAACTTCGACGTGACGCGCAGAGGGCGTTCGGTATGCCGCCGCTCCTCACCGAGGGCGGGCCGGTAGAGGACTTCTCCCTTCGGGCAAGCCGTGTCGTCGA
Source organism: uncultured Myxococcales bacterium (assembly GCA_964388085.1). Classification (GTDB taxonomy): domain Bacteria; phylum Myxococcota; class UBA727; order UBA727; family CAYLZW01; genus CAYLZW01. Next base: position 2,461 of record CAYLZW010000110.1, on the reverse strand, counting down.
TGACATCGCGTTCTCGAACGTGTGGCTGACGTGGTTCCAAGAGCGAGCGTTCTCCGTTCAGATGCCGTTCGGCGTACCGCCGCAGGTCGTTCGTTCTGTCTCGGTCTCAGACTGGGATATGCCGCTGGTCGATGAAGGCATCGAGTTCAAGTACGATCGAAACAACAAGTTCGCGCTCCAGCGCGGCAAACTTGAATGGACGGTCGCGGAGTTGCTGACACTCGTCGACGGGTACACGCCCGCGATGATGGGCGCTCTCGATCGAACACAGGATGCGCTGGCGTCGGTGACGGGAGCTCAAGATGGTAGCCGCTGACGCGATTACTCTGCTCGTCGACACGACAACTAACGGCCCAAGTGATGACCGTCGGTCCAAGCGGTCCGCTCCCCTTGAGCGGTCTGTGGCAGTCGTGTTTCTGCTCCAGGATCTTCGACTGCTCGCCGTCCAGCAGGCGCTGGAGTGGTGGGAGCCGAAGATCACTCACCGCGTCGGTGAGTCGGTGATGGAATGGTGGCGGGAGAACCGCAAACTCACTCTCTACATGAGCGACGACGGTCTCGAGGCGCTCCGCTCTTGGGGGACGAACGTCCACTCGGAGATGGATGAGTCACGGGGGTTGACGTCGAACGACCTCGTTCCGCTGTGGCGGTGGCTGCTGGACGGCTGATGGCTGAGGGGGACAGCGTTGCGGATGACGAAACCCTCTATCGCGCGATCCAGAATGAGGGGAAGGAACAGGGCTGGCACGTTGACCAGGACGGCGTCCTGAGGTTCACCGAGGCCGCGTTCCTCGATCCCGAGGGGAAACCATCCGTCGATCGCGCGAGACTGTTGGACGGCGACCCCGCCAAGGCACAAAAGCACTCGTCCGACGGAGTGGTCGCGCTTCTCGCACGCGACGTCCGCGCGATCGACGAGCCCCGCCGCGACAAGAAGGGGCGACAGGTGGGGCGTTTCGAGATCGACGTGCTCCCTGATCCGCTCCCGGACAACCCGGCTCACGCGGTAGTCACGGCCGACCCGCCCCCGGGCTCAAACCCTCAGCGGCGGATACGGGACGCTCTGGCTCGTCTGGCTCAATCTCGCGGCTGGACGATCCCACCCGAGAAGTTGCGCTCGGTAGTCCAATAGGTGCGTGCCGTGAAGCGTGACGACGCGCCGGCGAACCTTGCGCAGTGGGTGACGACGAACGAGGTGCTTCGCCACCTCCGCACGTGCCGCGACCGTCTCCGCGAGGCCCAGCACCTGACGCCCGCCGACTACCCGCGTCCATGGGTCGACAACGGCTACGCAGGGCGCGCAGCGCGCTACACGTGGGACCTGACGCTGGTCGATGCTTGGTGGCGAGAGGTGGAGGGCTGGCGACGTGCCGAGCGAGCTGCACGCGACGACTGCCGACCGCTCCTGGCAACTCGACGATCTGTACCTCGGCGGGCGCCCTCGGGCGCCAACGACGCCGGGAGCCTCCTCGACCAGTACGCCTCCGGCCGGCACGTGAGGCCCCGGTCGCCCTCGTCCGAAAGCGGCCCTAGCGGGACATAGTTGCGTTACACTGGACGAGAAAACGGGCCGCGCCCCCTGGCCGGGGCCGGCCCGCGTGACCGGAGAGGTGACTCCGATGAGCAGCACTCTACCAGCATTCCTGCAAGACGCCTCGCTCGGGGCGCGAGCCGCCGCCGTGCTCGAGTGGGAGGACGCTAGCCGCGATCTCGACGAGCGCGTCCGCGTCCAACTCCTCGCCGACCTGCTCCGGCAGTGCCTCGACAGCGTACGCGCGCACCGACGCACTGCTCCTGCACTCGAAGGCATGCGGATCGCCGCGCTCGCCTTCGTGCGCGCGGCGGCGCCGTTCGACGAGAGTGCCGCTCGCAGCGGCTTCCGTGCGCGCATGAGCGCCCCCAAACCGATCTCGTCGTCGTACCGCTGGGCCCCCGACCCTCCGAAGCCCCCACCCACCGAGACGGACTACCTTGCTCTCGCGCGTGCGAGTCACGAGGCCAGGAAGGCCGTCGCGCTTGAGGCGGCTCGTGTTGAACTCGCGGCGGCGTGGCCGGCGGCTCGTGAGCAGGCTCTCGCGTTCAGAGACGCGCCGCCACCCGCCTCACCGCCGTTCCTGAAGCGTCCGGCAGCCACGAGGCTCAGCGATCGAGACTGGGCTTGGCTTCAATCGCTGAAGGAGTCCGACGGCGCGAACCGGGGACCATCACTCCCGCCCTTGGACTCCGGGGCGCTGGTGACCGTCGACGTGAAGGCGCGTGCAGCGCGGCTCTCGGACGCGGCCTTCGTGGTCTTGCGTGCGATCGTCGAAGCGTGTCCGAACGACGCATCCACAACAGGCACGACGAAGGTCGGGCTGGACCCGAAAACCGTACGGAAGCACCTAGAAGGGGAGCTCGCTGACCTCGTCGACCGTGACGAGCGGCAGAGGCACAGTAACCTCCGACCCAACGCCCTGGGGCG
>CAYLZW010000109.1:0-16916 GCA_964388085.1 uncultured Myxococcales bacterium | reverse complement strand
CGTGAGGTTCTCATGTCGGCCGACGACGAGGACGCGAGCGCTCATGGCGGACGATCTAACGGTCGACTGCCGCTCGCGCAGCCGCGCCCTAGCAGGCAGACTGCGCCCGATGACGAGGATGACCGCGACCTGGCGACTCACGCTCGCGTACCACGGCGGAAGGTTCGCCGGCTGGCAGGCGCAGCCCGGCGAGCGCACGGTGCAGCAGGAGCTCGAGCGGGCCCTGGCGGTGCTCGCCGGAGGGCCGGTGGGCGCTCGCGTCGCCGGCCGCACGGACGCCGGCGTACACGCGCGCGGACAGGTGGTGTCCTGCAGGTTCTCGTCGAGCGTGTCGCAGCGCCGCATGGTGCTCGCGCTCAACGCGAACCTGCCGGACGACATCAGCGTGCTCGCGGCCGAGGAGATGCCGGCCGCGTTCGACGCCAAGCGCCACTCCGTCGGCAAGCGCTACTTGTACCGGGTGCTGACGAGCGCGGCGCGTGACCCCTTCGACGGCGGCACGAGCTGGCACGTGAAGGGCGCGCTCGACGTCGCTGCCATGCAGGCGGGCGCGGCGTTCCTCGTCGGCGAGCACGACTTCGAGAGCTTCCGCTCCGTGCACTGCGACGCGGCGCACGCGCGCCGCTACCTCTGGCTCGTAGGGGTCCGGCAGGCGGGTGAGCGCGTGCTGATCGAGGTGCGCGGCAACGCGTTCTGCCGGAACCAGGTGCGCATCATCGCGGGCACGCTCACCGACGTCGGCCGCGGCCGGCACGCCCCCGAAGACGTGCAGCGCATGCTGGCCGCGCGCGATCGGACCAAGGCCGGCGTCACGGCGCCCGCGCACGGGCTCTTCCTCGAGGAGGTCTACTACCCGGACGCGCTCGCGCACGCGGCCATCCCCCCCGGCGCGGTCTTCCCGCGCTACCCGGTGACGCCGGAGACCTGGCCGCCCGCGGACACGAACGACGACGGCGCCCTAGCGTGAGACGCGCTTGCCGACGATGTCGCGGATGCGCGTGAGCGAGGGCTCCTCGACGTTGACGAACTCGATGCCCATGCCGGCGGGCGCGTCCTCGCCGCCATCCTTCGCGACCACGCGTACGACGCGACCGAGCCCCTCGATGAGCGCGCCCCCGTCACGAGTCGTGAACTGGAAGTAGAGCAGCGTCCCCTCCGGCTTCGGCTCGCGCGTGCGCAAGAACATGCCGCCGCTGCTGAGATCGCTCGCGTAGTCGGTCAGGAAGTGTTCGTAGCTCTGCAGGCGAAACTGCACGAGCATGTTGAGCTTCACGCGCGGATGTCGACGACGCTCGTCTGTCATGGCGCCACTCTACGCCAGCGGAGCGGTTCGCTCCCGAAGGTGTCTCACGCCGCCTCAAGGGGCGTTCAGGAAGCGGGCGCTCATGGGTCCGCCGAGCAGGCGGTCGAGGTGGATGGCGGCCTCGTCGCAGCCGAGCGCCGCCTCGAGCGCATCCCGCTGCGCGCGCACGGTGCGGGCGCCCACCAGCGCCACCTCGTTCGCGTTCACCTCGCCGACCTCGAGCGCGCGCGTCACCTGCTGGAGCCCCTCGTCGAGCACCTCGCCCTGTGCGTTGTCGTACAGCGCCACCAGCGCGGCCTTCTGGCGCAGGTCCTCGACGGCGCGGCGCACGAGCGTCGCGAGCACACGGCGCTCCGCCTCGCGCTCGGCGACGAGACGCGCGCGCTTGGCGTCGATGCGCTTCGACTCGCTCAGCTGCCAGTCGAGCAGCGGCAGGACGAAGCTCGCCGCGAAGCCGACGGTAGGCTCGTCGTTGCGATCGCCGCCGACGGCGCTCACCTGCAGAAAGTCGAACCACGGCACGCGCGTCAGCGCGACCCCCGTCCCGCGGGCCTCCTCGGCGAGGACCTCCTGCTCGAGCGCGCGCAGGCGTGGTGAGGAGGACACGGCCTGCTGTACGAGCTGCTCGACGCTGACCGTTGGCACGCGACAGAGCGACACGGCCGGCTCGACGAGCGCCACCTCGTCCGTGGGGCCGAGGCCGACGAAGCCTCGCAGGCGGACGAGCTCGTCCTCGTACTCGCTCCGCACGCGCTCGCGCTCGGCCACCGCGTCGAGGGCCTCGAGCCGTGCCAGGCTCACGGCGAGCCCGGTGGCGATGCGCGCCTCGCGCGAGCGCTCGGTGAGCTCGCTCGCGCGCGCGGACAGCGCCGCGGCCTCTCCCGAGAGCTTGACCCGGCGCGCCAGGTTCAAAAGCCGCGCGTGCGACAGGCGGATCTCCTCGGCAAGCAACAGCCGCGCCTCCTCGAGCTCGGCCAGGCCGCGCTGCACGCGGTGGTCGCCATAGGCCTGCAGCGGACCGAAGCTCTCGAGGGGGGGCGGCTTCCAGCGCAGATCGGCGCGCGCGCTGTCGAAGGGAAACTCGTCGACGGGCTCACCCCAGAGCGGCCCGAACAGCTTGCCGGGCGCGTGATGACGGACGCGCAGCTCCGGGTTCTCGAGGACGAGCGCGCCTTCGCGCACGGCCTCCTCCTCTCGCACCCGCTCCTGCATGAGCATGACGCGTGGGTGCGTCGAGATCGCGCGCTCGACGGCATCGTCGGCGCTGAGCCGCACCGGCGTGGCGCTGAGCGCGCTGCCGGCCAGCAACAGGAGCGCCCACCACGACGTCACGGCGCTCGCTCCGCGGAGGACGACGCCAAAAAGCGCGCGTCGAACGCCTGGCCCGGCAGGGGAGGGGGTTGTTCCCCCTCGAGCTCGATATAGGCGGCGCGCGCGAGCTCCGGCTCGGCCGGGATCTGGCGGAAGCGCGGCGGCATCTCCTCGATGCCGGGGCCGAGCGCCACCACCCGGCCGTGGCGCTCGGCGCCGACGCCGTCGCTCGGCACGAGCCGCACGACGTCACCGACGTGGACGAGCTGCGCGCGATCCTCGGGCAGCCAGGCGATGACGCGCGCCGTGCGCTCGTCGATGAGCGTGATGACCGGCTCGCCCTGGAGCGCGGCGCCGCCCGTCGTCTCATGGACCGCCTGCACGCGGCCGGCGACGGGCGCGCGCAGGGTCAGCCGCTCGCGCGCCGCCCGCAGCGCGCCCACGCGCTCTTGCTGGGCCTTCACCGCGGCGATGAGCGGCGCCGTCCGGGGGGCGCCGGCGTCCTTGCTGCGCTCCCATTCGTGCAACCGCGAGCGGGCGGCGATGTGGTGATCGCGCGCGCTCCGGAGCAGCCCTTCGTACTCGCTGACCTTCCGCTGCAGGGCGGCGCGGCGCAGCTCGAGATCGTCGAGGGCGCTGCCGGACGCGAGCCCCTCATCGACGAGCCGCTGTTGCCGCGCGTGCTGCTCCACGATGGTCTCGAGCTCCGCGCGATCGCGCCCGAGCTCGGCCTCGAGCCGGGCGGCGTCGACGGCCGCGCGCTCGGCGTCGGACGCGAGCCGCTCGCGCGTCATGAGGTCCTCGGCCTTCAGCGACGTTCCCTCGGCGCTGACCTCGAGCCGAAGGCGCTCGAGCTCGCTCTCGGCGACCGCGATCTCGAGGTCGAGCTCGCTCGGATCGAGCACGGCGAGCAGCGCGCCCGCCGGCACGCGATCGCCGGCCTGTACGGCGACCTTCGCGACGGTCGCGCTGCGCGGGCTCGACAGCACGACGAGCACGCGCTCCGCCTCCGCCGGCGCGACCCCCACCGAGGTCACGCCAGCACCGAGCCAGAGGGCGACGCCGCCTGCGAGCGACCACACGATCCACGGTAAGCCGCGCGACAGCCGCCGCCTGGCCTGCCGTGAGAGCGCCCGGCCGCCGCTCACGGCGTGCCCCTCGACCCGGGACGGGCGGGGCCGCGGCCCGTGGGCAGCTCAGAGCTCAACGCTTGGCTCCTGCAGCGACAAGACGACGCCGGTGGCGCCGAGCTCGCGCAGCCCCGTCACCAGCGCCTCCTCGTCACCGTCGTCGCGGAAGGTGACCTGGTACGCCCGCTCCATCGCCTCTCCTTGCGCCACCTCGCGCAGCGTGACGAGGGCGAAACGGACGCAGGTCTTCGCCAGCAGCTCCTCGAGGCGGCGCTCGGGTCCGTCCTCGGCCGAGGCGCCGCGCGCGGGCAGCCGCAGGCGGACGACCCCCTCGTGTTCTTGATAGGCGCCGAAGCCGGTCACGCGCAGCATGGCGATGACGACGAGGAACATGCCGGTGCCGACGAAGGCCGCCCCGTAGCTGCCGGTGCCGCACGCGATGCCGGCGCCGAAGGCGGAGAAGACGAACACCATGTCGAGCGGATCGCGGATGTTCGTGCGGAAGCGGATGAGCGCGAGCGTGCCCACGATTCCGATGCCGCGCGCCAGGCTGTCGCCGATGGCGATCATCAGCATGGCGGCGACGATCCCCGCGACGACGAGGGCCTGCGTCATGCTGCGCGAGTAGCTGAGGCCGCGGTAGCTCCTCGCGTAGACGAACGCGATGGCCTGGCAGAGCACGTAGGCGAGCGTCGTCGACAGCAGCGCCGTCTGCCAGCCGACGGAGCCGGCGCCTTCCCGGAGGAGGTCTGAGAACAAGCTCATGGCGCGCTCGAGTGAGGACCGAGGAGGGGCGAGCGGAGGTACAGCCGCGAGGAGAACAGCGCAGCGGCGCCGCGGCAAGTTTCGACGCGCACGCTCATGGCCCGGAGCCGTGACGCGCTTGCTTCAGCCAACGATCGTAGGGCCGCTCCCGCGCCCAGAGCTGATCGACGCCGGCGCCGTATTTCGAGAAGCCGCGGCGCAACAGATCGAAGCGCCTGACGAGGCTGATCATCCACGGTGGAGCGCGGCCGCTCGATCGATCGTCGTCGCCGAAGCGCCCGGCCGCGTCGAACTTGAGCTCGAGCACGATCCCCGAGCGCGCCAGGTTCGCGGTGACGACGTCGTCGAGCGGCAGCCAGGCGCCGGCCGATCCGTCAAAGGAGGCCTCGTCCCAGGGCTGGTACTCGATGGCGCTGTCGAAGGTGACGCGCGCGTAGTCGTCGATGACGCTCGCCCAGGCCTCCCGGCGATAGCGCACGAGCAGGCGCGGCTCGGCCTTCGTCTGCTCGAGCATCGCCGAGAAGTCGTGCAGCGCCGGGTCGCCCCGAGAGACGATCTCTCGCGGGGCCGCGAGGAGCCCCGCCCAGTCGCCCGCGCACACCGCCCGGGTCTTGCGCACGACCTCGCCGTCCCGCCGCTTCACCTCGAGAAACACGGGAGAGCCGGCGCTGTCATACCGCCGGGCACGCAGCTTCAGACGCCTCGGCGCCCGATCGATCTTCGCCCGGTAGAACGCGAGGTCCGGCGTGTCGAAGTACAGCGACGTCACGGAGTACCGCCGGTCGACCGCCTCCTCCGAGTGCGCGTCGAGCGCGCAGATGCCAGCGATGGCAGCCCGGACGGCGGGGACCTGCTCGGGCAGCAACAGGTACTTGATCTCGTAACGGGCGGGGATGGGCACGCGCCCATGCTGCGGTCAGGCGCCTATCGTGAGCAAGCGCTGCGACGGCGGTGCGGCCGCTGCGCGCGGGGCCTGCCGGCTTTCACGGCTCCGATCGGCCCGTGCCAGCGTGCGGCGAAACAACCCCGTGTAGGGTTAAATCACCTCAAGCCGGCAATATCCGCAACGCCACGCTGTTCGCTCCGCGTTGCCCGGCCAAATGGGGTGTAGACACCGCGATCTCAGAACTTTGATGGCACCGTAAATTGCTGTTTTCCCTGACTAAAGTTTGCAGCGGCGCTTGGCCCGGAAGCTGCTATCAGCAGGTGCACCGCGGAGACGAGCAGTCCCCCCCCGACGTTCGCTTCCGTGGTGTAGGGGTCTCCAGGCCGCTTCCCCCCCGTGCGCCTGGAGACCCCGCTTTTTTTCCCCCTCGTTCGCTCCAGCTTCCCTTTGGGAGCGTCGCTCACGTGCCTGGCGGGTCTCCGTTGGGGCTGTCGCCGGATCGGCGGACCGCGCAGGGGATTCGTTCTCGGCGTTGGGTTCGTCCAAGCGGAGCGCGACTGTGCTTAGCGGAAGTGGCTCGGCGGGTTCTTTCCGAAGTCGGTCTTTGGGTGGAGGCGCTTTGCGCGTGCGAGGAGCACGTCTTCGCTCTCTTCCCGATCAGGATCGGGCAGGCAGACGTCCACCGGACACACCGAGGCGCACATCTCCTCGTCGTGGAAGCCGACACACTCGGTGCAGCGCTCGGGGTGGATGACGTAGATCTCCTCGCCCTGGGTGATGGCGCTGTTTGGGCACTCGGGCTCGCACGCACCACAGCTGATGCATTGGTCGGTGATGATCGTCGCCATGGTGCGCGGCCTCCTCGAGGATGCTGGTTAGTGTAGCGGGCTGGGCGAACACAAGGGCGTGCACGGCAAACGACCGGCCGCGGCGTCCGATGCGATGGTCTCGCACACGACCCGCAGCGACGTTGTAAGGTCCGGCCGCTGGCGGGGCTGGCGACGAGGCGCGCCGCGCGCGAAGGGACACGGATGGACACGGGCACACCGAACGAGCTGAGCGCCGCGAGCTTCTCGCGCATGGGATCGGGAGCGAGCGGGATCCTCGTCGTGGGTGCAGCGACCGGCGTCATCGTGCTCGTGCTGGCATCGCAGATCACGTCCGCGCTGGTGCTGGGGCTCGCGGCGGCGATCGGATCGGCCGTGGTCGCCGCCGCCGTGCGCCGCATGGGCCGCCTCGAGGGAGCCGTCGCGGCGCACGCCGACCGCATGTTGCGAGAGCCCTCGGCGCTCCTCCCCGAGGACCTGCCCGGCGAGTGGTCGCGGCTGGCGGCGGCCGTGAACACGCTGGCGCAGCGCTCGCGCGCGTCCGGCGGCGCCGCGCTGACGTCTTCCCGGGAGACGACGACGCCGGCGCCGAGCTCGCCGCAGGAGGCGGCCGACGCGCTCAGGCGGGACGTCGCTTCGCTCGCCAGCGCCATCACGCGGCTGCGCGAGGCCGGCACGGTGCAGGGGGCGTCCCTCGAGGAGACCAGCGCGGCCATGGCCGAGATGGCGGCGACCATCCGCTCCATCGCGACCAGCGTCGAGTCGCTCGCGGCCTCCGCCGAGCAGTCGGGCTCGTCCATCCTCGAGATGAGCGCCATCAACGACGAGGTGGCGGACAACATCCACGAGCTCGCCGCCAGCGTCGAGCAGACGGCCGCGTCCATCGAGGAGATGATCTACTCGATCAAGGAGGTCGCCAAGAACGTCGAGGACCTCTCGCTCGCGGCCGAGCAGACGAGCACCTCCATGAACGAGATGGAGGCGAGCATCAGCCACGTCGAGCGCAACGCGACGGCGACGGCGAAGCTCTCGGAGGACGTCATCCGCGACGCCGAGCGCGGCGCCGACGCGGTCAAGCGTACGCTCGAGGGCATCGAGGAGATCCGCGCGTCCTCGAAGACGGTGGGCGGCGTCATCCGCCAGCTCGGCGCGCGGATTAGCGCCATCGACAACATCCTGAACGTGATCGACGACGTCGCGGAGCAGACGAACCTGCTCGCGCTGAACGCCGCCATCATCGCCGCCCAGTCGGGTGAGCACGGCCGCGGCTTCGCCGTCGTCGCCGACGAGATCAAGGATCTCGCGGAGCGCACGGGCGCGTCCACCAAGGAGATCGCGGAGCTCATCCGCGGCGTGCAAGAGGAGTCGAAGAACGCCGTCGTCGCCATCGCCAAGGGCGAGCGCTCGGTCGAGGTCGGCGTTCAGCTCTCGCAGGCGGCCGAGGGCGCGCTCGCCGAGATCGTGCAGTCGGCCGGGAAGGCCACCGAGATGGTGAAGGCCATCGCCATGGCTACCGTCGAGCAGTCCAAGGGATCGCGCGTGGTGGCCGACGCCGTCGACCGCATCGCGCGCACCGTGCAGCAGGTGGCGGCGGCGACGGCGGAGCAGGCCCGCGGCTCCGAGCAGATCATGAAGTCCGCCGAGCGCATGAAGACCATCGCCTCGCACGTCGAGCTCTCGAGCCAGGAGCAGGCGAAGGGAGGGCGGCAGGTCGCGGACGCCATCGAGCACATCAACGAGATGGTGCGCCAGCTCCACGCCGCACAAAGCGAACAGGCGCGTGGCTCGGAGCAGATCCTTCACTACATCGAGGAGCTGCACAGCAGCCAAGCGCAACAGCTCGAGTCCATCGCCGAGATCGCCGAGGTCACGAGGCGGGCCACGGCGTAGCGCACGAGGGCATCGGAGGGGACGTGAAGCAGAGAAGGCCTGTGGGCGCCCTCGCCGCGGCGTTGTCGTCGTTGTCGCTGCTGCTCGTGCCCGCCCTGTCGGCGTGTAGGAGCGACGGCGGCGTCGAGCGATCGAGCGCTCCGGCGCCGCCGGCGTCCGCGCCGAGCGCCGCCGACGAGGGGGTGGCCGAAGCGGAGGAGGCCGCGCGCTTCGTGGAGGATCGCGCGCGCGCGTGGTGGGACCTGCTCATGGAGCAGAACCCGACGTGGGCGACCTCCGTCGGCGACCATCGCTTCGATGACCGCCTGTCCCGTACGGGGCCGGACGCGCGCGACGAGCAGCGCATGCGGCTCTTTGCGTTCGCCGCCGACCTCGAGGAGCGCGCCGCCGGGATCGAGGAGCAGCAGCTCTCGGCGGCGGACGCGCTGACGCTCGAGCTGTTGCGCTACGAGGTGGCGCGCGCCCTCGAGGGCGAGCGGCTCGGCTTGGCCACCTTCGACGTCGACCAGATGAACGGCCCGCAGGCGACGCTGCCCTACTTCTTCCATCACGAGCACCCGATGACGACGCGCGCCGACGTCGAGAACCTCATCGCGCGCTACCGGGCTCTGACGCCCTGGATGGACGGCCACATCGAAGATCTGCGCGTGGGCCTTCAGGCCGGGCAGACCGCGCCCCGCGTCGTCGTCGAGCGGGTGCTGCTGCAGCTACGGGAGCTCCTGAAGAGCGAGCGGCGACCGGCGGAGAGCACCTTCGCGAAGGTGGCAGCGCGCATCCCGGACGACGTGTCAGACGACAGAGCGCTGCTCGAGGCGGACGTCCTGGCGGCCACGCGGGAGAGCGTGCTGCCGTCCTTGCGCCGCTACCTGAGCTTCCTCGAAAAGGAGTACCTGCCGAAGGCGCGCAAGGAGCCCGGCCTCGGGTCCATGAGCGGCGGCGCCGAGATCTACGCCTGGCTCGCCAAGCGCTACACGACGACGGCGCTCTCGCCCGAGGAGATCCACGCCCTCGGCCGGCGGGAGCTCGCGCGCATCGAGGCGGAGATCCAGAAGCTCGCCCTCGTGCGCGGGCAGGGCACGAAGGAGCAGCCGGCGGACGCCTGGGCCTTCGTCGCCAAGCTGAAGGCGGACAAGGCGCAGTACGCCAAGAGCCGCGAGGCGCTCATGGTGACATTTCGAGAGGCGTTGAAGCGAGCGGACGCCAAGCTCCCCGAGGCCTTCGGGCGCCTGCCGGCCATGGCTTACGAGGTGAAGCCCATGGACAAGGAGCGCGAGCGGGACGCGCCCGCGGCCTACTACCAGCCGGGCTCCGCCTCGGACGGGAGGCCGGGCATCTTCGTCGCCAACCTGCACCGCTTCGAGGAGCGTCCGGTGATGAACTCCGAGGCGCTCGCCTTCCACGAGGCGGTACCGGGACATCACATCCAGATCGCCATCGCTCAGGAGCTCGAGGGCCTGCCGCGCTTTCGCAGCGAGGGCTACTACGTGGCCTTCGGCGAGGGCTGGGGCCTGTACGCCGAGCGTCTGGCCGACGAGCTCGGCCTCTACTCGAGCCTCGAGTCGCGCGTCGGGTACCTGGGCTTCGCCGCCTGGCGCGCCTCGCGCCTCGTCGTGGACACCGGCCTGCACCAGCTAGGCTGGACCAGGCAGCAGGCCGTGGACTTCCTCGCCCGCCACACCACGCTCGGCGCCATCGACGTCGCCAACGAGATCGATCGCTACATCGCGATGCCCGGGCAGGCGCTCGGCTACATGGTCGGCATGCTGCGCATCCTCGAGCTGCGGGAGCGCGCGCGCGCGAAGCTCGGCCCCGAATTCGACCTGAAGGCGTTCCACGACGCGCTGCTCGGCGCCGGTGCGTTGCCGCTCGATCTCATCGACCGGCGCGTGGCCCGGGAGCTTGGGCTCTAACGCGTGGCTCCCTGTGCGTGCACCCCGCGCAGCGGCGGAAGGGCTTGTGCCCTCGGCGTCGATAGCTGATAGCTCGTAGCCTGGCGTCTCGGAGGGTTTGCGGCGTGTTTGGTATCGGCATCCAGGAGCTCCTGCTGATCCTCGCGGTGGCCTTGCTCGTGGTGGGCCCCACGAAGCTGCCGGGCGTGGCTCGCTCGCTCGGCAAGGGGCTGAAGGAGCTGCGCAAGGTGTCGGACGATCTGCGCGGCGCCCTGATGTTCGATGACGACGATGACGCGCCGAAGCGACGCTACGCCGAGCCGCCGCGGGGCGCTGACGCACCGCTCGTGAGCGCCAACGCGGCGCCCGGCATCCACGGCTCGCTGGCCGCGGGCGCGGCGACGATGGGCGAGGGCACCAATGACGACGACGACGAGCCGAGGGCCGTCCCCGCCGACGACGGCGTCATCTCCCGCGGAGAGTCGGGGGGCGATCCGCACAAGCGCGCCCTCGATGCCGTGCCGGCGGACGCCGAGGTCAGCGCGCTGCTCGACGACACGCGACGATCGGCGCGCGACGCCGGCGTGACGGAGAGCGCGCGCGGCACCGACGAGAAGAAGGACGCGACCTCGTGAGCGGCGAGCAGCTCTCCGGCACGGGCGCGGGACCGGAGCCTGCCAGCGAGGCGGCCGAGGGGCTCGACACGCGCGAGTACTCGCTGATGGAGCACCTCGGCGATCTACGGGACCGCCTGATGCGGGCGGCCATCGGCGTGTTCGTCGTCTCCATGGGCGCCTTCGCCGTCTCCGGTGACGTGCTCGAGCTCTTGAAGCGACCCGTAGAGCTCGCCGCCAAGCAGCTCGGCACCGCGCCGCGCTTCGTCGTCATCGCGCCCGCCGAGTACTTCATCGCGCAGCTCAAGGCGGCCGTCGTCGTCGGCATCTTCCTGTCGATGCCGTGGACGCTCTACCAGCTCTGGCTCTTCGTCGCCCCAGGCCTGTACCGGAAAGAGCGCCACTACGTGCAGGTGTTCGTCTGGGCGGGCGCGTTCTTCTTCCTGGCGGGCGGCGCCTTCGCCTACTTCGGCGCCTTCCCCGGCATGTTCAAGTTCTTCCTCGAGCACACCATGGGCGCGGGCGTCGAGATGACGCTCTCGGTCGCCGAGCACTTCAGCTTCAGCATGAAGCTGCTGCTGGCGTTCGGGCTCGTGTTCCAGGCGCCCGTCGTCGTGTTCGTGCTCTCCATGGCCGGCATCGTCGACCCTTACAAGCTCAGCAAGTACCGCGGCATCATGGTGGTGATCGCGTTCGTCATCGGCGCCGTGCTGACGCCGCCCGACGTGCTCAGCCAGTGCATGCTCGCCGTGCCGCTGGTGCTGCTGTTCGAGCTCGGCCTGTTCGTCTCGAAGCTGGCGCTGAAGGTCCGCCGTCGTCGTGAGCAGAGCGCTGGACCCCCGACGGCACCGACGCCCTAGAAGCACCAACAGAGCGAATGTTCACGCAAAGCGTGGAGCCGCAAAGGGAGCCCAACGAGGTGTTCTTCGCGGCTTTGCGTGAGGTCTGTGTTCTTGCTGCGTGTCCGGCGCGTGCTCGCGGATCACCCTTCAGCCGCAGAGCTCGCCGGACAGCGACAGCGCCGTTGCCCTCGTCACGCGCACCCGCACGAGGTCGCCCACGAGCGCGTCCGGTCCGTCGAACGCCACGATGTGATCGCCCCGCGTCCTCGAGGTGAGGCGCACGCGTTCGTCGCTGTCCTCGACCATGGTGTTCGCTAGCGCTGGGCCCTGTTTCCTGCCGAGCGTGAGCAGCGGCGTGCCGTCCTCGTCACGAGGGCCGTCCGCCTGCACACGCTTGTGCGGATCGATCTTGGCGCTGCCCTCGACGAGGACCTCGAGCTCCCGGCCCACCAGCGCCTCGTGGTGCTGCTTGGAGATGCGCTGCTGCAGCGCCAGCATCCGCTGGTTGCGCTCCTTCTTCACCTCGTCAGGGACGTTGTCCTCGAGCTTCTTCGACGCCACCGTGCCCGGCCGCGTGGAGTACTTGAAGACGAACACGCCCTTGTAGCGGACCTCCTCGAGCAGCGAGAGCGAGCGCTCGAAGTCCTCGTCCGTCTCGCCGGGGAAGCCCACGATCATGTCGCCGACGATGCTGACGTCCGGCATGCGCTGCTTGGCGCGGCGGATGAGCGAGAGGTACTGCTCGCGCGTGTAGCCGCGGTTCATGGCCTTCAGCATCACGTCGCTGCCCGACTGCGCGGGGACGTGCAGGTAGGGCGAGATGCGCTCGCTCTCGGCCATGACGTCGAGCGCCTCGTCGGTGAAGTCGCGCGGGTAGCTGGTCAGAAAGCGCAGCCGCGGCAGCTCGGGCACCTCGTCGTGTACCCGCTTGAGCAGCTGCGCGAAGCCTGTGTCGCCGTGCCGGTAGTGGTTGATGGTCTGGCCGAGCAGCGTCACCTCGCGCGCGCCCGCCTCGGTCAGCTTGCGCACCTCGTCGACGATGGCGTCCGCCGGCCGGTGCACCTCGGCGCCGCGCGTGAAGGGGACGATGCAGAAGGAGCAGAACTTGTTGCAGCCGCGCGTGATGCGCACGTACGCCTGCCGTCCCTCGACGTCGGGATCGACCAGGCGGCCCTGATCGAGCGCCTCGAGCCTGTCCTCGGCGGCCTCCTTGGTCTTCGAGCGGCGCGCGTTGTGGCCCGACAGCGCGATCTGCGCCACGCGGCTCTCCGAGCGCTGCGCCTCGAGGTTCGCGAGCAGCGAGGGCAGGCGATCGAGCTCGCTCGGGCCGCACATGAGGTCCACGTGCGAGAGCCTCTCGGCCAGCGCCGTGCCCGCCCGCTCCGCCATGCAGCCGAGCACGCCGACGATGAGCTCCTTGTCGCCCTCCTGCTTGCGCTGCTTCATGACGCCGAGGCGGCTCAGCACCTTCTGCTCGCTCAGCTCGCGCACCGAGCAGGTGTTGTAGAGCACGACGTCAGCGTCGTCGGCCTGCTTGACGAACCGATAGCCGATGGCGCGCAGCTGGTCCGTGACGAGCTCGGAGTCGAGCACGTTCATCTGGCAGCCGAAGGTCTCGATGAAGACGGATTTCAATTCATCACCGGCCGGCGCCTTCGGCACCTCAGAGCGTCGCGCTCTCCTCGCTGATCTTCGCGTTCGCGAGGATGATATCGAGCGCCTTCTCCGTGGCCAGCTGGTCCTTGAGCTGATCGCGCCGGCGCCCGGACTTGTAGAGGTTCTTGAGCGTCTTGAGCGGCTGGCCGGCCTCTTCCGCGATCTTCTTCAGGTGGTTGTCGACGTCCTCTTCACTGACGGAGATGTCCTCCTTGGCGGTGATGGCCTCGAGCAGCAGGCCGGCGCGGACCTGCTTGAGGGCCCTCGGGCGCGCGTCCTCCATGAGGCGCTGGCGCTGTACGGCCCAGATGCGCTGGGCCTGCTCCTCGGGGAGGCGCGAGAGGGCGTCCGCGGCGAGCTGCTCGCAGTGGCGCTCGACGAGCGCGTTCGGCACCTCGAAGGGGTTTTCGTCGATGAGCACGTCGAGGGCGGTCTCGCGAACCTCGTTCTTGGTGCGCGCGGCGGCCTGCCGCTCGAGGCCCTCTTTGATGTTCTTCTTCAGGTCCTCGAGCGTCTCGAACTCGTCGCTGACGTCCTTGGCGAGCTCGTCGTCGAGGGCCGGGACCTCCTTGCGCTTTATCTGCTCCGGGCGAATGGAGAGCAGCGCCTTCTTGCCGCGCGCGGCCTCGACGCGGAAGTCGTCCGGCACGGTGACCTCGACCTCGAAGCCGTCCGCGAGCTTCTTGCCGACGAGGGCCTGCTCGGCCTCCGGGTAGAAGCGCCCGCCGCCCACCTCGACGACGTAGCTGACGCCGCCGAGCCCGCGCACGTGCTCGCCCTCGACGGTGCCGGACCAGTTGCACTGCACGAGATCACCCTGCTGGATGGTGTCGCGATCCTCCACGGGCACCACCTTCACGAAGCGCTCGCGGATGGTGTCGAGCTCGCGCTGCACGCTCTCGTCGGCGACGGTGTAGGCCTTCTTGGTGAGCTCGAGCTCCTTGTACTTCTTCAGCTCGATGGCGGGCTTCACCTCGACGGTGGCCTGGTACGCGAAGTCCATGCCCGGGATGAGCTCGGCCTGTGCCTGGATCTCGGGCGGCGCCACGGGCGTCAGCTTGTTGCTCTCGATGGCCTCGCGATAGCTCTCGCCCACGATGCGCTCGAGCACGTCCTGCTCCGTCTGCTCCTTGTAGTACTGCTCGAGGACGTAGCGAGGCACCTTGCCCTGCCGAAAGCCCTTGAGCCGCACCTTCTGGGAGAGCTTCCGGTAGGCCCTGTCGAGCTCCTTGGCGACCTGATCCCCAGGGATCACGATGGAGAGCTCCCGCTGAACGGTGGAGATCTCTTTCACCTGGGCCCGCGTCTCGAGCGTCATTGCCTGTCCTCGGTCTCATCTTGGCCCGGGCGGATCCCGCGCGGGCAGTCGAAAAAAAAGAGCGCGTGTGCGCCTTGAGCGTTTGTACGAGCGGGGGGACTCGAACCCCCACGGGTCACCCCGCTGGAACCTAAATCCAGTGCGTCTACCAGTTCCGCCACGCTCGCAAGGGGTAGGTAACAGGCACCCGCTAGCAGACCGACTCCCACTTGAAAACGGGAGGAGAGTTGACACGCACACAACACCTAAGCGAGCTTGCTGCCCGGTCCCGGGCGGTGTCTCGTCCGTCGAGGAGTTAACCAGATGTTTAAGAACGTACTTTTCCGGGCGCTTCTTGCGGTGGCCGCGGTGAGCGTGGTCGCCATCGTTCCGACGGAAGCGTCGGCGCAGGAGCGCAAGCGCCCTTCCGGTGACAAGGCGGCCGCGGCCAAGTCGAAGGCCAAGGCAGACGCCAAAGAGAAGGCGAAGGAGAAGGCCAAGGCCAAGGCCAAGGCGAAGGTCAAGGCGAAGGCCGAGGTGAAGGCCGAGCAGGCGGCCAAGCGGATCGAGAAGCGGGAAGAGGCTGCGGCCGTTGCGCTCGCCAACAGCGAGGCCACCGACGCGGCGAAGAAGTCGGCGGAGGAGGCGCACGCCAAGAAGCTCGGCAAGATCGAGCGTCTCGAGCAGATCGCCACGGCGACGAACAACGAGGCTCTGAAGACGCAGACGTCGAAGCTCAAGGAGCTCGAGGACAAGCGCCACAAGCTCGCGATGGCCAAGTTCGAGGCCGCCGCGGCCGAGGGCGGGGAGGCGGCCAAGTAGGCTTCGCCTGCTTGCCGTGCGCATTGGCCTGGTCTACCCGGGCCGCCGGAGAGGATGAACCATGAACACGATGATGAAGCTCGCTCTCGCCGCCACTGTCGGGCTTTCGCTCGCCGGGTGCGCCGAGGAGAAACCTGCTGAGGCGCCCGTGGAGGCTCCGAAGGAGGAGGCCAAGGTCGAGGTTCCGGCGTACGAGCCCACGGGCGAGCACGCGGAGCTGAAGAAGGCCGGCGCCGAAGGCGTCACGGTCGACAACGCAGCGGATCAGGCGAAGGCCCTCGAGGCGGAGCTCCAGAAGGAGATCGCCACGCTCGAAGCTCCGCCTGCCGGTGAGGCCGCGCCCGCGACCAAGTGAGGTCACGGCCACGGGCCTTCGCCGGTTCGTTCGGCTGAGGGTTCACTGTCTTGAACGGGCGTCGGAGGATAAGACTCCGGCGCCCGTTTTTTCGTGTAGCGCTCGCGCGAGCGAGCGGAGGCACGATTTCGTACGAGGGAACAATGGACCACCTCGCCAAAGAGCTGCTGAGCACGGTCGCCCAGACGACGAAGGACACCTTCGTCGGACGGCGGACGATCCTGTCGTTCGACGAGTACCTCGAGCAGGTCTCCGAGGACCCGCGTCATCACGTGCGCAACGCGGCGCAGTACCTCTGTGACGTCGTCGATCACTTCGGCAGCGAGGAGGTGGAGCTGCCCACCGGCGCGGTCAAGCGCTTCAAGCTCTTCGACGCCGAGGCGGACCAGGGCTTTGGCCGCGTCGTCGGACAGATGCGCGTGCAGGAGCACCTCGTGCGCCTCGTGCGCAACTTCGTGCGCGCGGGCCGGGTGGACCGGCTGATCCTGCTGCACGGCCCGAACGGCTCCGCGAAGACGAGCCTCATCCAGGCGCTCACGCGCGCGGCGGAGATCTACTCGACGACGCCCGGCGGCGCGGTCTATCGCTTCAACTGGATCTTCCCCTCGCAGAGCGTGCAGAAGGGCTCGCTCGGCTTCGGAGGCACATCCTCGCAGCGCTCGGGCAGCTACGCCTACCTCGAGGGCACGAACGTCGACGCGCGCATCCCCTGCGAGCTGAAGGACCACCCGCTCTTGCTGCTCACGCCCGAGCAGCGCGCGCGGCTCTTCGCCGCGCTGAAGGCGAACGAGCGGCTCCCCGACGACTACCCGGTGCCGGACGTGCTGCGCTTCGGCGACCTCTCGGCCAAGAACCGCAAGATCTTCGACGCGCTGATGACGAGCTACCACGGGGACGTGAACGAGGTGCTGCGGCACGTGCAGGTGGAGCGCTTTTATCTCTCTCGTCGCTATCGCACCGGCGTCGTCGCGGTGGAGCCGCAGATGAGCGTCGACGCCTACGCGCGCCAGATCACCGCCGATCGATCGCTCGGCTCGCTGCCGCCCGCGCTGCATCACCTCTCGCTGTTCGAGACGGGCGGCGCGCTCAACGACGCCAACCGCGGCGTGCTCGAGTTCAACGATCTCTTGAAGCGCCCGCTCGAGGCCTGGAAGTACCTGCTCGTCGCCACCGAGCAGGCGCAGGCCAGCCTCGATCACGTGCAGGTGTTCCTCGACGTCATGATGATCGCGTCCTCGAACGAGGTGTATCTCGAGACCTTCAAGGAGCACCCGGACTGGCCGTCGTTCAAGGGCCGCATCGAGCTCGTGACCTGCCCCTACCTGCTGC
>CAYLZW010000108.1:0-17048 GCA_964388085.1 uncultured Myxococcales bacterium | reverse complement strand
GCCGGCGCCCGGCTTGTACCAGAGCACGTCGTCGCGTCCGTCGCCGTCGAAGTCAGCCACCGCGGTGCGGTACTTGCCGTTCACCGTGATGCTCGGGCCGGGCCGCGGCGCGCGCCGGCCGCTGCGACCGAGGCGGAGCGCGTCGAAGCGGGTGCCGACGCCGTAGAGCAGCACGTCGCCGTGACCGTCGCCGTTGTAGTCACCGGCGAGCGGGCGGTAGTTCTTGTTGTAGCTGACGTCCGTGCGCGAGAAGGAGCCGCGCAGGTCCTTGCCGAACCAATAGAAGTCCTGCGTCTGCCCCGGGCCGTGGAAGAGGATGTCGTCGCGTCCGTCCGCGTCGAAGTCCGCCACCACCGGCTTCAGTTTGCCGCTGCCGATGGTGCGCTCCTTCTTGGTGAAGCTCTTGGCGGCGCGCCCGTACCAGACGCGGTCCGCCTCGGCGCCGGCGCCGTAGAACAGGAGGTCGTCCCTGCCGTCGCCGTCGAAGTCGCCCACCTTGGTGACGGCGACGCGATTGGCCGCCACCTCGCGCGAGGAATATTCGCCGCGCTCCTGCTCGAAGTACCAGACGTGATCGCTGCCGTTGCCCGGGCAGCGGCATTGGTCGTCGCGGCAGCTGCAGCCGGCGCGCTCGCAGGTGTTCTCCTTGGCGGCCTTGCACTGGCGCGGATCGGGCAGCGAGCCGCCGCTGCGCGCGAGGCCACGCAGCTCGCCGAGGCGCGCGTGCATGCGGGAGCCGGGGCACGAGGTGTACTGGCCCGAGTGGTCGCGGTGGCCCTTCACGTGCGCGGCGTCGATGGCGATGCCGTGCCCGCGGGCGAGCACGCGCACGATGCCGGCCGCGCCTTCGAACATCGCGCGCGGGACGCTGGTGCCGCCGTACGCCGCGCCGCAGGAGCTGTCGAAGCAGCCGACCAGCGAGACGCCGATGTTGCCGGTGTTGTTGCCGCCGACGTGCGCGCCGAGCAGCGAGAGCGGACGCCCCTCGTAGACGCGGCCGTTCGCGGTGACGAGGAAGTGATAGCCGACGTCGCACCAGCCGCGGCCGTCCATGTGGAAGGCCTGGATCCAGCGCACCATCTGATCGTAGCTGCCGTTGCGCGAGCGCGGCGTCACGGTGTGGTGGATGGCCATGCGGTACTTGTTGCCGTCCCCGAGCGAGCAGCGGGTCGAACGCGCGCCCCAGGCGCCGCGGCTCCTGACGCCCGCGTTCGCGAGCCGAGAGGACAGCCCTTGGCTGGTCTCGCCGACGGTGACGTCGATGGGCGCGTCCTCCGTGCGCTCGCGGCGCGTCAGCGACCACTCGAGCGTCAGCACCTGCTCCACGTCGTCGCCGGCGACGCGGTGCTGCACGGCGAGCGTGTCCTCGGGCAGGTCGAGGCCGCCGACGACGAGCTCGTCCTCGCGCCAGAGCCAGGGCACGGCGGCCCACGCGCTCTCCTCGCCGCCCGCGCCGACGGCCTTCACCTCGATCCGCGGCGGCTCGCGCTCGGGGTCTGTGAGCTCGACGGCGAGCGCGAAGCGGTCACCGGTGTCGTCCGAGGCCGCGGCCGGTGAGACGAGCCAGCCGTCCTCGAACGTGTAGCCCTCGCCGTTCGCGGGGGAGGTCCCGGCGCTGAAGTCGACGCGCGCGCTCGCGAGCACGCCGTCGCCTGGCGAGCCCTCGTCGCTGTGCTCGGGCGTGCCACAGGCGGAGAGGCCGATCAGCACCAGAAGGGAGAGGGCGGGGCAAGGGAAGCGAGCCATGGAGACCTCCTTTCGAGGCCTTGATCCCTAAGCCCCGCGCGCTCAAAAAACCATGCGATACGTTCGGTTTCGTCTCGGAAACTGCCCTAGGGCGAACGTCCGACCTCGTGCTTGAGCGCAGCTCGGCACAAAAGGAACCATCGGTTACGCTCTGTTTTTGTGCGCCCTTGGGGCGCTAGGCTCGCGCCATGAGCGCAGGTTCAAACGAGCTCCGCTGGGTGCACGCGCCGAAGCAGAAGCGCAGCCAGGAGACGCTCGATCGTCTGCTCGACGCCATCGAGAGCATCTTCGCCGCGGGCGGCGGCCTCGAAGAGGTGTCCATCGCCGAGATCGCGCGCCGCGCGGAGGTGTCCGTGGGCGCCTTCTACGCGCGCTTCAAGCACCGCGAGGCCGCGCTCTATGCCCTGCACGAGCGCTTCTGTCTCGAGGCCACGCGCACGGCGGACGACGCGCTCGTGCCCGCTCGCTGGCAGGGGGTGCCCATGGCCGTCATCGCGCGCGCGGTCGCGGGCTTCCTCGCCGAAGAGTACGCCGCGCGGCCGGGCCTGCGCCGGGCGGTGTTGCTGCTGAACGCCAGCGACGAGCGCGTGCGCGCGCGCAGCAAGGAGGTCTCGGGGCACGTCGCCGCGCGCATTCATGGGCTGCTGGCGGCGCACGCCGACGAGATCACGCACCCGGACCTGCTGCTCGCGGCCGACGTCATCCACCGCATGTTGTTCTCGATGAACGATCAGTGGGCCGTGTTTCTGGACGGCTCCTCCACCGGCCGCCGCCTCGAGCGGGAGGTGTGGGTGGACGAGCTCACGCGCCTCGTGTGCGGCTACCTCGGCGTCCGCACGACGACGTCGTGACGGCGCCTCGCGCCGCTCCCCTCTTCACCTCGCCGCTGCGTCACTGCTGCACTCGGTCACTTCTTCAGGAAGGGCCCGAACGTCGGGCTCGTGTGATCCCCGCCGGCCGTGATCTGCCGCTGGTGTGTGCCGTCGAGGTTCGTCAGCCAGATCTGCCGGCCGCCGTTGCGCGTCGAGGTGAACACGATGAGGCGGCCGTTCGCCGAGAAGGACGGGTCCTCGTTGTTGCCCTGGTCCTGCGTCAGGCGCACGATGTCGCCGCTCTCGACGTTGAAGGTGAAGATGTCGAAGCGATTGAACTCGTCGCGCGCGGTGAAGGCGATGAGGTTGCCGCGCGGCGAGAAGTTCGGCGTCTGGTTGTAGTTGCCCTGAAACGTGAGGCGCTTTTGGCCGGAGCCGTCCGCGTTCATGATGTACAGATGCGGGTTGCCCGCCCTCGACGACACGAAGGCGATGCGGCGGCCGTCCGGGCTCCACGACGGCGAGGTGTCGATGCCCCAGGCCGTGGTCAAGCGCTGGAGCAGCGTGCCGTCGCGTCCGAGCAGATAGACCTCGCTGTTGCCGTCCTGCGAGAGCGTGAGCGCGATCTTGCTGCCGTCGGGGGAGATGCGCCCGCCGGTGTTGAGGCCCGGACGATTGGACAGGCGCTTCGACGCACCGCCGTTCAGCGAGACCTCGAACAGATCGGGGTTGTCGTAGCGAT
Source organism: uncultured Myxococcales bacterium (assembly GCA_964388085.1). GTDB lineage: Bacteria > Myxococcota > UBA727 > UBA727 > CAYLZW01 > CAYLZW01. The sequence continues at coordinate 13,748 of CAYLZW010000108.1, read as the reverse complement.
AGCTCGTGAACAGCAGCGTGCCGCCGTCGGGGCTCCACGAGGGCAAGAGGTTCAGGCCGCCGCCCTTGGTGATCTGGGTGACGTTCTCGCCGTCGAAGTCCATCACCACGACGTGCTTCTCGCCGCCGAGCTTCTTCACGGCGGCGATCTTGGTCTGGAAGATGCCCGGCTCTTGCGTGAAGTAGCGGTACACCTCGTCGGCGACCTGGTGCGCCAGGCGGCGTAGATCGCTCTTCTTGCCCTTGATGCTCTTGTTGACGCCTTCGCGCTGGGCGGCGACCTGATAGGCGTGCAGCTCGACGATGACGTCGTCCCCCGCGGGCTTGACCGTGGCCTTGACGAGGCCGTCGGCGCCGACGTTCAGCCAGTCCTCCCACTTCACCTGCGTGAGCAGCACGCCGTCGGTGTCGATGAACGACTTCGGGTCGAGCACCTTGAAGACGCTCGAGAGATCGAGGTCGTGGCGCACCACCTGCGCGAGCAACAGGGCGTCGCGCTCGTGCGCGGGCTCGCTGTTCGCCGGCACGCGGAAGTCGGGCACGGCGATCGGATAGGGCCGAAACTCGGCGCCCTCGATGTTGCCGATGATGGGCCCCTCGGCGAGCGCGGCGCGCGGCACCTGGGAGAACAGCAGCGTGAGGGCGAACAGGCCGAGCGGGGACGAACACAATCGCATGGAGTGCCTTAGTTGCAGGTGAGCGGGCACACCTTCATGCCCACGCCTTGACGGTAGAAGTCACGGAGCTGGATCGGCGGCGGCGGAAAGGGCGCCGCCTTCTTCGCGGCGGACAAGACCGCGCTGTCGAAGGCGGCGTTTCCCGACGAGGGGGAGAGCTTCGCGTCGAGCAGCTCGCCGGCGGGCCCGATCTTCACGAACAGATTGGCCCACAGGCGCACGCGCTCGTCGTCGCTCAGCGTCGTCGGCAGGGTGTAGGCGCTCTGCACCTTCGCCTGCAGGAGGTCGTTGTAATCGACCTTCAAGCGGCCGGTGATGTCGCTGCCGAGCTTGCTGCCCTCCTCGTGGCCCTCGTCGAGCGGCTCGCCGATACGCTCCTTGATGAGCTCGTCGAGGCTCGGCGCCGGCTCGTCCTCCGCGAACTGCTGCAGGATCTCGGCGGCCGAGCGCTCGTCAGGGGTCTTCGGCTCGGGCTCCTTCTCGGGCGCCTTCTCCTTCGGCGGCTCCTTGCTGGGCGGGCCCTTCTGGTTCGTCTTCGGCGGCGGCCGCGAGGCGTCGAGGCGGGGCAAGAGCTTCTGGTCGCGCTGCTTACCGAGCTTCACGAGGCGCGTCTTGATGACGTTGTCATCGAGCTTCACGGCCGGTCCGGCGCCGAAGGAGGTCACCGCCCACACGACGACGAACGCGATGTGCAGCACGAAGCTCACGCCGCAGAAGATGGCGAAGAGCTTGTTCGTCCGCTGGGCGCGCGCGCTCGCGATCAGCACCGGCTACTTCTCCTCGTCGCTCGCGAGCGGGGCCTTCGCCACGGGATCGGTGATCATGGCGAGGTTCTCGGCGCCGCCCTTCTTGGCCGCCGCCATCACCTGCACCACGACGCCGTAGGGGAGCTGCTGGTCGGCGTGCAGGTAAAGCTCCTTGTCGGCCTTGAGCTTCTCGTTGGCGGCGAGCAGCTCGCTGATGCGATCGAGCGGGATCTCGCTGGTGCCGAGGTAGACCTTCTGGTCCTTGGTCACCGTGAGCACGAGCTTCTTCTCCGTGGAGGAGACCGCCTCGGCGGCCGCTTGTGGGAGATCCACCTTCACGCCCTGCTGCATGAGCGGCGCGGTGACCATGAAGATGATGAGCAACACCAGCATGACGTCGACCAGCGGCGTCACGTTGATCTCGCTCATGGGACCGCTCTTGTCGCCGGTCGAGAACGCCACCGCACCTCCAGCCCGCGGCGCCTACCCCGGCGCCTTCGCGCGCACCATAGCAGGCCTCCAATGAAAACCGACCGCCGCGCGCGGGTCTTCCGCCGTCGCACGCTCTGCTCTCGCGGCGGCGGGATCCGGGGTCGCCGACTTCCCTTTTGGGCGCGTGGGCTGCCAAGATGAACCTTCGAGAAACTGGACATGAGCGTCGAGGTGCAACCCGAAGACGGTCGTTTTCCGGACGAGGAGCCCGAGGTCTTTCCGCGGGTGTTCGGGAACTACCTGCTGCTCCACCGCCTCGCCCGCGGCGGCATGGGGGAGGTGTACCTCGCGAAGACCGGCGGCCTGGCCGGCATCGAGAAGCACAGCGTCGTAAAGACGCTGCGGCCGCACTTCACCAGCGATCGCGAATACGTCACCCGCTTCATCGACGAGGCGCGCGTGGTGGTGGGCCTCACGCACCGCAACATCGCGCAGACCTTCGACGTCGGCCGCGTCGGGCACCAGTACTACCTCGCCATGGAGTACATCCCCGGCATGGACGTGAGGTCCATCCAGGACCGCTTCCAGGAGCAGAGCGGCGGCGCGAACCTCGACGAGGCGCTGTCGCTGCACATGGTCTGCGAGGTGCTGGAGGCGCTCGACTACGCGCACCGCGCCAAGAGCCCGCAGACGGGCAAGCCGCTGCACCTCGTGCACCGCGACATCTCGCCGCAGAACGTCATGGTGAACTTCGAGGGCGAGGTGAAGCTCATCGACTTCGGGCTCGCGCAGTCGACGACGAAGGAGGAGCACACCCAGCCGCACATGGTCATGGGCAAGATGGCCTATATGTCGCCGGAGCAGGCGCGCGGCGAGGGCATCGACGCCACCGCCGATCAGTTCGCCGTCGCCGTGGTGCTCTACGAGCTGCTCGTCGGCGAGCGCTATTACGGGCACATGAACCCCGAGCAGATCTGGGCCGTCGCCGGGCGCGGTGACTGGTTGCCGCCGCGCCTCGGAGAGCTGCCGTCCGATCTCGTGCGCCTGTTGCGGCGCGCGCTCGACCCCGATCCGCGGCGGCGCTACTCGTCGTGCGGCGACTTCCGCGAGGAGCTGGTCGGCTACCAGTACGCACAAGGCATGCGCGCCGGCGCGCGCGAGATCCGCGCGCTCATGCAGAAGCTCTACGCCACCGAGCAGCAGCAGCACGAGACCCTGGTGGCGCACTACGCCAACGTGCGCCTGGCGGACTTCCTCGCCGACGACCCCTGGGTGACGCCGAGCGGCAAGATGCACGTGCCGCCGAACCTCATGCGCGACGACTCGGTGTCGTTTTTGCCGAGCCAGGGGCACGCGGAGTCCTTCGGCGCCCCGCAGCTCACGCACAGCGGCGCGCACGCGGACGAGCGGCGCGGCTCGCAGCCGACGACGCTGCAGAGCCAGAGCAGCAAAGGCGGCGAGCCCACGGGGGAGACGCGTCGCCTGCCGCGCGCTCCCGGCGAGGAGGTGAGCCGGCGCCTCTTGCCCTTCGCGGCGGCCGCGGTCCTCGTCGTCATGCTGGTGCTCGGCGTCGTCATCGGCCTGACCCAGGGGGCGGACACGCCGGGCGCCAGCGACGACCTCATCATCACGGAGGTGCTCGCGACCGCTCCCCTGGTGGTCGAGGCCGGCGTGCGGGCGGGGAGCGCGGGGGCGGCGTTCGTCCCCGACGCGGTGCCGGACGGCGCGGCGGCGGACGACGCGCTAGCGCACGAAGCGCTGGCGGACGGCGAGGCGGCGGACGGCGAGGCGCCGCACGACGAGGAGCCGGCCGCGCCGGAGGGGGAGCCGCGCGCGGACGCGACGGAGCAGGCCGCCCCCGCCCGGGAGGTCTCCGACGAGCCCACGGCCGCGGCCGGCGATCCGACGCCGCCGGTGGAGCGCCGCGCGCCGCGTCGACGTCCGAGCAAGCGCAAGCTACCCGACAGCGTGCGCGCGCAGAGCCCGCAGCTGCCGATTCAGAAGATCACCTTCCTGAAGCGGCACTGCCTCGATCGCGTGTCGTGCGCCAGCCGCCTGACCGACCTCGACAAGATCGATCCGACCGAGCTCGACAAGCTGAACAAGTCGGGCAAGTTCGACGCCTGCATCCGCCGCTGCAAGGACTAGGGCGTGTCCCCAAAGGGGGCATAAGCCCTCGCTGTGCCCTTTGCCCTTTGCCCTTTGCCCTTTGCCCTCGCCCGCCCGGGCGTCAGCGCTCGAGGGCGTCCAGCACGCGCTGCTCGTCGCTGCTGGTCCAGCCCTGCTCGAGGCGCGCGATGAGGCTCGCGCGCTCTTCGGGCGCCAGGTGCGCCGTCGAGAGGGTGCGCTCGACGCTGCGCTTCGCCTCCACGAGCGCCGCTCGCAACGAGCGCTGCTCGTCGCTGCCGAGGAGCGGGTCGTGCGCCAGGTCCTCGAGGCCGAGCTCGGCTTCGCGCAGGGCCTTGTCGCCGCGCTGGTAGCGCTCGGCGAGCGCGTCGTTGTCGTCGCGCGGCGAGATGGGCTCCGGGTAGCGCAGCGCTTGCTCGCGCGCCTTCTCGAGCGGGCCTTCGTAGGCCTCGGCGCTGTTGTCGAGGACGAGCGCGGCCTTACCGCCGCCGAGGGCTTTGACGACGGCGCCCATGGCGTCGACGCCGCCCTCGGCGAGGAAGGTCTGCACGGCGAGGGCGCGCGCGTGATCGCTCTCCTTGCCGTGGAAGAGGCGCTGAAGGTCCGCGAGCTCTTCGCTGTGCGACGCGAGCGTGACGAGGCGGTCCAGGTCCTTGGCGTCGAGGCGGCGGGACACGGTCAGCGCGCGGCTCTTGCGGCGACCGTCGCGCTCGCTGTTCGGGAGCGAGAGGCCGAAGCGCTCGTTCAGCGTGCGGATCATCTCGTCGTCGAGCTCGCTGCCCCACAGCTTGCTGTCGCTCAGCTTGAGCGTGAGGGTGAGGCCGCTGAGCTCTTCGCTCGCCTTGCCCTCGTCGTCGTAGCGGGTGCTGCGCGCGATGGACGCGTACACGCCGCGCGTCTCCTCGCCGGAGAGCAACACCTGCCGGCGTCGCTCGCTGCCGCGCGTGTCGGTGCTGACGACGCCGTGTCGATCGAGCTGCACGCGCTTCTCGTCGAGCTTCACGCCCTGCGCGCCGAGGCCGGCGAAGGAGCCGCCCTTGAACCAGAGCGCGAAGGTGGTGCTGACGCCGACCTGGCTGCGCTTCAGCTCCACCTGGTCGACGAAGGAGCGCTGCACGCCGGCGGGCAGCGTCTCGGCGGAGAGGGCGTTCACGAGCTCAGCGGCCTCCCGCCGCCGGCCCTTCACCTTGTTCGGCAGGCCGCCCGGCAGCTCGCCGTCGAGGACGCGCGCATAAGCCGCGCGCGCGTCGGGCTCGCGCAGATCGAACACGAAGCCCTGCGTGAGGGCGCCGCTCAGGGAGCGGCTGAGGTCTCCCTCGAGCAGCCAGGGGGCGCCGACCCGACCCTGGATGGCCTTGATGTTCGTCGGGGTGACGACGACCTCCAGGCGGTGCTCGTCGAGTCGCTTCACGCCGAGGTGGAAGTCGCCCTTCATGACGCCGTGCGCACCGAGGCGCAGCGGCAGGCCGCCGATGAACAGCCCCATGCCGAAGCTGCCGCTCACCGTCGTCACGAGCTCGTCGCCGTCGGCCAGCGTGGCGGGATCGCGCAGGTCGGGGATGACGACGGGATCGCGCCCGGGCGCGATGGCGCGCGCCTTGTCGCGCAGCCAGCCGAGCACGCCCTTCTGCTCGAACAGCAGCGCGCGCGCGCGCTCGTCGTCGACGGTGGTGCGGTAGATGACCGCGCGCTCCTTGCCGGCGCCGATGCGGCCGCCGACGCCGATGAGCGCGGAGGCCACGCCGGGCGTTAGCGTGCCGGAGGTGCCGGTAGAGCGCCTCAGCTCGATGCGTCGCTTGCCGTCTGTGCCGGGCGCGGGCCCGAGGTCCTCGATCTCGCGGTCAGCGTCGAGGAACGCCATGGCGCCGAAGCTCACGGTGCGGCCGTCTTCGCTCGTGCGCGCGACCCCGACGTCGAGCGCGATGCCGCCCGGGTACCAGGCGGCGCCCCCCGAGACCTCGCGCGCGCCGCCCTCGGGCGTCGCCCAGGCGATGCTGGCGCTGCCGCCGAGCCAGCCCTTCGCGAGCGAGGCGCCGATGGAGCGGCTGCCGTCGCCGCTGCTGGCGCTGACGCTGGCCCAGCCCGAGCCGGTCGAGATGCCGCCGGAGACGTCGAGGCTGGTCGCGCCGTTCACGGCCGTGTAGCTCGCGCCGATGTCGCGGCCGCCCATGTCGACGCTGGCGTCGGGCGCGCCGACGTTCACCTCGACCGGGCCGGGATCGGAGGTGAACGCGTGGTTGCTCTCGAGCGCCTCGTGCGCGTCCTCGGCCTTGGCGCGTACGTCGGCTCGCGTCGCCTCGCGCGCGCTCGCGTCCGCGTCGCTCATGCGCCCGAGGGCCTTCGGCAAGCGCGCGCTTGGCAACGACGACGGGGGGGAGGCTCCGCGCACGCTCATGGGGCGTCATTGTGGTGCCTCGGGCGCGTGACCGCAACGTCCGTCGAGCCTGGCGCCCGTTTTGCGGGCCGCTCGCGGCTCAGCCCTTCAGCACGCGAGCGCGCACGCCGGCGCCGAACAGGCGGTCGCCCTCGAGCAGGAGCAGCGGGCGCTTCACGGGCTCGTCCCCGACGCGCAGCTCTCCCGCCGGCAGCACATAGGCGTAGCGCTCGGCGTCGAAGCGAAAGCGCAGCTTGCGGCCGCGTTCGTCGAGCTCGACGTCGGCCTCGCTCTCGAGCAGCGCGCACGAGCGCACGTCCGCCTGCTGATCGGACCACAGCCAGAGCTGCGCGCCACGCAGCGCATAGCGGAGGCACACGCCGCTGACGTCGAGAGAGCCCTCGCCCGCGAGCGGCCGCGGCCGATCGAGCACGACGCCGTCGACGCTGACGGGACGCGGCTGCAGGTTGCGCAGCACGGGGCGGCCGTCGTCCAGCACGATCTCGAGGTGCTCGCGCGAGATGAGCGGGCTCAGGAGGCGCAGCGCCGCTCCCTCGCCGCGGCCGATGACGAGCGGGAAGCGCGTGCTGAGCAGCAGACGCCGGCGTCCCCCATCGGACTCCACCTCGAGCACGACCTCGTGGCGCTGCACGCGGCGCCGGAAGCCGGCCGCGATCTCCTGGTAGACGGGGTTGTCGGGCCAGCTCTTGATCGCCGCCTCGAGCGACGCGAGCGCCTCCTTGCGCATGCCGACGAGGAACAGGCCCTCGAAGCGCTCGTAGGCGAGGCGCGCGTCGAGGTGCGCGCCGCCGAGGTTCTGATCGATGGCGGCGTGCGCCTCCTCCAGCTCGTCGATGAGGCCGGCCGCGACGAAGAGCTCCGCGGCGCGCCGCTTCTTGCCGATCTGGCTGAGCAACAGGCCCGCGCGCTCGACGTCACCGGCGGCGAGCAGCGCCTCGGCGCAGGCCTCCACGCGCCGCTTCAGCAGCGAGAGGTCGAGCTTGGCGTGCTTGGCCATCGTCGTCAGCTCGCGGTGGAAGGCGAGCGCGACGCCCCTGTGACCGTGCGAGCCGGGCGGCAGCTCGAGCAGGGTGTGCTCGAACGCGTCGAGGCGCGCGGCCCCGCGCGGCATGGCGAGGATGCGGCGCACGGGATCCTCGCTCGGCGGCGGATCCGCGCGCGCGGCGAGAGGCTCGCTCTTTCGGCCGAACAGCCCGAACACCATGTCGAAAAAGCCCCGCTTCTTCTCGTTCGCGGCGGACGTCCCTTGCAGAGCGTAGCGATCACCCCACGCGCTGACGCCCTCGAGCTCGTCGTCATCATCGTCGTCGTCGTAGAAGGCGTCGCCGAAGCCGCTGGGCTCGGGAGCGGGCGCGGAGCGCTTTCGCTGCTCCTCCCGCGCGGCGCGCTGGCGCGCGAGCTTGCGATAGCGCGTGCCCCGGCCGCGCCGAGACCAACGCGGCGGATCCCGTCGACGGCTCACGCGCGCAGCTCGCCGCTGTCGTCGTCGTCGACCAAGGGGGAGCCCGGCGCGGGCTGCTCGCCGGGCATCAGCATGAGGCCCTCGCCCACCACGCTCTCGCCGGTGAGCGAGACGCGCTTGCCGTTCGCTTCGTCGACGTTCAGGTAGCCGCCGCCCGGGCCCTCGTAGGTCGCGTAGCGCAACAGGCCTCGAGGGTGCTCGCCCGTGTCCCCCGTGGCGCTCACGCGCGCGTCGCCGCGCCGCACCAGGCGATAGGGCAGGCCCTTGTGCGTGAGGCCGTCGTAGAGCTGGCCGCTCGGCGGCACATCGCTCGCCTCGTCGAGAAAGCACGCCACCCAGCCGTCGCGCCGACGCACCTCGAACCAGCGCCGCTGCCGGCCGCTGTCGACCCGATGCAGCCACCAGGTGTCCTGCTCCTCGCGGTAGGTGCAGGTGCCGACGATGAGCCAGTCCTCGTCGCCCTGCACGATGACGTCGCCGACCTGCAGCGTCTCGAGCGTGCGGTCCACCACCGGCTCCTCCTCGTGCGGCGGCAGCGCGCCGATGCCCTGCGCCGCGCGCAGCCGCCCCTGCGCACCTCGCTGGTAGGCGAGCACGCTGCCGATGGTGACGAGGCTCAGGGCCGTGAGGGCGAGGAAGAGCAACATGAAGGTCACCGCCGCGTCGTCGTCCCCGCGCCGCTCAGAAAACCGACGGCGCTCTCGCGCTGCGCGTCCGCGCGGGTAGCGCACAGCTCGACCGCCTCGAGCGCGCCGTCGAGGTTGCGCGGGCCGCCGATGATGGCGCTGATGCGCTCGTCCAGGAAGGTACGCACGCGCGCGGCCTCGGACTTCTTGCAGAAGCCGGACGCGAGCCAGGGCAGGCTCCCTTGCCGTGTCGTCGGCACCACCGCGAGCACGCGCGTCCAGTTGTCCTCGAGGTACTGCCACGCGTCCGCGCGCGTCTCCTCCTGCACGACCTGGACGTAGAGCGGCCGCAGCACCTCGTTGCCGCGCAGCGCCGGATCGAGCGTCAGCTCGCGCGCCCTCTGGGCGAGCGCCGGGTCCGTCGTCGAGCCGAGCGCGTCGAGCAGGTGGCCGCGCACGAGCGCGTCGTCGGTCTCCTTCAGCTTCAGCAGCATGCTGTCGAAGAGCGTAGCGTCGCCCGCGCGCATGGCGGCGCGCAGGGCCACCGGCAACAGCTCGGGCGCGACCGCGGCGCGCTTGCCCGCGAGCCAGGCGTTGCCGAGCGCGGCCAGCTTCTTCTGCACGGCCGGATCCGCGGCGCTGAGCGCGAGGAACTCGAGCACGTCGGCGCGCATGCGCGCGGTGTCGGCGTCTTCGTTGCGCTTCGGCGCGTAGCCGAGGCGCGCCAGCGCGGGCTGATAGAGCTGCCGCGCCCACGACGTCGCCTTCTCGACCTGCGTCTCGGGCACCAAATGCTGCATGACGAGCTCGGCCACCGGCAGCGGCGCGCTCGCCACCGCGCGGTGCTTGTCCCGGGCGAGGGCCGGCAGGCGCTTCATGACCTCGGCAGCGTCGAGCCGGCCGGCCGCGAAGGCCGCGCGCAGGGAGTCGGCGTAGTCGAGGCGCTCCTTCGTCGGCAGCTCGTCGAGCGGCAGCTTGTCGAGCCAGGCGACCGGCAGCGACCAGCGGTAATAGCCGGCGCCGCTCGCGTTCGGGACGATCCAGCTCGGGCAGCTCTTGGCGTCGAGCGCCACCGTCGTGCTCGCCGACGTCACCAGCGCGCACTGCTGCTTCTGCTCCTTGCCGTCCAAAAAGCGCACGCACACCGGCACCTGCCAGACCCTGGCGGCGTCGCCCGACGAGCCGAGCGGCAGATAGCGCGCCTGCTCGAGGCTGAGCGCCGGCGCCTCCCCGTCCGCGCAGCTCACGTCGACGTCGAGGAAGGGCACGCCCGGCTGAAAGAGGAAGGACTTGAACGGCGTGGCGACGTCCTTCTTGGCCGCCTCCGAGAGCGCGCCGACGAGATCCTCGTAGGTGGCGCTCTGGTAGCGGTGCTTCTTCAGGTAGCCGCGGATGCCCGCCTGAAAGGTCTCTTCGCCGAGCCAGCGCTCGAACATCGACAGCACGCCGCCGCCCTTCGAGTAGGTGATCGAGTCGAAGGCGTTCGTGATGTCGTGATCGCTCTCGATGGGCTGGCGGATCTGGCGCGCGCTCGTCAGCGAGTCGTAGCCCATGGCGCTCTGCACGCGCTCCTGCAGCGCCACGCTCAGCTCGTAGCGGGGGTGTACCTCGTCGACGATCTTGTAGGACATCCAGGTGGCGAAGGCCTCGTTCAGCCAGATGTCGTCCCACCACGGCATGGTGACGATGTCGCCGAACCACATGTGCGCGAGCTCGTGCGCCATGACCGACGCGAAGCCCTGCTTCTGCTGCACCGGCGCCGTCTTCTCGTCGAGCAGCAGCAGGTACTCGCGGAAGGTGACGGCGCCGACGTTCTCCATGGCGCCCGCGGAGAAGTCGGGCACGGCGATGATGTCGAGCTTCTGAAAGGGATAGGGCTCGCCGAAGTAACGCTCGAGCGCGCTCAGCAAGGGGCCGGTGTGCTCGAGCGCGTACGAGAGACGCTCGCCCTTGCCCTTGGCCGCCACGCCGCGAAAGGGCAGCGGCCGCTCGCGCACGTCGTTGGCGGGCAGCGCGCCGCCCGGATACTCCACGATGTCGAGCGGGCCGACGGCGAAGGCGATGAGGTAGGTCGGCAGCGGGGCGGTCTCGGCGAAGGTCCACTCGACGAGGCCGTCCGGCCCCTCGACGGCCTGCTTCTGGGTTTCGCGCGTGGCCGTGACGACGCTGTCGCCCTCCTTGGCGCGCACGCTGATCGCGAAGGGCGTCTTGAAGCGCGGCTCGTCGAAGCTCGGGAAGGCGAGGCGCGCGAAGTGCGACTCGAACTGCGAGAAGGCGTACGCGTGTCCGTCCTCCTCGACGCGGTAGAGGCCCTTCAGCTTGGCGTCGAAGGGCGCCGTGTAGGCGATCTCGAGCGTCGCGTCGCCGGGCCCGACGCTCTCCTCCGTCTCGAGCGCGCTGACGCCGCTGTCGGTCTTCTGCGTGAAGGTGGCCGGGATGCGCTCATCGCCGACGACGACGACGGCGCTCTCGACCTCGAGATCCTGGCCGTGCAGCCAGATGCGCTTTGTCGCCTCGGCCAGCTGCACCGCGATCTGCACCCGGCCGGAGAAGCGACGATCGGCGGGCACGATGGTGAGGTCGAGCGTGTAGCGTACGGGCGTGACGCCGGCGGGCAGCTTCCCCGTCGGCGGCGCGCTGTCTGCTTGCGCGTTTGTCGACGACGCCGCTGAAGGCGCTTTGGTGTCGCTCTTCTTGGCGGCCTCGTTCGAGGTCGCGCATGAGAGCAGCAGCGGCAGGGCGAGCGAAGTGATCGTGAACAGGCGCATGCTGCGGCGATAGCACAGGCCTGGCTGCCTGCGAGGGGCGGCTACGGCGTTACCCCCCGACCCCTCGCGTTGATCCCCCCTCGCTCAGTCTCTCGCCCGCTGGCTGCGTTGTGTGCGAGGCACGACCAAAGGACGCCCCTCCGCTGCGCCTTGCCGGCGAACGAAATCCGCTTCGCGATCATGGGACGAGCGCAAGCGATCAGGGGGGGAGCGCCGCGCTCTCCTGCGCGGGCTCGCCGCTCGAGGTCAGCGGCCCGCCGGCCGCCGCGCCGCTCGGCGCACCGAAGCAGCGCTCGGGGTGCGCGAAGCAGTCCTGCACGATGCGCGACATGGCGGCGGCGTGCGCGCCGTCGAGCACGCGGTGATCGAAGGTGACGCAGAGCTGCATGGTGTGTCCGACCGCCAGCGCACCATCGTCGTCGACCACGGGAGCCGTCTGCACCGCGCCCATGGCGACCAGCAGCGGCACGCGGCTGTAGGGCACGACCGGCACGTAGGCCTCTTGCAGGCCGAGCGAGCCGATGTTCGTCACCATGACCGAGCCGAACGGATCTTGTGGGATCCCCGCCCACTTGAGCTTCAGGTTGAAGGTGTAGCTCAGCAGGCCGATGACGTTGAGGAACAGCCCGGCGAGGAACCACGGCAGCGACTTGAAGGTGGAGCGCGTCTTCTCGAGCTCCTTGTCCTTCTTGGCGCGCACGGCCTCAGCGCGGCCGACGAACTCGTCGTGGATCTCGCCGATGTCCTTCTGCTGCGGGTCGCGCACGGTCACGCCGCTCAGGTCGATCTCGCCGGTCTGCTCGTCCTTCATGACGACCTGGAAGAACACGGCGATGTCCTCGCGCACGTAGATGCGGCCGAAGCGCAGGATGGCGTTCGCGTCGGGCACCTCTTTGAGCACGCGCCCCATGACCTTCGCCATCAGGTGCGTGACCGTGAGCTTCTTGCCCGTCGCCGCGCGATAACCCTCGAGGTAGCGCAGCGTCTCGTCCATGCGCACCGTGAGGCTGCCGTAGACCTGCGGGTCCTTCGCCGTGCGCCAGGTGCCGAGCGCGATCTTGCGGAAGGAGGAGAGGTCCGTCTTCTTCACGAGGCGCAGGTTTGCCATACGCCCTGAACTCTACTCGATGACCGCGCTCGCGGTGCTCATGGTCGCGTCGTGGTTCGTCGTAGCGCTCGTGCCGTTGGTCTCGGTAAGCGCGCGCTCCTGCCGGGCGCGCCGCCGCGCCGGTCCCTTGACGCGGCGCGTCCGGCCGCTCGGCGGCTGCGGAGACGCCCTTTTAGCGTCTCTCAGCAGCCTTTGAGGGCCTCCATTGCCAGCGTTCGAGGGCTCCATTAGCAAGCCTGCCATTCGCCAGTGATCCTGTGCGATCGGGAGGTCCTCATGGCCGAAGTGTTGAAGAACTACGTGAACGGCGCCTTCGTCGCGTCGTCGGGCGCCGAGACCCTCGACGTCACCAACCCTGCCACCGGCGAGCTGCTCGCCAAGGTGCCGCTCTCGACCGCGAAGGACGTCGATCACGCCGTCACCGCCGCCAAGCACGCCTTCGAGTCGTGGCGCAAGGTGCCGCCCATCCAGCGCGCGCGCTACCTCTTCAAGCTGAAGGACCTGCTCGAGCAGAACAAGCGCGAGATCGCCGAGCTCTGCACCAAGGAGCACGGCAAGACCTTCGACGAGTCGATGAACGACCTCGGCCGCGCCATCGAGAACGTCGAGCACGCGTGCGGCATCCCGACGCTGATGATGTCGCAGAACCTCGAAGACATCTCGAGCGGCATCGACTGCAACGCCACGCGCCAGCCGCTCGGCGTGTTCGCCGCCGTCACGCCCTTCAACTTCCCGCCCATGGTGCCGATGTGGTTCATGCCCTACGCCATCGCCACCGGGAACACCTTCGTGCTGAAGGTCTCCGAGCAGGTGCCGACGTCGTGGATGCGCATCGCCGAGCTCATCGGCGAGACCGGCCTGCCTGCCGGCGTGTTCAACATGGTGCACGGCTCCAAGGACGTCGTGCAGGGCTTCTGCACGCACCCCGACATCAAGGGCGTGTCCTTCGTCGGCAGCTCGAAGGTCGCGCAGATCGTCTATGAGACGGCCGCGCGCCACGGCAAGCGCGTACAGGCCCTCGGCGGCGCCAAGAACCACCTCCTCGTCATGCCCGACGCCGTCATGGCGCCGAGCGTGCAAAACGCCGCCGACAGCGCCTTCGGCTGCGCGGGGCAGCGTTGCCTCGCGGCCAGCGTCGTCGTCGCGGTGGGCGACGCCTATGCGCCCGTGCGCGAGGGCCTCATCAAGGCGACGCAGGCGGTCAAGCTCGGCAACGGCCTCGACAAGGGCGTCAGCATGGGCCCGGTCATCTCGAAGGCCGCCAAGGAGCGCATCCTCGGCTACATCGACGAGGGAGTCGCCGAGGGCGCCGAGCTCCTCGTCGACCGCCGGAGCGAAGTGCCGGCGGGTCATGAGAACGGCTACTGGGTCGGCCCCTGCCTGTTCGACAAGGTGAAGCCCGGCATGA
>CAYLZW010000107.1:0-17249 GCA_964388085.1 uncultured Myxococcales bacterium | reverse complement strand
GCGCCATCAAGAAGGACTCGCCCGCGGGCGCGTATCTCGTCTCTCACGGCGTGGAGCCTGCGCAGTTCAACAGCTACGGCTCGCGACGAGGGAACCACGAGGTGATGGTGCGCGGCACGTTCGCGAACGTGCGCCTCAAGAACGAGCTCGCGCCCGGCACCGAGGGGAACGCGACCACGCACCTGCCGAGCGGCGCGGTGACGACGATCTACGACGCCGCCATGCGCTACGTCGAGGACGGCACGCCGCTGTGCATCCTCGCCGGCAAGGAGTACGGCTCGGGCAGCTCCCGGGACTGGGCCGCGAAGGGGCCGAACCTGCAAGGCGTCCGCTTCGTCATCGCCGAGAGCTACGAGCGCATTCACCGCAGCAACCTCGTCGGCATGGGCATCCTGCCGCTGCAGTTCGCCGTCGGGGAGGGGCGGTCGTCACTCGGGCTCACGGGCCACGAGACGTTCTCCGTCCTTGGCCTGAAAGAGCGCGTCGAGGAGGGGCTCGCCTCCGGCCGCACCGTGAAGGTGCGCGCCACGCGCGAGGACGGCAGCGAGGTCACCTTCGACGCGCGCGTGCGCATCGACGCGCCGCAGGAGCTCCACGCCTACCGGCACGGCGGCATCCTGCGGCTCGTGCTGCGCCAGCTCCTCGGCGAGGCGCGCCCGGGCGCCGCGGGGCCCATCTGCCACGATGGCGTCGACCCCGAGGCACAGGACGGCAACGCCTCCAGCGTCGACGACGAGAGTAAGGACTCGTTCCCCGCGAGCGATCCGCCGGCGCGCTGATCCGCGCTCCCCGACGGGCGAGCGCCGGCGTTGGCTCTCATGGAGAGAAGGCTGAGGGGTACGCCCCTCAGCCTTCTTTCCATCCGCGGTCAGCCCATCAGTACCAGGGGTAGCCCACGGTGCCGTCGAGGGGGACGCTCGCCGACAGCGACAGATCGTCGAGCCGGTGCACCGTGACCGCGCGGTCGCTGATGGCGTAGATGTAATCGCCCATGAACACGCTGCGGCGCACGTCGCGGGAGCCCCAGAAGTCGTCACCGGCGGTATAGAAGTCCGAGTGATCGATGCGCCCGTACACCGACAGGTCGTCGCCGGCGGTGGCGTGCACGAGGGCGAGCTCGGAGACGAACTCGTAGCCGTCGTCGAGCCAGCGGTAGGTCGAGAGCGGGATGGCGAGCAGCGCCATGGGGCCCCAGTATTGGAAGGCTTTGTGCTCGTAGGTCGCCTCGCTGTAGCTGTAGGTCCAGCCGCCGCCGCTCGCGTTCGGGCTGAGCTCGAGAGAAGAGGCGAGCGCCGGAGAGTCGAAGTCGCTGACGTCGAACAAGCTCAGCTTCGTCGCTGACCAGTCGAGGCCGTCGCCGCTGCCGCCGATGCCGATGGTCAGCAGGTTGTCGCCGTCGATGGGGTGAATGTAGGTCGACACGCCCGGGACCTCGAGCTCGCCGATGACGCGCGGCGCTTTGCCGTCGCTGAGATCGATGGTCCACAGCGGATCGACGTTCTCGAAGGTGACGAGGTAGGCCTTGTCGTCGTCGAAGCGGGCGGACCAGAGCTGCTCGCCGGGCGCGATGCCGGTCACGTCACCGATCACCGCGAGCGAGCTGTCGCCGGCGAGCACGCTCACGTGCGTGCTCGGGGGCGGCGGCTCCTGGATCCACCAGCGGCCCCATTGCCCGACGGTGGCCGCGACGCGGACCTCACCCTCGTGCACGTCGAGCTGGAACTGATCGCTGACGATGCCGTCGACGCGGCCGGAGCCGGTGTAGGTCGTCTCCGCGCCGGAGATGTCGAAGCGGTGCAGGTTGGTCGCCTCGTCGAAGCCCTCGTTGCCCCAATACCACCACCAGTCCTGCGCCATCTCGGCGACGACGAGCGTGTCCGCGGACGCGTAGATGACCGGCCAGTTGCTCATGATGTGGTCGCCCTCGACCGACACGCCCGCGGCGCCGAGATCGAGCGTGAGCAGCGAGGTGAAGCCCTGGCTCTGACCGTCCTCGGCGATGGAGAAGTTGCTGCAGCCCTCGCTGCCGAAGGGGCGCGCCACGAGGGCGTTGCCCTCCTTCACGAACAGGCGCGGCAGGAAGTCGTCGAGGTCGGCGGCGTCGATGACGGCGTCGTTGTGCGCGATGGCGGCCGCGGTCGCGTCACGCACGTGTGACTCCCAGCCGAACACATTCCAGATGCTGTAGTCGACGTTCGCCCAGTACTGCAGGTCGTTGAGCGCGACGCTCGCGTACGAGGCCATGCGCACGCGGCCCTCCACCTCGCGGCCCGTCAGGTAGTTGCCCTCGAGATAGACCTCGCTCGCGACGGTGGGGGAGAGGCGGTCCGCCGAGAGCTCCACGACGGTGAGCTTGGTGTACGACGGCACCCGCCAGTAGGCGCGCTCGGCGCCGGCGTCGGCGGCGAGCGGGTGATCGCTCGGCAGCTCGTAGCTGTAGAGCTGCGAGAACACGACCGCGCGGTCTCCGTCGAGGAGCAGCGCCTGCGGGTAACCCTCGATGGCGAGGCGGCCGGCGGTGGTGAGCTCGCCGAAGGTCGGCACGCCGAAGATGCGCAGCTCGCCGCCGTTCAGCACGTACAGGTGGTAGCCGTCGGTCTTGACGAAGTCGGCCTCATCGACGCCCTGCTCCTGGTTGTTGGTGCCCGAGAAGTCGACGCCCTCGGTGCGCGTGGCGGTCTCTCCGTTCGGCGGGGCGGCGCTGTCCTCGGCGACGCCGCCGGCGAGCACCATGCCGCCGTTGTCGATCATCTGCTGCTGCGAGCTCAGCAGTTGGACGCGCATCTGCTCCTTGGTGTGCACCTTGAGGTCCGTGAGCAGCTCATCACAGCTCCCGTACGCCACGAGGGTGGCGTTCGTCCGGTTGCGCGCCAGATCGAGCGGGTTCTCGCAAGCGGCGAGAGCGAAGACGGAGGACGCCGCGAGCGCGACGCCGAGCGAGCCGTGAAGCGAATGTGACAAGCGCATGAGGACCTCCCGAGCGAGATGCGACGTCCTACATCAACGTCCATGCCACGGAGAATGGCTCCAGAAATCAACCACTTACAGTAACCGCATCGCCCCCTGCCCTCAGTTTTTCGTGCGGCCTCGACCTCGCGCCCGGGTGCCCGTCGGCAAGCCGGGTGACTCCGGGGAGCGCGCATCAGGCCTGCCGGAAGCGCCCTCGTGGACAGGTCGGACGCGCGGCCGTCAAGGGCGGCGCCGGGCGCCGGTGTCGTGTGCAGGGCCCGCCTCACACCGCCCTCACTGCGGGCGGAAGCGGCCGCTCACCCAGTGCGCTTTATGCCCGTCGATGCCGAGCACGACGGTGCCCTTCTTCTTGGTCCCGTCAGCGCGTGTGGAGACGACGAAGCGGTTACCCACCGCGGGGACCGCGAAGATGTAGTCGATGCCGGCGCCGCCGATGACCTTCGCGCGACCGTGCAGCGACGTGGGCTCCCACGCGGGGTTGCAGTTGTTGGCGCCGCGCGGGCGGTTGAGATCACCGGTGACGACGACGTTTCGGCCCCGGGAGACCTCCTCCGCGACCTCGGCCTTCAGCACGCGCCACGCGTCACGCCAATAATCGCGGCGGTTCGCCACGTGCGATTTGCACGACCAGGCGCCGGCGATGAAGTGCGTGTTGATGACGGAGACGTTGCGCGCCGCGTAGTGAACGACCGTCACAAAGCGCGTGGGGCTGACCCCCGCCCAGCCGGCCGAGGCGTAGGTCGCGCGCACGGCGCTGTTGCCCGCGCCCTTCGACGTCACCGGCACCTTCACGCGCTCGAGCGCCCCGTTCGGCTTTCGGCCTCTCGGGTGACGAGTGGTCCAGCCCCAACCCGTCTTGAAGCGATTGGAGAGCGCGTTGATCTCGCAGGTGCCGCCGCACGGATCGCCCTCGCCGATCTCCTGCCAGCCGATGTACTTCGGCCCGGCCTTCGGCCCGACGACGTCACCCAGGTGATTGAACACCGCCTGCACCTGCGCCTGCGTATTGTAATCGCGACCGATATTGGCGGTCGCGTAGGTCATCTCGGCGGTGTGCGCGGGCACCGGGCCCGGCGGCGGCTCGGTGATCGGCGGCTCGGTGATCGGCGGCTCGGTGATCGGCGGCTCGGGCGTGGACGGGCCGGCATCCGGCGGCGCTGGTTCCGACAGGCCCGCGTCCGTCGGCGCCGGGATCTCGACGCCAGCGTCGGGCAGCGCGGGCTCGTCTACGCCGGCGTCCGGGGGCTCCAGCTCCTCGTCGCCGGCGTCCGGGGGCTCCAGCTCCTCGTCGCCGGCGTCGAGCGGCTGAACGCCCGCGTCTTCGTGGACGGCGAGCTCGCCGCCGCCCGCGTCTTCGCCACCGTGCTCGTCGGCGGCCAGGCCGGCGTCCGCGAACGGATCGTGCTCGGGCGCCACCGGCCCACAGGCGAGAAAGAACAGCGCGGACGACAGTGCCGTGAGCCAATGACGACGCATTGCGCACTCCAAATGGCATTGTGAGGCGAGCGTGTGCGCGCCGACGGACGAGACCGTAGCAGTCGCCCCCGGCCCTCACGAGGACGCGCTGCGCGCACAGCGTCCTAGGATCGGCGCCCTACGCGCGTTGACCGAGCCCAAAGCTCGGATCGCCGGTTCACCAAGCGCGTCGCGGCCGGCAACCAGAGGCTCAGCGAGCTCCGCCCTTGGGCGCCGCTCACGCGAGCAGGTAGCTGTCATCGAGCAAGAGCACGCTGGCGAGCTCTCCCGTCGCCACGCCCTCGCCCTCGGCGGGCAGCACGCACAGCGCGTTCGCGCGCGCGAGGCCGGAGACCTGCCCGGAGCCTTGCTTGCCGTCGAGCTCGAGCACCAGCTGCGCATCGTCGCCGAGGGACACGCGCGCGCGCGCGAAGACGGTGAAGCCCGGCTTCTTCCTCATTCCGGCGGACACGACCCTCGCCTTCAGCGCTCGTTTGACGACGTCGGGGCGGCCCTGCAGGCGCAGGAGCGCGGGGCGCACGAACAGCTCGAAGCTCACCTGACTCGAGACCGGGTTGCCCGGCAGACCGAACACGAGCTGGTGGTCTCGACGACCAAACGCCAGCGGCTTGCCCGGCCGCATGGCGACCTTCCAGAGGTCGAGCGTGACGCCGAGCGCCTCGAGGGCCGGGCGCACGAAGTCATGGGTCCCGACGGAGACGCCGCCGATGGTGATGAGCACGTCGGCGCTGCGGGCCGCGTCGATCTTGTCGCGGTGGTCAGGGAGCGAGTCGCGGGCGATGCCGAGCAGCTCCGGGACACCGCCGGCCTCGCGCACCGCCGCCGCGATCGCGTGCGCGTTCGAGTTGACGATGTCGGTCTCGGCCAGGGGCTCACCGAGCTCGCGCAGCTCGTCGCCGCTCGAGAGGATGCCCACGCGCGGTCGGCGATGCACCGCGACGAGCGCGTGGCCGGCGGACGCGAGCAGGTTCAGGCGGCCGGGCGTGATGACGTCGCCAAGAGCCCCCACGACCTCACCCGCCGCCGTGTCCTCGCCCCTTCGGCGGATGTTCTCGCCGGCCCTCGGCGCGCTGCGGACCGCGACGCTGCCGGTCGCGTCGTCGTTCACGCGCGACTCGTCGGTGTTCTCCCGCATGACGACGGCGTCGATCCCGGCCGGGATGGTGGCGCCCGTCATGATGCGTACGGCCTTGCCGGCGGGCACCGCTCCGACGTCCGCCCCGCCCGCGAGCTGTGCACCGACGAGCTCGAGCGCGACCGGGCGCTCGTCGCTGGCGCCCGCGGCGTCTTGCGCGCGCAGGCCATAGCCGTCCATCGCCGAGTTGTCGCAGGGCGGCAGGTTGCGCTTGGCCAGCAGCGTCTCGGCGAGCACGCGGCCGGCGGCGTCCGCGACGGAGAGCGTCTCGCGGCCTGTCGCCTGCACGACGCTCAGGATGGTCTCGCGCGCCTCGTCGATGCTCAGCATGACGTCGTCACTCCTTGCCCGTCGCGCCGCGGGAACCGGCGCCACGAATGATCTCGTCGAGCCGCGCCTTGCCGTGCCCGTCGCCGAGGATGTGCCGCAGCTTGTCGTCGAACACGAAGCTCTCGCTCGTCGGGATGTGCGGCACCTGATGGCAGCGGCGGCACACGCTCTCGTCGACGTCCCGGCGCACGAGCAGGCTCGGATCGCCCGCGCTCTCGACGTGTAGCGACGCCGGCCCGTGGCAGGCCTCGCATTGGACGTTCTGGCGGAAGTCCACCTCGGAGGTCTTGCAGTACCCGCCCGGCTCGTTGAAGCCGATGCTGTGGCAGCCGACGCAGCTCCGGTCGGCGGCCTTGCCCTCGTGCACGAGCGTGTCCCAGGCGGTCGCGTGCGAGAGCTTGCGCACGATGGCGTTCCCCTGCTCGTCCTTACCGGGCGCCTCGACCACCTGCTGCTGCCAGAACTGAACCTGCGAGCGATGACACTGGAAGCAGGCCTCGACGCCGACGTAGGTCGCGCTCCCGGGCGGCGCCGCCGGGCACTCGATGTTCGCCTCGCACGTCGACACCAGCGCCGGGATGCTGTCCTCGTAGCGGTCGAGCGCCGCTTTGGCGGCCGGCTCCTCCGGATACCCGCGCGCGAGCGGCAGCGCCGTCGGCTTCAAGCGCGGCCCCGCCGGCGCCGCGCCCGGGAGCGCGCCCGACGCGAGGCTCGCGCGCTCGGCCTCGGCCCCTGCGAGGCGGCCGGCGACGAAGTCCCGCCGCTGGCCGGGCTCCATGTCGTCCACCTGCCGCTGGTACTGCTCGATGCGCTCGTCCAGCAGCTTCGCGCGTCGCGCCGCGGCGCCGACCCGATCGTCGAGCGCGAGCGGCGCCTTGCCCTGCCGGCCCTCGAGCACGAGCTCCACGATGCCGACGTGCTGCGCTTGCGCGGCGGCGGCCACCCAGTAGGTGCCCTCCCCGAGCTTCTCCGGCGCGCGCGGCAGCTCTCCCGGATCCCGACCCTGGACGACGACGTCGAGCCCGGGGATGTCACGCGCGATGCCGGGCACGAGCGCGCGCGGCGCTTGCGCGAGGGCGACGACGCTGACCGCGCCCTCGGCGTACAGGCGCGCGACCTCTTTCGCGAGCGCGTCGTGCGCGGCCTGCACCGCCTTCGGCGCGTCGACCCGAAAGCCGGTGACGCCGACCTTCACGCCGCCCGCGTCGACGACGACGCCGGGTTTGTGCGCGGCGCCGGAGCTCAGCTTTCGCCCCGCGTCCCCGACGCCGACCGTCAGGATGCCGTGCGCCTTCATGCGCTGATCACGCCACGCCGCGCCCCGCACGTCGTCGAGCGGCCCGAGCACGGTCGCCGCCAGGCCCTGCTTCGCGTAGGTGCCGAGCAGCAGCTCGACACGCGCCTCTGCCTGGCAGGCGTCGGCCGCCAGGTTGTCGTCGGGCTTCTCGAACAGCAGGTCGCCGCCGTCGACGAAGACCACGCGCTCGCCGTATGCCTCGCGCGCGGCCGAGACCGTCGCGGCCAGGCGCGCGACGCCCCCGAGGGGATCGGCCGTACAGCCGCAGGGCGCGACGTATCCCTCGACGCTCGCCGTGTAGAGCAGCGCCACACGCGCGCCCTCGGGCTGCTTCTCGAAGGGAGGTCGCGGCGGCGCGCTCGCTGCCGGCGGCGCGTCGGCCACGGGCGCCGCCGGCGCCTGGGTCACGGATACGGCCTCGGGCGACGCCGCGGCCTGCGTCGTCTGCGCGGCCGCCTTCGCGCGTGTGTCGTCCTTGCGCGGACAGGCGGCGCCGACGAGCAGAAGCAGCGCGATCAGGCTGACGCCGAGGAGAGGAGCGAGGGGCGGTGTCTTTGTCATGGCGGCTTCGAGGGGATGGACCGAGGGTATAGTCAGGTGACACGCCTCCCGAAAGGCGCGCAGGAGCACCGGGTGGTCGACCTGAACGCCGTATCCGCGCTCGCCAGCGCCGCGCACGAGGGGCAGACGCGCCTGCATGGGGCGCCGTACATCGAGCACCCGCGCGCGGTGCGCCGCTTCGTCGAGCATCTCGCCGGCGCGGTCGGCTTCGCCATCGACGACGGCGTGCGCGCGGTGGCGCTGCTGCACGACGTCATCGAGGACTCCCCCTTCACGCGCAGCGACCTCGAGCAGCGCTTCGGCGCCGACATCGCGCGCAGGGTCGCGTGGCTCTCGAAGACTCCCCGCCACGCCGCGGAAGACAAGGCCGCGCACGCCCGGCGGCACTTCGCGTCGCTCGACGCCGAGGCGGACGACATCACCCGGCTGGTGAAGATCGCCGACCGGCTGCACAACCTGTCGCAGCTGCCGCTCACGAGAGATCCGGCTCGCCAGCGTCGCTACCTCGAGGAGACGCGTGCCTCGCTCGTGCCGCTCGCCCGCCACGCGCGAGACGCCGCGCTCGCGGCCGGCCTCTGCGGCGCGCTCCATGACGCCATCGCCGTGTGCGCGCGCTTGTGCGGCCTCGGCGACGACGAGGAGGCGGGCGTGCCCTGCGGCGTGTACGTGGTCATCGACGTGGGCCCGGCCTCTCGAGACGATCACGTGCTGGCGCTCGTCGACGCTGCCGCCGTGGGCGGCGCCGCGCTCTTGCAGGTGCGCGGCAAGAACATCAGCGACAGGCGCCTGCTTCAGCTCGTGGAGGGCGCGCTGCCGAGCTGCCGCGCCGCGCGCGTCCCGCTCATCGTCAACGATCGCGCGGACGTCGCCATGCTCGCCGGCGCCGACGGCGTGCACGTGGGGCAGGACGACCTGCCCGCCGGCCTCGTTCGTCGCCTCTTGCCCGTGAACGCGTTGCTCGGCGCCTCGAGTCACACGCTCGAGCAGGCGCGCGCCGCCCTCGCCGGCGACGCGCTCGACTACGTCGCCTTCGGCCCCGTGTTCGCCTCGCCGACGAAGCAGGGCCACGCCGACGTCACCGGCCTCGCCGCGCTCGCGGAGCTGTCTTTGGCCTCGCCCCTCCCGGTCTGCGCCATCGGCGGCATCACCACGCCGGCCCGCATGGCGGACGTCGCTCGCGCCGGCGCGCGACTCGGCGCCGTCGTGTCGGCCGTGGCCAGCGCCGACGATCCCGGCGAAGCGACCCGCGCGCTCGGCATCGCGCACGCCGCCGCGCGCGCGAGCAAGGACCCTGTCGCGCGGAGCACGCCATGAGCCCTCGCCTCCCCGTCGTCTTGCTCACCCCCGATCTCGAGGAGCGCCAGGGGCGCCGCGGGCCCTATCGCAGCGTCGTCGTGGACGAGGGCTACGGAGAGGCGGTCCAGCGCGCCGGCGGCCTGCCCGTCATCGCGCCCTACAGCGACGACGAGCGCCTGCTCGATCAGCTCATCGAGGGCGCGGACGCCCTGCTGCTCACCGGCGGCGACTTCGACATCGACCCGGCCCTGTTCGGAGCGCCCGCGCACGAGAAGCTCGGCACGCTGAAGCCCGCGCGCACGCGCTTCGAGATGGCGCTGCTCGCGCGGGCCGAGCGACGGGCGCTCGCCGTCCTCGGCGTGTGCGGCGGCATGCAGCTCCTGAACGTCGTGCGCGGCGGCACCCTCTGGCAGGACCTCGGCAGCGAGCGGCCGAGCGACGTCGAGCACCAGCAGAAGGAGCCGAAGCACCTGCCCGGTCACCGCGTCGTCGTAGACGAGGGCACGACGCTGTCGCGCGCGCTCGGCCAGAGCGGCGAGATCGGCGTCAACACGACGCACCATCAAGCGGTGCGCCAGGTGGGGCGCGATCTCGTGACGAGCGCCACGTCGACGGACGGCCTCGTCGAGGGCATCGAGGATCCGAGCAGGCGCTTTTACGTCGGTGTGCAATGGCACCCGGAGGCCATGCCGGACACGCGCGAGCAACGCGCGCTCTACGCGGCCTTCATCGACGCCGCGAAGTCGCGCTGAGCTATTTCTCGGGCGCCGACTGCCCGAGCAGCTTCACCGCAAGAGATGCCGTCGGATCGTTCTCGTCGGCGGGCTTGTAGGCCTGGAAGCCGCAGTAGATGCAACTGTAGTACTCGTCGCCGGCGTAGCTGCGCGCGAGCACGACGCCGAGGCTGTGGCACTTCGGGCACTCGCCGCGCGATCGTCCCTTGCGTCGGGGACCGCCACCGACGGGCTCCACCACCCGACGGCGCTCCGGCTGGCCGTGACCGTTGTCGTCGGACGAGCGCGAGGCCTCTGCATGCGTAATCGCCTGGCTGGGCGTCGCGTGCGTGGGGAGCGGCTTCGGGGACGACGTCGCCACGCGCGGGGCTGCCTGGGCGGGCGTCGGCGGGGCGGGCTGCTTCTTCGGCGCCTTGCTCCCCGAGGAGCCCTTCTGCTTCACCTGCATCCGGAACTCGTCGATGGACGCGCCGAGCTTCTTGTGCAGGTCCGCCGGTCGCTCGCGCCAGAGGGCGAGCAGCCGCTCGCCGAGGGCGTCGCGCGCCGTGGTGCCGTCGGGGACGTTGATGCCGGGCTTCGTCTGCACTCGGTACCGGGTCATGATCTTGCGAATCACCGACTCGGCGTCGTCACCCGGCGGTGACTCCGTGAGAGCGACGACTTCGTCGTAGAGCTTCTCGCGCGCTGTGGTCACGTTCGCTCCTCCTCGTCGCTGAAGGAACCACCCATCGAGGCGGATCCTCTACTTCGCACACCTGCTGCAGAAGGCAAACCCCACGCCGGGTTCGTGGACGCAGGCGGTCCGCCCCCTGCGACACCGACCTACAGTGCCTCCGCGGCGTCGCGCGCGATGAGCGTGCGCAGCCGCTGCCCCAGGACGGCAAACAGCGCGTGCATGAGGCCCGGCCGGTCGGTGAGCAGGTCCATGAAGGCGCCGCGCTCGATGGCAAGCAGGCGCACGGCCTTCCCCGCCGGCGCGCGCGCGGTGACCGGCCGGGGGCCGCGGTCGAGGAACGAGGTCTGCCCGAGCGACTCGCCCGCGTGCAGCCGGAGCAGCGGCGCGCCTCTCCTCGTCAGCTCGAGCTCGCCCTCGATGATCACGTACATGCAGTCGCCGCGGTCGCCCTCCTCGTAGACGACGCCGCCCGGCGGCACCGGCTGCTCCGCCGCGAGCGCGGCGATGGCGGCGAGGTCGTCGGTGGGCAGCCCCTCGAACAGGTCCACGTGCTCGAGCAGAAAGAGGCGCTCGACGAGGTCTTCGGCCATGTCGTCACCCTCCAGTTGCTCCTCGTGCGCGTCGCCGCTCGCGGGCGGCGCACGGGAGAGATCGAGCTCCCCGTCGGCCTCGTCCGACACCAGCGCGAGCAGCCGCGCCGTGTGCCGAGCGATGCCACGAACGAGCGGGTCGCGCGAGCGTGCCAGCCGCAGCACGCGCGCGCTCGCCTCCTCGTGCGTGCCGCGTCGCGGGCGCTGCTCGAAGGCTTCGAGGAGCGCCTCGCGCAGCGGGTCTCCCGTCAGGTGTACGTCGAGGAGCTCGAGCGCGTCGTTGTGCCGCGAGGTGGGCTGTCCCGGGCCCGCGCTCAGGGCCCGCAGCGCCGTCATGGCGCGGTCCATGCCGCGATGGATGCCGACGAGCTGGAGCGCGATGCGCAGCGCCATCTCCCGGCGCTCGTGCACGACGCGGGCGAGCAGGCTCATGCGGGCGTCGTCCTCACCGGCGAGGTCATCGCTGGCCGCGGCGTGCGCGCGCGCGGCGACCAGACGACGGCGCACGGCCTCGTCGCAGCGGGCGCGGTCCACCTCGATGTCGGGCCGGCGCGCGCACAGCTCGACGAGGCGGTCGGCGATGCGGCGCTGCAGATAGGCGTCGTCGCGCGGGTTCGAGAACAACAGCGCGCGCGCGGCTCCTTCGCTGCCGATGGCGGCGAGCACCCGCGGCACGTGGATGCGCTGCGCGAGCGGCAGGGTGACGTCGTCGAGGGCGCGAGAGAGCAGCGGCAGCGCCGCGTCCCCGTAGGCCACCAGCGCGTCGCGCGCCGCCGCCCGCTCCTCCCGGCGACCGAGGGCCACGAGCAGCCGGGGCAGGTGCGCTTCGTGCTGCTCGCGCCCGGCCGCCTCCGCGGCGAGGCTCATGACGGAGGGGTCGGGATCCTCGAGCAGGCTCGACAGCACGGCGTCGTAGCGTGCCTCGCCGGTCACCCCGATGAGCCGAGCGATCTCCCGGCGCCACGCGGGCGGGCGATCGCGCAGCGCCACGCACAGCTCATCGAGACGCTCGGCCACGCGCGCGTGCTGCGGCCCCGACCAGACCGCCTCGATCGCGGCGCAGACCACCCCGGGCTCGTCGTCGTGCAAGAGGCTCTCGAGCAGCGGCTCGAGCGCCGCCTTCCGCAGCCGCGCGAGGGCACGTACGGCCTCGCCGCGCGGGCGACGGGCGACGTCGCCGCGCACGATGTCCACCAAGGTGGCCACCAGCTCGTCGCCCTCCCCGGCTGGTTGCTCGTCAGGGACGCGCGCGAGCGCCGCCTGCCGCACCCGCTCGTCCTCGTGGTGCAACAGCCGCAACAGCTGCGCCGGGGGCAAGGTCGCCGCGGCGCCGAGGGCGTCGAGCGCCGCCAGCACGACGAGCGGATCGTCACGCTCGAGCGCCGAGAGCAAGAGGCGCCGGGTCACGCGGTCGGAGGCGTCGATGGAGCTGCCGCCCGGTCGCTCTCGTCGTCGACGACCGAGCTTGTCGTCGAGAGCGCGCAGGTAGTGGCGGCGCAGCCAGGGCAGCAGGAAGAGCGCGAGCACCGCCAGGAGCGCGACCAGCGGCGGCCCCACCAGCCGGCGATCGAGCCACGCGAGGCCCACGAGGGAGAGGCCCGCGAGCGCCGCGCCCCCCTTCTTCACCGCACCGTCGATGAGCGCGCGCAGCTCCCCGCGCAGCGACGACGGCATCGGGTTGTACAGCAGCGACACGGCGGCCTGGTAGAGCGAGAAGGCGCCGGCCATCTCGAGCCCCTTCATGGCGACGACGACGATGAAGGAGGGCGCGCCGAGGAGCGGCAGCGCCGCCAGCGCCACGAGGCCGGTGGGCACGAGCGCGAGGAAGGCGAACACGCCGAACTTCGCGAGCAGCCGCGTGGTCAGGCCGAGCTGGATGAAGACCACCGACGCCCCGACGACGGCGTTCAGCAGGCCGAACAGCCCCGCCATCTCGGCCTCGCCGAGGGCCTCCGCCGACGCCAGGCGAAAGGCGAAGTCCGTGGCCGCGCCCATGGCGGCGAGCAGGACGACGAGCGCCGCGACCCCGAGCGGGTAGCGGCCGGTGCGGAGGTAGCGGGCGCCGCTCTTCGGCTCGTCGTCCTCGAGCGCGCTCTGGTGCCCCCGGGCGCCGTGCGAGCGCAGCGTCGTGAGCAGCGGCAGGCCGACGGCCGGGAGCAGCGCCGCGAGCAGCGCCGGCCACAGCACGCCGCCGACGTTCGCGGCGACCGTCATCAAGACGCCACCGACCACCGCCCCGGCCATGCCGCCCGCGCCGACGACGCCCACCACGCGCTTCTGATCGCGCGCGGAGAAGCCCTCCCCCACGCGGGTCCAGAACAGCACGCTCACCGTCGTGGCCCAGACCTCGCCGGCGACGTAGAGCGCGCCCGGGGCGAACGGCACCGAGGCTGCGCAGGCGGCGATGATGAGCGCCACGAGCGCGCTGCTCGTGAGCAGCGTCCACGTCGTGACGCGACGCGCGTGCACGCGCCGCAGCAGGCGGCCGAGGGAGCCGGTGGCGACGGCGACGAGGCCGGCGACGACGACGTAGAGGAGCGGCAGCGCCCGCGGATCAGCCCGGGCCAGGAACACCGCGTTGCTGGCGCTCTTCACCACGGTGACGGCGGCGACGAACAGCCCATGCCACAGGGCCGCGCGGAGGGCGCTGCGCAACAGCCAAGGAGGCACACCGACGAAGGAGGCGAGGAGCGGCGAAGACATGAGAGGCGGGTCGTCAGCCCTCGGACTTGCCGGGTTGTGAGCCGCCCCACTCGGTGAGGTTGTCGACGAGGCGGGTCGCCTCATCGAAGTCTCCGTCGTCGGCGGTCACGGCCGGCGGCGTCGGCGGCGGCGCGGCGGCGAGGCGCGCGGCGTCGTTGAAGTCACCCTCGTCGGCCTCGGCAAAGCCAGCCGGTGGCGTGGGCACAGGCGCCGCGACCGGCGCAGGAGCGCGCCCCGCGTTCGCCGCGGCGTCGGGCGTCGACCCTGCGGCCGACACCGCCGACGACAGCGCCGAGGAGAGCGACGAAGGCGGCGCGCTCGTGTCGGCCGCCGGAGAGGACGACGCCGGCGAAGGCGCCCCGCTGGTCGCCGCCTTGAGCGCCTCTTTCTGCGCCTTCAAACGTGCGTCACGCTGCTGTTTGAACGCCTGGTACTGCTGTTGGATCTGCTGCGCCTTCAAGAGCGCGTCACGCTGGGCCTTCTTCGCCCGCAGCAGCTCCTGTTGCAGACGCTGCTGCTCACCTTCGGCGGCGCCGCGCACCTCCTGGAGCTGCTCGGTGTGCTGCTGCTCGAGGGACTCGAGGCGGCGCTCCATCTCGCTGAGCCGCGCGCGGCTGCCCTCGTTGGTCTGGTTCAGGCGGGCGAGCAGCTGCTGCGCCTCCTGCACCTTCCTGGCGTTCTGCTCGGCGCGCTGCGAGGCCTCCTTCGCGGCCGCTTCGTGGCGCTGCGCCAGCGCCGTCGACTCCATCAGCGCGGCCTTGAGTCGCTGCTCCTCTCCCTTCGCGCGGGACGTGCCTTGCTCGGCCTCGTCCAGGGCGACGCGCAGGGACTCGGCCTGCTCGCTGAGCTCTCCTTGCGACGCCGACAGGCGCTGCACCTCGGCCTCGAGCGACGCTCTGCGGGCGCGCTCGTCGTCGAGCTGCGGGAGGAGCGGGCGCAAGCGCGAGAGCTCACCGGCGGCCTCGCGCGCGCTGCGCTCGCTCTCCGCGAGCCTCCCCTCGAGCTCGGCCGCTCGCGCCTCGGCCGCGCCCTGTGCGCTAGCGGTGGCGGTGCGCTCGGCCTCGAAGCGCTCGCGCTCCTTGCCGAGCTCGGCGCGCGCCTCCGCGAGGGCCGCGCTCGTCGTGCGCGCCTCCTCGCTGGTCTCCGACAGGCGTCCCTGGATCTCGTCCCGCGCCTTCTTCTCGAGCTCGAGCGCTTGCGTGAGCTCCTTGATGCGCCCCTCGCGTGCCTCCACCCAGCGCGAGCGCTCCTCGATGGCGAGCTTGTGCTCCGAGGCCTCGGCGCGCAGCTCGCTGAGCTCCGTCGCCTGCTCATGCAGGGTCTGCGCTTGCTGCTCGAGGGTCGCGCTGCGCTCGCGGGCCGAGGCCTCGGCAGCGTCGAGCGACTTCTCTCGGGCGGCCAGCGTGGTGCCGAGCTGCTCGAGCTCCTGCTCGAGACGCTGCAGCGCGCGACCCCGCTCGGAGACCTCTTCGGCGAGGCCGCCGTTCTTCGACACGACCTCGGAGAGCTGCTCCTCGAGCTCGGCGTTGAGCTTGTCGGCGGCGTCGAGCTTGGTCTGCAGCCGCTCGCGCAGGGACTGAAGCTGATCGCGCGCCTCGCGGATCTCGGACAGCTCGCGCGCCTTTGCCTCGAGCAGCTCGCCCTGTCCGGCGACCTTGGTGGAGAGCTCAGCCTTGGCGCCTTCGAGCTCGAGGACGCGCTCCTCGGCCGCGTGGTGCTCCTGCGTGAGCTCCGCGTGCTGACGTGAGAGCTCCTCGTGCTGGCCACGCGCGGCGTGGTGCGCCGCCTGCTCGCGCACGAGCTCGCTCTCGAGCTCGGCGCCCTTCGCGCGCGCGTTCCCGAGGTCGCGCTCGAGGTCCGCGGCGCGCTGCGTGAGCTCGTGTATCTGACTGCGCCCCTCGGCCAGGCCCTGATCGCGCTCGACGATGCCCGCGCGCAGCTCCTCGACCGACACCTCCAACGAGCGCACGGTGCCCTGCAGCTCCTCGACGAGCGTCGCGCCCACCTCGATCTCGGCGCGCGCGGCCGACAGCTCCCGGCGGAGCTCCGCGGACGTCTCCCGCTCACGCGAGACGTCCTGCTCGCGCTCCTGCAGCGCGCCGCGCGTCGCGGCGTGTCCTTCGCGTTCGCCGTCGAGCTGGGCGCGCGTGTCGTCGAGCGTGGTCTCGGTGCGGCGCTTCTCGGCCTCGGCCTCGCGCAGCTTGTCGCCGAGCTCGGCGGCGCGGCCCTCGAGGGCCTCGACCTCGCGCTCCTGCTCATCGAGCTTGTGCTCGAGCGTCGTCTCGCGCTCGGTGCGCGCCTCGATCTCCGCCTTCTGCTCGGCCACCGTCGTCGTCAGGCGATCGTTTTGGGCCTCGAGCCGGACGATGGACTCGTCGCTCTGCCGCACCCTCGTCAGCAGCTCGCCGATGCGCTCGTCCCGCGCCGTCACCGTGCCGCGCAGCTGCTGAATGTCGTCCCGCGCGTTGTCGATGTCCCGCTCGAGGTCCGCCACGCGGGCGACGCGCTCGCGCAGCTCGCTCTCCTTGCGCTCGAGGGCGAGCGAGCTCTCCTGGCGCTCCACCTGACGCGCCCGGCGCTCGTCGTCGAGCTCCTGCCGCACCTCCGTGAGCCGCTGGGTCTGGTCGTCGAGCTCGCGCGCGAGGCGCTCGCGCTCGGCGGACAGCGACGAGATCTCGAGCGCGTTACGCTCGTTGTCCGTCGCGGCCTGCGCCTCGCTGTCCGCCAGCGCGCGCTCGAGCTCGTCGGCGCGATCGCGCTCGGCGGCGTGGTGCGCCTCCTCTTCGCCGAGCTGCTCGCTGACCTGCTGCAGCGTCTCGGACAGGCGCTCGACCTCGTCGGAGAGCTCCGAGAGACGCTCATCGCGCACGAGGATCTGCTGCCGCGAGATGATGCGCTCGCGCTTGTTGTCCTCGAAGAGCTTGGCGATCGCCGCCTCGCCGAGCGCCCGCTCGCGCGAGAGCACGGCCTCGAGCTCGTCGCGCTCCCGCGACGCGCCGCGCAGCTCGTCCCGCACCTTCGCGAGCTCGCCGCTGGCGACGCGTTCGGCGCTCGCCATCTCGGCGATCTGACGACGACGCTCACCCTCGAGCCAGGCGAGCAGGGTCGCGTGCCGATGGAGCTGCTCCTCGAGCTCGGTGACGGCGAGCTCGCGGCGCTCGCCCTCGTCGCGCAGCGTTACGCGCAGCGTGCGCTCGCGCTCGTAGGCCTCCCGCCAGCGGCGCTCCGTGGCGCGCACCTCCTCGGCGCGCTCGTGCCCCGCGGCGAACAGCGCCGCGCGCGTCTCGGCGTGACGCTGCTGCTCGAGCGCGAGGGAGCTCTCGGCCCACGTCCAGCGCTCGCGCAGCTCCTTCTCCCGCGCCTCGCGCTCGACGAGTGCGCGCTCCATTCGCCGCAGCTCGTCCTCGCTGGCGTCGATGACGACCCAGTGGTGGTCCTCGAAGCGCTTGTACGCGCGCTCCCACTCGAAGATGCGCTCGGA
>CAYLZW010000106.1:7394-17616 GCA_964388085.1 uncultured Myxococcales bacterium | reverse complement strand
TTCGGCCTCGTGATGATCGAGGCGCTCGCGTCGGGCACGCCCGTCATCGCCTGGCCGCAGGGCGCGGTGCCGGAGGTCATCGAGGACGGCCTGAGCGGACGCGTCGTCGACTCGATCGAGGACGCCGTTGCCGCCGTGAACGACCTGCACGCGCTCTCCCGCAGCGCCTGTCGGGCGGCGTTCGAGCGTCGCTTCACCGTGGAGCGAATGACCGACGACTATTTGCGCCTCTACCGCTCGCTTTTGCAGATGGAGCCCGTACATGACCTCCTTGCCGGAGCGAAGCGAGGGCGAGACGCGCCGGACGGTCACTTCCTGTCCGGTCCTGCCGGCGTCTGAGCTCACACCCGAGAAGACGCGCGTCCTCAAGCACAACGACACCTTCGCGGTCTTCAACCACCGCGGTGACGCGCGGCCCGACGAGGGCGGCGGGCACGGCATCTATCGCTCCGGCACGCGCCACCTGTCCGCGCTCGCCCTCAGCGTCGAGGGGCGGCCACCGCTCTTGCTGAGCTCGACGGTCACCGAGGACAACTCCACGCTGAGCGTCGACCTGACAAACCCCATCGTCGAGGACGAGCGCGGCGTGCGCCTGACGGCGGACACGCTGCACCTGCTCCGCACCACGGTGCTGCACGACGGCGTCTGCTACGAGCGCGTGCGCGTCACAAACCACGGCGTCGCCCCGGTCGCGCTGCGCCTTACCTTGGAGCTCGAGGCTGACTTCGCGGACATCTTCGAGGTGCGCGGCATGCACCGCCTGCGCCGCGGCACCTGCTGGCCTCCCGAAGCGACGCCCACGGGCGTGCTGTTCCGCTACGACGGTCTCGACGGCGTCGCGCGCCGGACGCGCGTCACCTGCGCGCCGGCCCCCGCGACCGTCGTCCGCAACAGCCTCGGCTACGAGCTCGAGCTCGACCCGCGCGAGGGCGAGACGCTGCACATCAGCATCGCCTGCGAGAGCGACGAGCCGAGCCTGCCGCACAAGCCGCAGCGAAAGGGCTTCGCCGAGGCGCGCGACGCGGCGGCGAGCGTGGTGCAGCGCGGGCTCTCGTCCTCGTGCGAGGTGACGTCGTCGAACGAGCGCTTCAACGCCTGGATGACGCGCAGCTTCGCCGATTTGTACATGATGGTGACGCAGACGGAGCACGGCCCCTATCCCTACGCCGGCGTGCCCTGGTACAGCACCATCTTCGGCCGCGACGGCATCATCACCGCGCTCGAGATGCTCTGGGTCGATCCGAGCATCGCGCGCGGGGTGCTAAAGACGCTGGCGGCGACGCAGGCCACCGAGGGCAGCAACGCCGACGACGCGGAGCCGGGCAAGATCCTGCACGAGAGCCGCGGCGGGGAGATGGCGCGCCTGCACGAGCACGCCTTCGCGCGCTACTACGGCACCGTCGACGCCACGCCGCTGTTCGTCATGCTGGCGGGCGAGTACCTGCAGCGCACGGGCGACATCGACACCGTGCGCGCGCTGTGGCCAAACCTCGACGCGGCACTCCGCTGGCTCGACACGCACGGCGACCTCGACGGTGACGGGTTCATCGAGTACGCGCGCCGCTCCGAGCACGGCCTCTTGCAACAGGGCTGGAAGGACTCCGCGGACTCGATCTTCTACGCCGACGGCCGGCTGGTGGAGCCGCCGGTCGCCTTGTGCGAGGTGCAGGGCTACGCCTTCGGCGCGCGCGTGGCCGGCGCGCACCTCGCCGCCGCGACCGGAAACGTCATGCGCTCCTCGCAGCTCATGGGCAAGGCGCGCCACATGAAGGATCGCTTCGAGCGAGCGTTCTTCTGTGAGGAGATCGGCACCTACGCCATCGCGCTCGACAAGGACAAGCGGCCCTGCGCCGTGCGCGCATCGAACGCGGGGCACGCGCTCTTCGCCGGGCTCGCCTCCCCGGAGCACGCGCGCCGCGCGGTCGAGACGCTGATGAGCCCGTCGCTGTTCTCGGGCTGGGGCATCCGCACGCTCGCCGAGGGGGAGGCGCGCTACAACCCCATGAGCTACCACAACGGTTCGGTGTGGCCGCACGACAACGCGCTCATCGCCGCGGGCATGGCGCGCTACGGCTACAAGCAGGAGGCGCTGCAGCTGTTGTCCTCGCTGTTCGACGTGAGCCTCAACGTCGAGCTGCACCGCATCCCGGAGCTGTTCTGCGGCTTCGTGCGCCGCCCGCGCCAGGGGCCGACGCAATACCCTGTCGCCTGCGCGCCGCAGGCGTGGGCCGCCGGCGCGGTGCTGATGATGCTGCAGGCGTGCCTCGGGCTCGCCATCGAGGCCGGTGATCGGCGCCTGCGCTTCGATCGGCCGCGCCTGCCGGCGTGGATGGACTGGCTGCGCATCCGCGATCTGAAGGTGAAGGACGCCAGCGTCGATCTGTTGCTGCGCCGTGCGGGCGACGGCGACGCGGCCATCGAGGTGCTCGACAAGCGCGGACAGGGCGATATCGAGGTGGTGGTGACGAAATGGATTTGAGCGAGCGCGCCACCGACGTGGGTGACGATTGGAACCCCATCAGGGATAGAGCGGATTCCGCACCAGAAAGATGTCGTGGTAGCCGTTGGTGTCGTTCGGCACGATATTCGACGCCTTCGAGGTGAACAGGATGACGGCGCCGTCGTATGGCATCACGGGAACACCCGCGCCGTCGTTGTACGCCGTCACCCGCGTCGGCAGACCGCTGGTCGAGAAGCCCTCTACCCGGCGGACATAGACATCGATGACGCTGCTGTCGTCCGTCACCAGGTTCGTCGCGCCGCTGTTGAACGCCACGTAGCGGCCGTCGCCCGACACGAACGCGCCGGTGCTGACCGCGTTCGGCGCCTGTCCGGCGCTCCACGCGATGCGGTGGATCTGGCCGGTCGCCTTCTCGAACAAGACGGACTGCTGAAAGCTGCCTCCCGAGAGGTTCGCCGCCGTCGTGCGCAGCGCGATGAGGCCGCCGTCGTGCGAGATGCTCTCGACATAGGACGCGCCGTCGGCCTCGCCGCCTGCCGGGGGCCGGCTGGCGTAGCCGCGCTGCTCGTCGATGAACACGGTGTCCGGGCTGCCGTTGTTGTCCGTGCCGAAGAAGTCGCTGGCGTACATGTAGAACGCGACCGTGGAGCCGTCGCCCGAGATGACGGGGTTCTCGGAGTGCTCGTTCAGGAGCCCGCCGGTCTCGTTGGTGCTGACGTGGACGATGTCCGCCGGCGCGTCGAGATCGGCCCGGAAGACCTCGAAGCGGCTCGGCGTCCCGGCGACGAGATCGGTGGCGTTCGACATGAACACGACCGTTTGGCCGGACGCGTCGACCCTGCCGCGAAACGAGGCGCCGTTCGCCGCCGCGTTCGTCGTGGGGCTCTTGCTGACGAGCAAGAGCTCGCCCGTCGACCGGCGGTAGGCGTACACATCGCTGGTGCCGTTCGTGTCGGTGTCGGCGCCGAGGTTCGTGGCGGTCGAGTCGAAGACCACGACGTCTCCGTCCGCCGACAGCGAGGGGTTCGACGCGCTGGCGTTGGCCCCCTCGTTGACGATGACGGTGCTGCCGGTCGTGAGGTCGAGCAACACCACGCGGACGATGGGATCGCGCCCCTCGGTGGCCGCGTTGCTCACGTCGAGCGAGTCGCTCATGTAGGCGACGTGGCGTCCGTCGGCCGAGATCTGCGCGTAGCCGGAGACCTGGCCGCTCTGCTGACCGCCGAGGGGATCGAGGTTCACCCGTCGCGGCGACGAGAGGTCGAACGTGCACGCGCCGGTGCAGGGGGTCTCGCCGACACCGTTGCGGCCGTCGCCCCAATCGCATTGCTCGTCGCCCTCGACGACGTTGTCGCCGCACACCGGCTGAGGTCCCGCGTCGAAGCCGGCGTCGAGCGGCCCCGCGTCGTCGTCGCCGGCGTCGTTCGCTCCCGCGTCTTCGCTCACGCCGGCGTCGTCGTCACCGGCGTCGATGGGTCCCGCGTCGAAGCCGGCGTCGAGCGGCCCCGCGTCGAAGCCGGCGTCGAGCGGCCCCGCGTCGTCGTCCCCGCCCGCGTCAAGCGTGGGGCCGCCGTCGTCATCACCGAGCTCGAGCCCGGGGAAGTCCCTCGGCACGCACGCGCCGTCGAAGCAGACGCCGAGCGCGTCGCAGTCTTCGTGGCTGGCGCAGGCCGCGCCGAAGGTCGGCATGGCCTCGAGGCAGCCCAAGGGGAGGACGACGCTGAGCAGCGCGGCGCCGACGATCGCGTACCCGCGCGGGCCGGAAGCAAGCACCTCGGTCATTCGCCCTCCAGCGCCAGGAGCGCGCCGCCCGCCGCCGCCGCGGCGAGACCCCCGACGAGCACCACGCCGCCGATGACGGCCAACGGCAGGCCCCAGGACCACATCGCGGCGGCGCCCGCGGCGTCGGCCTGGGCCTTCTTCGCGTCGGCCAGCGCCGCCAGCGCCGTGCTTTTGTCCGCGCCCTGCGCGTCTTGCGCTGCGGCGAGGGCGCGGCCGCGCGCGTCGGCGTACAGGCCCCACGGTACGATGCCGACGAGGGCGACGGCGGCTCCCGTGACCGCGGCGACGCCGCCCGCGCCGAGCAGCCACAGCGGCAGCGACGAGGCCGGCGCCGGGGGCGCCACAGCTCCCGCGGCGGGCAGCGTCCACCCGCGCGCCGCGTAGGTGGGAGCGAGCAGCTCGCGCAGGCCGGTGGCCGCGGCGTCCGACAGCTCGTCGAACGTGCCCCCCTGCACGGTCACGCGCCCCTGCGACTTCACCGCCGTGACGTCGAGCAGGTTGAGGTTCAGCACGTAGCGGCCCTCGATCTTCTCGACGTCGCCGAACAGCGCCAGCTCAGCGCCCATGGCCTGCGCGATCTCCGCGAGGCAGGAGGCGTCCGCTTGGCAGCCCACGGCTTGCTTCTCCCCCTCGAGCGCGATGGCGCGGCGGACATCCTCGTTCGAGAGCACGTCGAGCCGCTCGTAGCGCGACAGCGTCGAGGCCAGCACGCCGCTCATGGAGCGCGCGAACGAGGGCTGCACCGTCGTCGACGCCAGATCCATCAGCAGCACGCGCGCCTTCGGGGGCGGCTCGCTCGCTTCGGCCTGCGCCGCGAGCAGCGAGAGCAGCAGCAGCGCGCCGCTCATGTCGGGCTCTCGGGGCGCTCCACCTCGGGATCGCTCGGGTGCGACTTCATGCTCTCTTCCCCGTGGGTCTCGCTGACCGGCAGGCTGCGCTGCAACCCTCGCGCGCGACCCGGTGGCGAGCGTTTCGCTGTGTTCGGGGACGGTCAAGGGGCCGCGGCGATGCCCTTGGAGGGCCGGCGCCGCGCGCCGGAGCGGCCGACGCAAGCTGGCACGTTGCTTCGATCGCACAGCCTCCAAACGGAGCGAACGCCGAATGACGAGAGTCAACGCAGCCCTTGCCTTCCTGCTGATGTCCCTCGCTTGCTCGCCCACGACGTCGGGCAGCGCCGCCGCCGGCTGCGGCGGGTGCGACGAGCGCGCGGAGCGCCCCGCCCCGGCCGTGGGTGTCGTCGAGGAGGATTGCCTCGAGAGCGAAACCTGCGCGGAGCTGTGTGCCGAGCACGTCCGCTATCCGAGCGACGCGACGCACTCGCCGCTGACCTGCTCGGTGGCGGCGCGGCTGCGCGCGCTTGCCGAGATCGATCCGGCGCTGCGCGACGACAGCTTCATGAAGGTGGGCGACTCCATCTCGGCGACGCACGAGTTCCTGCACTGCTTCGAGACCGAGGAGCTCGACCTCGACGACACCGGCCACGGCGCGCTGCGCGACGTGCTCGAGCACTTCCGGGCGACTGAGATCGAGGGGCACACTCCCTTCGCGCGCACGAGCCTCGCCACCCGGGTCAGCATGACGGCGCGCTGGGCGCTCGACGGGGATCCGCCGCCGGTGGCGCAGGAGAAGGCCGTCATGACGCCGCGCTACGCCCTCGTCATGTACGGCACCAATGACATGCAGTACGGCGGCGCGACCGCGGCGGCCGACTTCAAATATGAATGGATGTCGAGGCACATGCGTGACCTGCTCGATTGGCATCTCGCGCATGGGGTCATTCCAGTGCTCTATTCCATCCCGCCTTATCGCGGCCGCTCCACCGAGCTCCGGCAGCTCTTGCCCACCTACAACGTGCTGCTGCGTGCGCTGGCCGAGCACCGGCAGATCCCGTTCGTCGACTACTACCGCGAGATGGAGAACCTGCCGAACGAAGGGCTGAGGGACGACGGCGTGCACCCGAGCGCCGACTACGTGAGGCTGTGCAACTTCGACGAGGAGGGTCTCGAGCTCGGCTACAACCTGCGCAACCTGCTGACGCTCGAGGCGCTCGATCGCGTGTGGCGGGTGACGCGCGACGACGAGCCGGAGACCGCGCTCGACGAGGAGGGCGCGCCCCCCCTCGAGGGTGACGGCAGCGAACACGAGCCCTACCTCCTCGGCGCCCTGCCCTTTGGCGACATGCACGGCCCGTCGCGGCGCGGCAGCGACGTGAGCCTCGCGGCCGCTTGTCAGGAGGGCGACGGCGAGGCGAAGCGCGTCAGCTACCGCCTGACGCTCGAAGAGTCGACGCCGCTCCGGCTCGTGGCGGTCGGCTACGAGGGCGCGCGCGTGCGCCTCTCGACGCCGGACGGCAGCGCCCCTGCCTGCCCGGGGACGACCGCGCTCGTCGAGGCGACCTTCCCGCCCGGTACGCACGACATCATGCTCGACGTGGTGCGGCCCGAAGGCGGAGAGGCCGTGCTGGTGGTGGATCGCTGCATGGACGAGGACGCGCGCTGCCGCTGATGGCGCCTCTCATCGCTTCATCGCCGCGCGCGTCAGCCACGCGCGCCGCGCCGTCGCGCACGACTCACCGCCGAGCGAAGTTTTCGCTCCTCTGCGAAGATCCGGGCGACCATGGCCGCCGCGCCGCCGCGTGCGCCGAGCGGCCGAGGAGTGCCCATGACCGAGCCCGCCACCCTTGGAGACGCCCTGATCGCCAGCGTGCTCGCCGGCGGCGTCGCCACCACGCTCGGCGGCGCGCCCGCGGTCGTGTTCTCGTCCATCAAGCGCTCCGTCGAGGGGACGCTGCTCGGCTTCGGCGCCGGGGTGATGCTGGCCGCGAGCGCGTTCTCGCTCCTGCTGCCGGCGCTCACCCGCGCGGCGTCGCGGCCCGAGGGGGTGACGTTCGCGCTCGCCCTCATCGTCACGGGCTTCCTCGCGGGCGGCTGGCTCGTGTCGCTGGCGGACAAATATGTGCCCCACGAGCACTTCGCGGTGGGGCACGAGGGTCACGAGAGCGAGCACATCTCGCGCATGTGGCTGTTCGTCATCGCCATCACCATCCACAACTTCCCCGAGGGGCTCGCCATCGGGGTGGCCTTCGGCGCGGGCGACGTCAGC
This sequence comes from uncultured Myxococcales bacterium, assembly GCA_964388085.1. Lineage (GTDB taxonomy): Bacteria > Myxococcota > UBA727 > UBA727 > CAYLZW01 > CAYLZW01. Next base: position 10,271 of record CAYLZW010000106.1, on the reverse strand, counting down.
GACAGCCTCGCGCTCGCCATCGGCCTCGGCGCGCAGAACGTCCCCGAGGGGCTCGTCGTCGCCATCGCCATGGTGAGCGCCGGCTACTCGCGCACGCACGCGCTCGCGGCCACCGCGCTGAGCGGCTTCGTCGAGCCGCTCGGCACGCTGGTCGGCTTCTTCGGCGCCCAGCTCGCGAGCGCCGTGCTGCCGCTCATGCTCGCCTTCGCGGCCGGCGCCATGGTGTTCGTGGTCAGCGACGAGATCATCCCGGAGTCGCACCGCGAGCGGGCGGAGGGCAAGGCGACGCTCGGCCTCATGATCGGCTTCGCGCTGATGATGATCCTCGACGTCGCGCTCGCGTGACGCGGCGCCCGCCAATCAGCGCAGGAACGGCTCGGGATCGACAGCGCGGCCATTGGATCGCAACTCGAAGTAGAGCTTCGGGCCGTTCAGGCTCTCGGTGTCACCGACGACGGCGAGCGTCTCGCCGCGCGCCACCGTCTGGCCCTGCTCGACGACGGTGCGTCCGAGGTGCGCCTGCAGCGTGTGGTGCCCTTCGCCGTGGTCGACGATGACGATGCGGCCGAAGCCGCGCAGCCAGCCGACGTACACGACGGTGCCCTCGGCCGCGGCGAGCACCGGCGTGCCGAGCGGCGCGCGGATGTGGATGCCGTTCGAGACGAGGCGCGCGCCGGTGCCCTTCTCGCGGATGACGCCGAAGCGACGGATGAGCGTGCCGTGCACGGGCCAGGAGAGGCCCTCCTTGAGCACGCCGCTCCGCTTCACCTTATGACCGCGGCGCCGGGAGACGCGCTGCACGAGAGCGCCGAGCTCGCGCTGGCGCTCGACGATCTCCTTCACGGCGCGCACGTGCAGCTCCTTCTCGGCGTCGATGCGCGCGATGGCGGCGCTGCGCTCGGCGCGCGTGACCGAGAGCAGCTCGCGTTGCTCCTCGAGGCGCCGGCGCACCTCTTCGGCCTCGAGCAAGAGGGCGGACTCGAGGGCGCGCCGCTCGAGCACGTTCCGCTTCGCGCGCGCGTGCTCCTGGACGAGGATGACGTCGTTCTTGGCCAGCGTCTCGAGCAGCCGGCGCCGATAGCTGAGGTCCTCGAAGGACTCCGCGCCGATGAGCGCGCGCACGCCGCCGCCTTCGCCGAGCACGTAGAGCGCGCGCAGGCGGCGCAGGAGGCGGCCGTTCACCTCGGCGAGGCGGGCCTCGTCGCGCGCGAGCTCCGCCACCACGCGCTCGAGCTCGGCGCGGCGCTCGTCCTCGTGCTGCTTGGCGCGGCGGTGTTGCTCCTCGAGCGCCGCCAGGGTCTCGTCGAGCTCGCCCACGGCTACGATGAGCGAGCGCTCTTTGTCGTCGAGGTTGCGCAGCGCCGCCCGCTTCTCGTCGAGCTTGTGCTTGAGCGCCTCGAGCTCCGCGCGAGCGTCCTGCGCCGCCTGCGAGCGGCCCGGCGGCGCCATGAGCAGCGCCCCCAGCAGGACGAAGGCGGCGAGCCCAGGGCGGCGGGAGCGCAGCTGTTTCCGTGCCGCTCTGCTCGACGTCATGCGGTCGCCGGTCGGTGGCACGGAATGAACCTCAGCGCTCATCAGACCTTCAAGAAGCGGCCGAGCGAGATGGCGGCGCCGAACACGCCGAGGAAGGCGCCCCCGACGAGGATCCACGCGGCGCCCTCGAGCGGCAGCGGCTCGAGCACGAACGCGCCGAGCGCGCCCGAGAGCGCGACCTTGAGGAATTGCGCGAGCGTGGCGTGCAGCAGATAGAGCGCGCCGAGGGCGAGCGACGCGCCGGTCAGCCCCTGCACGAGGCCCTCGAACAAGAACGGCGCGCGCACGAAGGCGTCCGTGGCGCCGACGAGCTTCATGATGCCGATCTCGTCGCGGCGGGCGAACAAGGTCAGCTTCACCGTGTTGCTGACGACGATGAGCGTGACCATGCCGATGAGCACCGCCAGGAACAGCCCGGCGCCGCGCAACAGGCGCATGAGCGCCTTGGCGCGCTCGACCTCCCCCCCCGGGTGCATGACCTCGTCGACGTGGTCGAGGGCGGTCAGCGCGTCGATGAGCGAGCGCGCCGAGGCGCCGGCGCCGAGGTCCGGCGTCACCTCGATGACCCAGCCGAGCCCGACGCCCTCCGCGCCCTCGACCAGGAAGCCGCCGGCGTCACCGAGCGCGCGCTTGACGCGCACCATGGCCGCCTCGGGCGTGACGAGCTTGGCGCCGGCCACGCCGGGCACCTGGCGCGCGCGCGCGCGCACCTCCTCGGCCGCGAGCGCGCCGTCGACGTCGAGGAACATGACGGCGCCGACGCTCTCACCGACCGTGTCGGCGATGCGCTGGAAATTGAGCAGCACGGTGCCGAAGGTCGCGAGGCCGAACAGCCCGAGCGCGGTCATCAAGGTCGCGAAGAAGAACGGCAGGCCGCCGTGACGGATGTTGCGCACGCCTTGGCGCAGCAACACGCGCAAGAGCGCCACGCTCACGGCTGCACCACCTTGCCGTCGGCGAGCCCGATGTGACGACGACGATAGCGCTCGATGATGGCCGGATCGTGCGTGGCGACGATGACCGTGGTGCCGCGCGCGTTCGCCTTCAAGAGCAGCTCCATGATGTCTTCGGAGCGCTCGGGGTCGAGGTTCCCGGTGGGCTCGTCGGCGAGCAGGATGGCGGGGTCTGTGACGAGCGCGCGCGCGATGGCGACGCGCTGCTGCTCACCGCCCGAGAGCTTGGCGCAGGGCTTTTGCAGCTTATGGCCGAGGCCCACCTGCTGAACGATGGCGGTCGCCTTCTCGCGCACGACCTCCGGCAGGCGCCCCTGCACCTCGAGCGCGAGGCCGACGTTCTCGAGCACGGTGTATTCGGGCAGCAGCTTGAAGTCCTGGAACACCACAC
>CAYLZW010000106.1:0-7384 GCA_964388085.1 uncultured Myxococcales bacterium | reverse complement strand
TCGCCGTCGAGACGCAGCGGGAGGGCGACGTTCTGCTGTGCAGTGAGCGAGGCGAAGAGGTTGAAGGACTGGAACACGAAGCCGATGTTGCGGCGCAGGTAGGGGATCTCCTGGCGCCGCATGCGCGCGGCGTTCTTGCCGCCGATCATCACCTGGCCGCGCGTGGGGGTCTCGGCGCAGAACAACAGGCGCAAGAGCGTCGTCTTGCCCGCGCCGCTCGGTCCGGTGAGCAGGCAGAGCTCGCCCTTGCCGATCTTCAGGTTGACGTCGTCGAGCGCGGCCTTGTCGGCGCCTTCGTAGCGCTTGACGACGTGGTAGAGCTCAATCACGAGGCGCACCTTAGCAGGATCTCGTGTGCAAGCATCGCAGCCGCGTGCATCGCGAGGGGAGGCGCCTTTCAGAGCGGCCGCGACTCGTCTAAAGCGGGTGCATGGCACGCCCGGAAGAAGACGAGCTCGAGAACGCGCCCGGCATGAACGTCTACGAGGCTGACGAGCTCGAGGGGCGCTCGCTCGAGGGCGAGATCGCGGGCGAGGAGGGCTGGCGGGACGGCGAAGGCAGCGACGAGGGCGACGCGGCCGAGGGTCCGGTCGTCGACATGGACGCCGGGCCCGGCCTCGCGCGGCGCCGCGCCGTGCGCCTCGAGGGCGATCGCGGCGAGTGGGTCAAGGAGCCCGACTTCGGCGACGACGAGCCGGCGCAGCGCGAGTCCCGCGAGGTGCGGGACCTCTACCAGGCCTTCGTGCGGCACGCGACCAGCATGCCGCGCCTCACCGAGGAGCAGGAGCGCGCGCTCGGGCTGAAGGTGCGCGATCACGCCGACCCCGACGCCGCCAAGAAGCTCGTGGTGCACAACCTGCGGCTCGCGATCAAGATGGCGCACCAGTACCGCCGAGCCTGGACCAACATCATGGACCTCGTGCAGGAGGCGTCGACGGGCATGGCCATCGCGTCCCAGCGCTGGGATCCCGACCAGGGCACGCGCTTTGGTACCTACGCGGTCTATTGGATCCGCGCGCAGCTGACCAAGTTCCTCATGACGCACGGCCGCGTCATTCACACAGGGACGACGAGGGCCGGCCGCAAGCTCTACTTCCAGCTACCGAAGATCCGCCGCCAGCTGCTCGCCGAGGGGAAGCAGCCGACCATCGACGCCATCGCGGAGGTGGTCGGCGAGGACAGAGCCGAGGTGGAGCGCATCGTCTCCCGCCTCGACGGCCGCGAGGCCAGCCTGTCCGCGCCCATCGGCGACGACGACGGCGGCACGCTGAGCGATATGATCGCCGGCGACACCGGCTCGCCGGAGCTGCAGGCCTCGAGCCTCGAGATGAGCGAGCTGGTCGCCCACCTCGTGCGCCGCTTCGAGGAGACCATCGACGACGAGCGCGATCTCGCCGTCTGGCGCGAGCACCTCGTCAGCGACGACCCCACCAGCCTCGTCGACCTCGGCAAGCGCTACGGCGTCTCCAAGCAGCGCATGGGTCAGCTCGCCACCAAGCTGAAGCGCGGCTTCCGCCGTCACGTCATCGACGAGCTCGGCCCGCACACGCAGCTCTCCTGGCTGTTCCAGCAGGAGTGAAGCGCCACGCGATGGCTTCGGGGTCTCAGCGCGTGCGCTCGGCGGCGAAGCGCGCCAGGCGGACCAGGCTCTCCGCGTGCGGCCCGAACGACGACGCCAGCGCCGCCGCCTTGTCGGCCTCGTCGAGCGCGCGGCGCCTGGCGCCCTCGAGCCCGTAGGCGCGCACGTACGTGAGCTTCTCGTGGGCCACGTCGCCGCCCTGTCGCTTGCCGCGCTCCTCGACCGCGCCGACGACGTCGAGCACGTCGTCGGCGATCTGAAACGCCAGCCCGAAGGACGCCCCGTAGGCCGAGAGCTTCTCGACGACGGCAGCGGTCGCCCCCACCGCGTGCGCGCCGAGCGCGCAGGAGGCGACGAACAGCCGCCCGGTCTTGCGTCGATGAATGGCCTCGAGCGTGTCCGCGAGCACGGCGCCCGACTGGCCTTCGTTGCCGATGTCCTCCCACTGCCCGCCGACCATGCCGGCGCTGCCCGCCGCGCGCGCGAGCTCGAGACATTGCTCGGCGCCGTTTCGCTCCGCCTGCGCGACGAAGCCGAAGGCGTCCGTGAGCAGGCTGTCGCCGGCCAGGATCGCCGTGGCCTCGTCGTACTTCACGTGCAGCGTCGGCCGGCCGCGGCGCAGGTCGTCGTCGTCGAGCGCGGGCAGGTCGTCGTGGATCAGGGAGTAGGTGTGCACGTACTCGACCGCGATGGCGGCCGGGAAGGCGAGCTCGCGCGCGCGCGCGCGATCGTCGTCGTGCGCGACCGCGTGCGCGCTCTCGAGCACGAGCAGCGGGCGCAGGCGCTTACCGCCGGCGAGCAGCATGTAGCCCATGGCCTCCGCGAGCTTCTCGGGTGGACGGGCGCCGTTCCGATCGCGCGCGCTCTCGAGGCTGCTAAGCAGGCGGCGCTCGATCTCCGCGAGCAGCGGCGCGAGCGCCTCCAGCGTTCCGGACGCATCCTGCTGCAGCATCTCAAGCGCCGTCGTCGTCAAGGGGCGCGAGCGGCGCCGTGCTGCCGTCTGCCTTCAGCTCCTCGAGGCGGCGGTCCATCTGATCGAGGCGGCCCTGCGCGCGCCGGACGAGGCCGACGCCCGCCTCGTAGGCCGCGAGGCTCTTCTCGAGCGGCAGCTCGCCACCCTCGAGCTCTCCCACGATGCGCTCGAGCCGCTTCATGAGCTCCTCGAAGGGCTCCTCTGCTTCCGGCTTCTCCGCGTTGGCCATGTGCTGCTTCTCCCGGACCCTCTTGCGCGCTCCGGTCATTCGACCTTGCCGGTGGAGGTGTCAACATCCGATTCGGCGGCAGGGGCGCTCTCTCCGTCCGCGTCGTCGAGGTGCCCGCTCACCTCGGCGCGCACCTCGCCGTCCGAGAGGCGCACGCGCAGGCGGTCGCCCGGCGAGAGCGCGCTGCTCGAGCGCACGACAGCGCGCTCGTCGTCGTCGTGGCGCACGAGCGCGTAGCCGCGATCGAGCACGGCCAGCGGCGAGAGCGCGTGCAGCTTGGCGGCGCGCTCGACCAGGGCGCGGCGCGCGTCCGCCCGCCGGCGCACGCTCGCGCTCGTCATCCGCTCGCGCGCGCGCTCGAGGCGGCGCTTCTCCTGAACCAGCGCGCCCCGCGGCGAGGCGTGCAGCAGGCGCTCTTTCAGCTCGACGGTGCGCTGGCGGCGCTCCTGCAGCGTGCGGTCCGGCGCCCTGTGCGCGAGGCGCTCGCTCAGCGCCTCGAGGCGCGCCCGGTCGCGACGAAGCCGCCGCTCGAGCGCCTCCTCGAGCTGAAGGGACGCGCTCGTCAGCCGGCGCTCGGCCGGCCGCAGCAGCGAGGACGGATCACCGAGCCGCTTCTCCGCGCGCCGTAGGCGCAGGTGGGCGCGGTCGATGTGAGCGCGCGTGCGTTGCTCGAGGTGCACGGCGTCGCGCGCGATGCGCCGCAGCAGGTCGGTCAGGACCGGCACCGCGCTCTCGGCGGCGTGGCTCGGCGTCGCGGCGCGCAGGTCGGCGGCGAGGCAGGTGAGCGTGGTGTCCGTCTCGTGCCCGACGGCCGCGATGACCGGCGTCGTGCAGCGCTTGATGGCGCGCACGAGATGCTCGTCGTTGAACGCCCACAGGTCCTCGAGCGAGCCGCCGCCGCGCCCGAGCAGGATGACGTCGCAGCGCCGGCTGCGGTCAAGGCGGAGCAGCGCCTCGATGATGTCGGGCGCAGCCTCCCGGCCCTGCACTCTCGTCGGGGACAGGAGGATCGACACGCCCGGCATGCGCAGGCGCAGCACCTTCAGCATGTCACGCACCGCGGCGCCCCGCTTCGAGGTCACGATGCCGACCGTGCGCGGGAGCAGGGGCAGCGGGCGCTTGTTCTCCGAGTCGAAGACGCCCTCGGCCGCCAGCTTTTGCTTCGTCTGTTCGAACGCGAGCGCGAGGGCGCCGATGCCCGCCGGCTCGATGTGCGCGACGTCGAGCTGCACCTGCGAGCGGAAGACGTTGAGCCGCCCGCGCACCTGAACGAACAGGCCGTCCTCGAGGTCGAAGGCGAGGCGCGCGAGCGTGGGGCCGCCGATGACGCAGGAGACGAACGCGTTCTGGTCCTTCAGCCGAAAATAGGCGCGCTGCCCGTAGGGCTTGATCTGGGACAGCTCCCCTTCGACGAACACGCGCACGAACTCGCGGCGCACGAACTGGCCGACGTAGCCCATGAGCTGGCTGACGCTCTGGGGCCGCGGCTCATGGGAAGAACGCTGCGCGTCGTCGCCCTCGCCCTCGCGCGCGGCCTGCCCATCGACGTCCGGGGGGCCGCCCGGCGTAAACAGAGACAGGACCCGATGGGGAGGACGCGGCATGACACCCCGACCCTAACAGCCCCCCGAGGAACGCCCACGGGCGATTGTCAGCGCCGGGCGAGGTCGCTTGCTTGCAGGTGGCTCCTCCGGCGCGGTATCCGAATCCACTAGAGCGCAGGAGATCCACGTGTCCGACGCCGACGACAGAACCATGCCGCCGCCTCAGGGCTTCGGCCGCGACACGATGCCCGCCCCGAGCGCGCGGCCTCGCCCCGTCGACGGCCCTGCCCCGAGCACGCCCGCGCCGCTCTCCCCGCCGCCGTTCCCGGTGCCGCCGCCGCCACCTGCCGGCGCGCAGGGCTTGCCGCCGATCCCGCCGCCGCCTCCGGCGCCGCCCTCGATCGTGCCCGCGCGTCCGGCCGTGCCCCCGCCGCCGCCGCCGCCGGTCGGGACGCTGCCGCCCCCTCCGCCGCCGCCGCCCGGCGGATATCCGGCGCCGCCGCCAGCGCCTGCACCCGCGGCGCCGCGCGACGCCAGCGGCCGCTTCGTGCCGGGCGCGCCCCCCGTGCAGGAGTCGGTGAAGGCAGCGGGCGCGATCGCCCCGGCGCGCACCATCCGCAAGATGCAGGGCGTCATCGTCGATGTGGTTCGCCGCACGCACGACACCTCGACGCTGTACATCTTCGTGGGCGATCACGGCGGCTACAAGGCGGGTCAGTTCATCACCATCGACCCGCACCAGTTCCCCGAGCTGCACCGCTGGATCGAATACCTCGAGGCCATGAAGGGCAAACGCGAGGGCATCCGCGCCTACTCGATGTCGTCGATCCCGGCCGAGCAGTGCGTGTCCATCACGGTGAAGGCCGAGGAGTACGAGCCGGGCACGCACAGGTACCCGCCGCTCATCTCGCCGCTGCTCGCGTCGGGGAATTTGAAGGGACGCGAGATCGTCATCAGCGGCTTCTCCGGCAGCTACGTGCTGCCGGCGGATCTGCCGGCGAAGAGCGATCAGGTGCTGCACTTCGTCGCCGGCTCGGGCGTGGTGCCGAACTACGCCATGGTGAAGGACGCCCTCACCCGCGACGACGACGGCGTGAAGCACACCATGGTGTTCGTGAACAAGACCATCAGCGACATCATCCTGCGCGATCAGCTCGAGGCGCTCATGCGCGCCTATCCGCAGCGCTTCGAGTGCCATTTCTTGGTCACGCGCGAGGACGCCACGCACCTCGGCCCCACCTACCACCGCGGCCGGCCCTCGTTCGACTTCGTCAAGACGCTCGTCGACGACCCGCAGCGCCTGCACGTCTATGCCTGCGGCGCCGCCATCTCGCGCTGGGACAAAGAGCGCGCGAAGGAGACCGGCAGCGAGGTGAAGCCGCGCTTCATGGAGACCGTGCACGACATCGTGAACGAGCTCGGCGTCGAGCGCGCGCGCTTCAAGAAGGAGGTCTTCGGCTGACGTCGTGGCCGCGAGCGGGCCGCCGGGCCGTCGAATCGCTACGTGTGCCAATCGGTTCGTGCGCGAAGGGGCGAGGCCCCTCGAGGGACGTCTAGCGTGGGCTTTCACCCCAAAGACCTCGTGCTCGTAGGGGTCGGTCAGCTCGGGACGCTCTTTGGCGAGGGCGCGCTGCTCGCCAGCCGGCGCGTCACGCCGCTGCGCCGCGACTCCGACGTCGAGCGCTGCCTCGACGACGTGCAGCCCGACGCGCCCGTGCTGGTGACGACGGGGGAGCACGATCTGGCGGGCGCGATCGAGCGCCTGCCGAGAGAGCGCAGAGAGCACGTCATCCTCGTGCAGAACGAGCTGTTCCCGAGCGTGTGGCGCGGGCTCGGCCTCGACGAGCCCACCGTCTGTGTGGTCTGGCTGTCGAAGAAAGCCGGCCGCCCGGTCGAGATCGGCGGCCCCACCGAGGTGTACGGCAGGCACGCGGACGTCGTGGCGCAGATCCACGAGGCGCTCACCTTGCCGTGCCTGGTGCTGCCCTCGCAGGAGGCGCTCTCCTTGGCGCTCGCCGCCAAATTCGCCTTCATCCTCGGCATCAACGCGCTCGGCCTCGAGAGGGACATCACGCTCGGCGAGTGGCTCGAGCAGGATCAAGCGCGCGTGCTGGCGGTCGTCGACGACGCGCGCCGCCTCGCCGAGGCCAAGCTGCGCCTGAAGGAGGGCTTTCCCCGGGCGGACGGCAAGAAGGTGCAGCGCAAGGTGCTCGACGCCATGACGCTGCTCTCGACCTATCCCGCCAAGGGACGCACGGCCAAGGCGCGGCTCGAACGCGCGCGCGAGGACGCCAAGGTGCTCGGCCTCGAGCTGCCGAACCTGCTCGGCGGCTGAGCTCCGAGCGCGCGGCCCCTCGCGAGCTCACACGCTCAACACCACCTTCATGCACTCGTCCTGCTTGTGCAGGAACAGCTCGTATCCGCGCGGCGCGTCCTCGAGCGCCATGCGGTGCGTGAACACGAAGCTCGGGTCGATGTCGCCGCGCTCGATGTGCTCGAGCAAGCGACGCATGTAGCGCTGCACGTGACACTGCCCTGCCTTGATGGTCAGCGATCGGTTGACGACCGCGCCCATGGGGAACTTGTCGACGAAGCCCCCGTAGACGCCGACCACCGAGACCGTGCCGCCGTTTCGGCACGCGAGGATCGCCTCGCGCAGCGCCGTCGGGCGGTCGCTCTCGAGCTTCATCGCCTGCTTCACGCGGTCGTAGCCGAACACGGCGCCGTGTCCGTGCGCCTCCATGCCGACGGCGTCGATGCACGCGTCCGGACCGCGGCCGCCGGTCATCTCGCGCAGCGCCTCGAACACGCTCTCGTCCTCGTAGTTGATGCTCTCGCTGGCGCCGGCGTGATCGAGCGCCATGCGCAAGCGATCTTCGAAGCGGTCGATGGCGATGACGCGCTCGGCGCCGAGCAGGCGCGCGCTCGCGATGGCGAGCTGGCCGACCGGTCCCGCGCCCCACACCGCGATGACGTCGCCACGCTCGATGCCGCACAGCTCCGCGCCCATGTAGCCGGTCGGGAACACATCCGAGAGCAGCAGCACCTGCTCGTCGCTG
>CAYLZW010000105.1:0-17718 GCA_964388085.1 uncultured Myxococcales bacterium | reverse complement strand
TGAGGCGCGCGAAGCGCAGCACGTCGTCGGAGTTCGACTGCAGCTGCCGGTAGAGGTAGGCGACGACCTTCTCGACCTCGACCTCGACCTCTTCACCGTCCTGATCGGGCGCGGCCTTGAAGCCCTCGACGACGATGTACTCGATGTTCTCGAGCTCCGCCTTCCACAGCCGCGTGATGATGTCCTCGCGCGTCTCGCGCGACGTCGGATCACCCAGGGTCAACAACAAGAAGCGCTGGAGCTCGTCGGCGCTCAGCCCCGACTTGAAGATGAACAGCCGGATCCCCGCCTGGAAGAACGGGTAGATGATGTTGGCGTCGCGTGAGGTGTCCTCGTAGACGATGTGCTTTTTGTACTTGTAGGCGATGGGCTCGAGCCGCAGCTCGAGCGTGCCCTTGCGCGAGAGGAAGTCGTCGAGCGCGTTGTAGAAGGGCGCGAGGTACTCGCTGTAGCGCTCGACGTTGTGCCGATAGAGCGCGATGGTCTTGAGCGACTTACGGAACTTCTCGAAGATCTCACGCACCTCGTGGATGGCCGCGGCCTCGTCGGCGCCCATCTCCTGGCCGTCCACCATGGCGGTGCGTGTCTGTGTGTGCTCGGACGTGCTCATCGGCAGGGAGGCTAGCACGGGCCAAGGCGAGTCTGCGCTCGTCGCGCGACGAGGTTCGTCCCGGGCCAGGGAGGGAGCTACTGGACCAGACGCACGAGCTCGTAGCGCTCGCCCTTCTTCTCGAACACGAAGCCCACGTTGGACTGCTGGTTCTTTCTGACGTCGACGGTGGTGCTCTTCGAGAAGCCGAAGCCGTCGTCCTTGTTGACGATGCGCACCTTGCGCGTGCCCGCCCGTACCTTCGGCACCAGCACCGGGGTGGGTCCGACCCGCTTACCGTCGACGTAGACGATGCCCCAGGGCTTGGAGCTCACCTGCAAGGAGCCGTAGGCGGGCGCCTGGGTCGGCGACGAGCGCGCGGACTCGCGGCGCTCGGGCGCCCGCTCGAGATGCGCCTCGATGGCGAGATCCTCGCCCGCCGTGGGGGTCAGCTGCCGCGTCCAGCGCTTGTACCCGGGCTTCACGAGCGCGACGGTGATCTTCTGCTCCGGGCTCAGGAACAGCTCGCGCCGCGGCGTCGCGCCCACGTTCTTGTCACCGACGAAGATCTGCGCCCCGGCCGGATCGGAGAGCACGCTCGCCTTCACCTTCGCGAGCACCCGCACCTCGTTGCGCTGGCCCGACGACAGGCGCACCCGCTGGGTCACCGGCGGCTGATCCGCGAAGATCGCGCGCACCTCGACCTCGTCACCGTCCTCGGCGTCGAGCTCGACCTCGACCGGCGAGTCCTTGCGCGGCTCCCCGGCCACGACCACGAGCACCCCGCTCGGCACCGTCTCGACGAGCAGCTTGAGCCGCTCCGCGGCCGCGGGAGGCTCGCTGGGGGTGGCCGTGGCGCCTCCCGTCGGGGCCTCCTCCGGGGCGGCGGGAGCGTCCACCGGGCCGTCCTTCTGCACACCCTCGGGCGTCGCTGCCGCGGTCGCGTCCGCCGGATCGCCCGCTTGCCCCGCGGGGGCGCCGTCGCCCATGGGCAGGACGGCGCCTTCTCCGGTCGCGCTCTGCACCGTGACGACCTGATCCGTGTCCGGTGCCTTCGCGTCGCGCATGCCGAAGAAGCCGACGACGGCGACGATGAGACAGAGCGCGGTGACCACGCCCACCATGGCGGCCATGGGGCGCCGCGGACGGGCGAGCAATTCGGGCGGCAGCTCGATCTCGTGCACCGCCGTCGGGCCGACGCCATCGATGTCGGGGGGCGGCCCGCGCACCACCTGCGTGTCGCTCGAGAGCATGTGCTGCGTCGGCCCGCCGTCGACGCTGTCGACGAGGTCGTCCGCGCTCGTCGTCGGTGGGCGCATGGGATCGAGGCGGGAGGTGCTGACGTCTAGATCCTCGGTGTTGATCACCGGATGCTTGCCCGACAGCGAGTCGCGCGCCGGGTCGAGGGCTGGCGTCGACACCGTGCCCTCATCGCCCTCGAGGGCGGCCGCGACGACCTCCTCGGCCCCGCTCTTCTCCCAGGCGGGCGTGCCGCTCGAGGACTCCTCCACGCCGTCGGCGCCGATGCCGAGGCTGTCGGCGTGCGCCTCCATCCAGCGCTGCAGTTGGGAGCGGCAGTCGGCGTGCCCCTGGGTCGCGAGCCAGATGTCGAGGGCCTCGGACAGATCGGCCGCGGAGCGATAGCGCTCGTCGCGCCCTTTCGAGAGCGCCTCGGCGGCGATGCGATCGAGCTCGGGATCGACGCCCGGGTTCAGCGCCGACGGCGGCTTCAGATCCTCGCCCGTGATGCGCTGCATGGTGAGCAGATCGCTCTTCTCGCGGTACAGGCGGCGGCGCGTGAGCAGCTCGTAGAGCACCACGCCGAGGGCGAACACGTCGGTGCGCCGATCGACGGGCTCGCCGAGGCACTGCTCGGGCGACATGTACGAGACCTTGCCCTTGATGATGCCCGTGCGCGTCTTCGACTGCTGCGTCTCCGCCTTGGCGACGCCGAAGTCCGTCACCTTCACGTCGCCGTGGCGCGAGACGAGCACGTTCTGGGGACTGATGTCGCGGTGCACGATGTTGAGCGGCTGGCCCGTGCTCTGATCACGCTGCTCGTGCGCGTAGTGAAGCCCGTCGGCGGCGCGCGCGACGGTGTAGACGCACAGCTCGAGCGGGAGCGGGCGCCGCTGCCGGAGCGAGTGCGCGAACAGCGCCCCGAGGTGCGGCCCGTCGATGAGCTCCATGGCCATGAAGTACGCGCCGTCGACCTGCCCGAGGTTGAACACCTGCACGATGTTCGGATGCACGAGGTTCGCCGCCAGGCGGGCCTCGTCGAGGAACATCTGCACGAAGTCGTTGCGTACGGCGAGCTGCGGCAGCATCCGCTTGACGACGACACGGCGCGTGAAGCCCTCCACGCCGCCGATGCGCGCGAGATAGATCTCGGCCATGCCGCCGGTGGCGATCTTCTTGATGAGCTCGTATTCGCCGAAGCGTTCGCCCATCGTCTCGCGCTTCCTCACGCGCCCGCCGCGGAGGATGCGGCGCGCGCGGTTCGCAGGCCACGACGCACCTGGGCCTTTTGCCCAGGGCCGCCGGATCTTGGGCGATCAGCATGGCAGACCCTGGCAGGCGAGCGCCAGCCACCGACTCCTACACGCCCGCCCGGCGTTTTGACGACGGCCTTGGGGTGGAATCAGGCCTGACAGCCGTCGACATCTCGCACACGCGCTGAGACGCCACAGCGGAGGGAAGGCGAACCTCTGCCCACCGTCTCCGGCTCGGTGCTATATGGGTGCTCATGTCTCGAGCGGCGCGCCCCGGCCGGTCCACGGCCGTCTTCGGACGGGCGCTGCTGCTCATGCTCCCGACGACGCTGCTGCTGCTCGGCGCCGGCTGTCAGGAGCCCTGCCGCTACGACGCAGACTGCGACACCTCGAGCGGGCTGACGCGCTGCAACCTCGAGACCCAGGTCTGCGAGCCGCTGACGCCCGTCGGCGTGGGCGCCTGCAGCGACGCGTCCGACTGCACGGGCGGACGCCTCTGCGCGGACGGGGAGTGCCGCTTCGCGCCGAGCTGCCAGCGCGTCGCGGACGGGGTGACCTTCGACTACATCGCCCGCTGCTCCGACGGCGCCGTGGCGACGGGCACGGCGAGCGCCAGCACGAACGGCTGCAAGATCGACCTGACGCTGCGCGAGCTGTTCGGGGCCGACGTCAGCGTCGTGCTCGAGCCCATCTCCGCCATCGACGGCAAGGACGCCGAGATCACGACGAGCAGCGACGGCGACGTGCTCTGCCCAGCCGGTACGTGGAGCGCGCCCTTTAGCGCCGCCTCCTTGCCGGGCTGCACGATGCCGGACGGGCTGACCTGTGATCTCGGCGTGCTGCGGCGAGGCGTCGGCCCCATCTGCCTGGCGGACGGCACCGGCTGTCAGGGCGACGCCCTCTGCGAGCCCTTCGGACCCGGGGTCGCCGACGTGGGAGGCTGCCGATGATCGCGCGCGCGCCGCGCCTGCCGTCCACGCTCGCGGTCGCGCTCGTCGCGCTCGTCGCGCAGCCCGCCGGCGCCAACCCGCATCTCGACAAGTGCCGCTCCCTCGAGGGCGAGTTCGACTACAAAGGCATGGTGCCCGAGTGCGGCCTCGTCATCGCCGACGCGGAGGCCAGCGCCGAGGAGCGCATCGAGGCGCACCGCCTGCTCGGCTTCGCGCACACGGCCCTCGGTGACGACGACGCGGCGCGCGAGTGGTTCGTGCGCCTCCTGGTGCTCGATCCCGAGCACGCGCTGCCGGAGGACATGAGCCCACGCTTTCGTGAGGTGTTCGACCGCGCCGTCGCGTACGTCAAAGAGAACGGCCGCGTCACCGTCGTGCACGAGCCGCCCACCGTACAGGCCGCGCTCGAGGGCGGGACGCTCACGCTCTCGTTCGAGGTGCGCGACGCGCTCGCGCGGGTGGCCAGCGCCAGCGTCAGCGTCGACGCCATCATCGACGGCGAGGCCGGCGAGCCCATCACCGCCCCCCTGCAGAAGCTGCCGACCGAGCAGGAGGGCGTGGTGCGCTTCGAAGGGGAGCTCGTCGATCCGGCCGTGCGCGCGGGCGTCTCTCCCGCCAGCTACACGCTGCGCTACCGCCTCCTGCTGAGCGGCCCCGTGGGCGCGGAGGTCATGCCCGATCCCCCGGTGCCGCCCATCGCCCTGCCCCGCCACGGCGCCACCGCCAACGCCGCCAACGCCGGAGAGGGCGGCGAGGTGCTGCTCTGGAGCGGCGCCGCCATCGCCGGCGGCCTCGTCGTGGCCGGCCTCGTCGGTGGCAGCGTGGCGCTCTACTGCGCGACCGGACGCTGCTCATCGAAGGCCGCCCAGCCGCCCGTCGGTTACGTCAACGTCTCCATCGCGGGCGTGGGAGCGCTGCCATGACGAGCCGCGCTCGCCGCGGCGAGCCATCGTGCCGGAGGTGGGCCGGCGTCGCCGCGCTGGCGCTCCTCGTCGCCGGCGGCTGCGTGCAGCCCGCGCCGCGCTACCTCGACGTGGACCTCGGCCCCGGGCAGGCGCGCCTCGCGATCAGCGACCCCGCGCTGCTCGAGCCGCTGAAGAGCTTCATCGCGCTCATGTACTGGAACCCGGACGGGCTGAACGCCTGCGCCGACCTCGTCGACACCTCGCTGCAAGACCTCGAGGCGCGCGGACCGCTGGCGAGCCAGGTGGTCTCGCTCGAGGGAGACGACAGCAGCGACGAGCACGCCTTCGGCAACGTCGGCGAGAGCGGCGTGCACAGCTTCTTGCTGCTCGGCTCCTTGAAGCCGAAGGGGCTGCTGAGGTTCCAGGTCGACGACGGCAGCGGCGCCACGGTCAGCTCGAACCCGCTGGTCGAGGGCCACGCCAGCGTCATCGCCGTGGGCTGCGAAGAGGTGGACGTGCGTCAGTTCCAGCGCTTCGACGTGCCCATCTCGCTCTTCCCCGCTGGGCTCCGCTGAGGCGTCCCCGTGAGCCACCGTCCCCCGCGCTCGCTGTGCTCTTCCTTCGTCGTGGGGACGCTGCTCTTGTCGGCGCTCACCACGCTCGGGTTCTCGCCGGGCGCGCGCGCGCAGCTCGAGCAGCAGCCGACGCAGTTCGAGGACGAGCCCGACGACGAGCAGGCCCAGCAGCCGCCGCGCCTGACGCGGGCTCCGGAGCTCATCGAGGGGCAGGATCCCATCTATCCCGAGGAGGCGCGCGCCGCGGGTCGCGCCGGCGAGGTGATCCTGCGCATCACCATCGACGCCACCGGGCAGGTGACGCGCGTCGACGTGCTGACGAGCGCCGGCAGGGACCTCGACCTCGCCGCCATGGGCGCGGCCACCAACTTCGTGTTCCGCCCCGCCGAGGTGAATGACAAGCCGGCGCCGGTCGCCATCGAGTACCGCACGGTGTTCGAGGTGCAGGAGCAGATCGTCGAGGTCCCCACCGAGCCCGAGCCGGTGGACGAGTTCCTCGAGGGGGATGACGAGACGCCGCGCGGGCCGCGCAACCTGGTCGGCGTCGTGCGCGAGGCCGCCACCAAAGCGCCGCTCGAGGGCGTGGAGGTGACGGTCGAGGGCGATGACGACGTCACCGTGGCGCACCCGCTCGAGACCACCTTCACCGACGAGGAGGGGCGCTTCGAATTCCGTGGCCTGCCGGCGGGCTCCTGGTACCTCAGCTTCGCCTACTCGGGCTACGACCCGCACTTCGTCACCGAGCGCATCCGCCCGAAGGAGCGCACCGAGATGGTCGTCTATATGACGCCGTCCGAGGCCAACACCTTCGAGACCGTCATCCGCGAGCGGCGCGCCAAGAAGGAGGTCGCGAAGATCTCGCTCACCCGCGAGGAGGTGCGCCGCGTGCCCGGCACCTTCGGTGATCCCCTGCGCGTCATCGAGAACCTGCCCGGCCTCGCGCGCGCGCCCTTCGGCGGCGGTGCGCTCATCGTGCGCGGCGCGAGCCCCTCGAACACGGGCGTCTATTTCGACGGCGTCGAGATCCCCATCCTGTACCATTTCGGCGGGCTCACCTCCGTCGTGAACCCCGAGTTCCTCGAGGACATCAACTTCTTCCCCGGCGGCTTCGGCGCCTATTACGGGCGTGCGACCGCCGGCATCGTCGACGTCTCGAGTCGTCGCCTGAACATGCGCAACTTCCGCGGCTACGCGGAGGTCGACCTCATCGACTCCGGCTTCTTCTTCGGCGGCCCCGTCAAGGTCGGGCAGCTGCCTACCTTCACCTTCGCGGCGGCGGCGCGGCGCAGCTACATCGACGCGCTCATTCCGCTCGCGCTCGACGTCATCGTCGGCCCCGAGGGCCAGACCATCGTCGCCGCGCCCGTCTACTGGGACTACCAGCTGAAGGTCGAGACCGCGCCGCTGCCGGGCCAGCACTTCTCGCTCTTCGCCTTCGGCAGCGACGACGATCTCAAGGTCGTCTCGCGCGGCACCGGCGTCGGTGAGGGCGTCGACCTCGGCGTGCACAGCACGTGGCACCGGCTGGTGGGCCGCTGGGAGTCACGCCTGCCGGGTAACATCGTGCACTTCACGCAGCCCTTCGTCGGCGTGAACCTGAACGACCTCAGCATCGAGAGCGAGCTCGGCATCGGCGCCACGCTCGGCGCGAGCCTGTGGACCTGGGGCGTGCGCGACGAGCTGCGCTTTCGGCCGAGCGAGCTGTTCGAATTCGCCGTCGGCGCCGACTACCAGGGCGACACCTTCGGCGTGACCTTCGACGTACCGCTGCCGCTCGAGATCGGCAGCTTCCCGCGCGTCGTCACGCGCATCCCCGAGGAGAACCAGCAGTTCGACTCGTCCGGCATGTTCAACGCCATCGGCGTCTACAGCGAGGCGCAGATCCAGGTGCTGCCGGGCCTGCGCATCATCCCCGGCGTGCGCGCGGAGCTCACGCTCGTGTCCTTCGCCGAGGACGAGCTGCCCACCGGCGAGACCGTGCCGGCCAAGACCGTGCAGATGTACAACCTCGACCCTCGCATCACCGCGCGCTTCGAGATCTTCCCCGGCACGACGCTGAAGGGCGCCTTCGGCATCTACCGCCAGGCGCCGCAGACGGAGCTCGCGCCCGAGGCGGGCAACCCGAACCTCCTCCCAGAGCGAGCCTTTCAATACATCGGCGGCATCGAGCAGGCGCTCACGCGCGACATCAACCTCGACGTGCAGCTCTATTACACCGACCGCGATCTGCTCATTCAGGACACGGGGGAGGTCGTGTTGAAGGGCAATGGCGCCGCCGAGCCGATCTTCTACAACAACGAGGGGCGCGGCCGGACCTTTGGCCTCGAGGTGCTCCTGCGCCACGAGATCTCGAAGTATTTCTTCGGCTGGATCGCCTACACGCTCTCGCAGAGCGAGATCGATCTCTCCGAGCGCCGTGACTCGTTCGTGCTGACGAGCTTCGACCAGACGCACATCCTGACGCTGGTCGGCCAGGTGAACCTGCCCTGGGACTTCACCTTCGGCGGCCGCTTCCGGCTCGTCTCGGGCAACCCCTCGTCGCGGCCCATCGGCTCGCTGCACGACCTCGACACCACCAACTACGGGCAGATCGCGACGCGCTTTGGCACCACGCGCCTGCCGGCCTTTCACCAGCTCGATCTGCGCCTCGATCGCAAGTGGGTGTTCGAGGCCTTCTCGATGACGACCTACCTCGACCTCTTGAACGTCTACAACCAGCAGAACGCCGAGGGCTACCAGAACGATTTCCGCTACCGCGAGCGCGAGCCCATCCCGAGCCTGCCCATCCTGCCGGTCATCGGCGCCAGCGGGGAGTTCTGACATGCACCGCCGCGTCACTCGCCGCCGCGCCCTCTACGTCGTCGTCGCCGCCGCGCTGTCGCTCACGGGCGTTGGCTGCGCCGACTTCGATCGCGAGGACCGCATCGAGGACCTGCGCGTGCTCGCCGTGCGCACCGAGCCGGCCGAGATCCTCTACCACCCGTTCTACGCGCTGCTGCCACCGGCCGATCGACCGCCCGTGCTCACGCTGCCGAGCTACGACGTCGACGTGGAGGTGTATGCCTTCGATCCGCGCGGCGGAGCGATCCTGAGCACGACGCAGCTCTGCCCTGTCGGCGCGGGCGCCTGCCTCGACTTCGACGTCGGTGACGTGCTCGCGCGCGAGCCGGACTCCGCCGAAGGCGCCCTGCGCGACGTGCACGCCCCGAAGGAGAGCGAGCTCACGCTCGAGCCCGCCGGCGAGAGCGGCGAGCCCACCGGTCGCATCGAAGGGCTGCGCTACGCCTACACGTTCACGCCGCCCGTCATCGACAGCATCATCCCGAACACCACCGCCGGGCAGCCGATCCCGAGCTTCTTCCCCGAGCTGCCCTTGTTCGTCGTCGACGTGCAGAACCAGAGCGTGGCGGACGTCCCGCGCGAGACGGCCTACAAGCGCCTGCCCGTGCAGCTCGACGTCGCGCACCCCGATCTGCCGGACGGCTTCCTCGACACCTTCGGCCAGATCCTCGGCATCACCTATTGCGACGCCGTCATCCCCGACGAGGAATTCGTCGAGGGGCGCACCGACTGCGTCGAGCCGCGCGGACGAAACGAGAACCCCGGGCTGCTCGGCTTCGACATGGACGACGACGACGAGCTGGCGGGCCTCGAGGACGAAGGCGTGCGCTTCGCGGAGCTGAGCGATCTCGGACCCTCGAGCCTCCTGCGCGTCCCCCGCGGCGGGCACGTGAACCTCACGCCCGTGTTCCCGCCGGGCGACCGGCAGCACTATCAGGTGCTCAGCTTCGACATCGAGACCAGCGCGCTATTCGCCGAGAACCGCTGGGAGGACTACGTCGTCAGCTGGTACACGACGCGCGGCGACGTCTCGAACCCGCAGACCGAGACGCTGTTCAGCGGTCGACTCGGCGTCACCTGGCAGCTGCCGAGCGCCGATGTCGAGAGCGGCCAGCGCGACACCATCGTCGCCGTCGTGCGCGATCAGCGCGGCGGCACCACGGTGGGCAAGGTGGTGGTCGAGTACCGCTGATCTCTTGAGGGGCCCACGACTGGCGCTAGCACCAGGGCCAGATTGATGAGGACGGCTGACGCAGGTGCATGCTCGAAGAGCGAGAGCGCCGACGGGCAAGCGAGCGATGGCACGATCGAATGGTCTCAACCGGTAGCCCCAACAGCGGCCCCACTGCTCATCGGCCAGCGCATTGGACTCCCACTCCATTACCTGCCAGATGTTGGGTACTGGTCGCTGATGGAGGAGCGAATGTTCGGCCTCCCGGGCGACCAGGTTCACTTCCAGGAGAAGGAGGAGTGCTACCCGAGGCTGCCCGAAGCGTTCGAAGGCGCAGCATTTGCCGACTTCACATCCTTGATCGCTGCGTGCTCGACTCCTGCGGCGCTTGAAGCCGCCGCACCGGGAGCCGAGCGGCGGCGGGCCGACATCCTGCGAAACCTCGAGCGCGCGCCCGAGTATGCGTATGCGGCGGTATGCCACGAGGTCCCGCCCGACGATGGCCTCGAGTGCCACGCCAACATCGAATGCGGAGCGGGTGAGCAGTGCGTCAATGGCACCTGCCAGCCCGTCTGACTGTAGTACACCCCGACTGAATCGAGGAATCATCAATCGAGCACGCTCAGCATCTCCTCGACGCTGACGAGCTTCTCGCGCGGCTTCCCCTTGGCCTTGCCGCGCTCCACCTCGACCGCGTCGATCTTCTGCCAGTCGGCGAAGCTCACCACGCGCACGCCACGGCCTTTGAGCAACTCCACGAGCGCGTTCGTGTCGCGCACCTTGGCTTCCGGTAGGGTCGTCACGTCCTCGAGCAGCGCCTGCACGGTCTCGACGGCGTCCGGCTTGTTGGTGCCGATGACGCCCGAGGGGCCGCGCTTGATCCAGCCGGCGGCGTAGAGCCCGGGCACGACGACGCCCGCCTCGTGGACGCGGCCCTGCACGTTCGGGATGACGGCCTTTCGCTCGTCGAAGGGCACGCCATTGATGCCGGTGCCGCGATAGCCGACGCTGCGGAACACGAGACCACACTCGAGCTCCTCGCGCTCGCCGGTGTCTTTGGCGCTCTGCTGGAACGGCTCCCCTTCGAGGCTGTTTCTGCCCAGCACCATTCGCTCGACGCGCCCCTCGCCCTGCAGCTCGATGGGGCTGTTCAGGAAGTGCACGACGAAGCGCTTGTGTTTGCTCGTCGGGGCGCGCTCGGCGAAGGAGCGCAGGATGTCGAAGTTCTCGCGCAGCTCCTTGTTCTTGAGCTCCTCGAGCTCCGCGCGGCTCGCGGGGTTCAGCTCGAGGTCGGCCTTGTCGACGACGGGATCGCAGTCGCTGAGCTCGCCCATCTCGCGGATCTCGGGCGGCGTGAACTTCGCCTGCACCGGCCCCCGGCGGCCGAGCAGGTGGATCTCCTTCACCTTCGACGACGACAGCGCGTCGAGCGCGTGCTCGGCGATGTCCGTCTTGGCGAGCTCATCGACCGTCTTCGCGAGGATGCGCGAGACGTCCATGGCGACGTTGCCCTGCCCCACGACGATGGCGACCTCTTGCGAGAGGTCGAATTGACGCTCGCGGTAGTCGGGGTGGCCGTTGTACCAGCCGACAAATTCCGTGGCGGTGTGGCTGCCGGAGAGATCCTCGCCCGGGATGCCGAGGCGCCGGTCGGCTTCGGCCCCCGTCGTGAGCAGCACGGCGTCGTAGAACGAACGAAGCTCGGCGAGCGTGACGTCCGTGCCGAGACAGACGTTGCCCAGAAAGGCGAAGCGCTCGTCGAGCGCCAGCTTCGTGAACTTCACCGCCACGGCCTTGATCTTCGCGTGATCGGGCGCGACGCCGCCGCGCACGAGCCCGAACGGCGTCGGCAAGCGATCGAACATGTCGACGCGCACGTTCGTCGTCGAGCGGAACAGCGCCTCGGCGGCGTAGAAGCCGCTCGGTCCGCTGCCCACGATGGCGACGCGGCAGGGGTGCAGATCGGTGCCGAGCGAGGTCATGCTGCCTCCGGACGTGGGGATCGCGCAGAGAGAGCGCTGCGCGGGTCAGCGTGCGAATCAGGGGCAGTCTCGGCTTGTTCGGCTGCCGGAATCAAACCGACGAGCGAGTCAGCGCCGGATCATCTCGGCCAGCACGAGCGGCCACGCGAGCACGAACACGATGGTCAGGAACACGCGCAGCGCCGGCTGCATGTCCTCGTCCTCCATGCCGATGGCGCCCTCGATCTCGTCGGGCATGGTCAGCCAGATGCTGCTCGTCGTCAGCATGCCGAGCACCATCCAGAAGAAGAAGACGCTGAGCGGGAGGTTCATGACGGCAGCAAGCGCTCCTCGCGATCATCGCGGCAAGGCAGAGGGCCAGGCCGCGTAACGGTAGTATAGCGACGGGCGCGAGGGTCGCTTCGGCCCGGAGGTGACGCATGCACGACGAGGGCCGAGCCGCCGACTCCACCGTTCGCTTCGCCGTGATCGCCGCGCTGCTGGGCTTCCTCGCCGTCGCGCTGGGAGCGTTCGGTGCGCACGGCTTAGAGGGCGCCCTGAGAGATCTGCCGGACGGGGCAAAGCGCCTCGCGTGGTGGAAGACGGGCGTCGACTACCACTTCTGGCACGCGCTGCTGGTCGGTCTGCTGGCCTCGTTCGCGGGGCGCTTGCCGGCAAAGCTGGTGCGTACGTCCGTCTGGCTCTGTCTCGTGGGCGTCTTGCTGTTCTCGGGCAGCCTCTACGCGATGACGCTGACGGGCATC
This sequence comes from uncultured Myxococcales bacterium, assembly GCA_964388085.1. Classification (GTDB taxonomy): domain Bacteria; phylum Myxococcota; class UBA727; order UBA727; family CAYLZW01; genus CAYLZW01. The sequence goes on along the minus strand of CAYLZW010000105.1, from coordinate 5,470 downwards.
ACGAAGCTCGGCATGGTGACGCCGCTCGGCGGGCTCGCGTTCCTCGGCGCGTGGGCCACCCTCGGCTTCGCGGCGCTCAAGTCCCGCCGATCCTCCTGAACGGCGCGGAGCTACACGTACAGCGGCTGTGGGCGCTCCGCGTTTGACTGCACGAGGTCGCGCGAGACGACCTTGAGCGCGTGACGCCCCGCGTCGGTGTCGCGGACCATGGGCGCGATCAAGTGATAGAACGCGCTCGCGTCGGGCGGCCGCATCTCCGGGTCCTCGTGCAGCGCCTGGTCGACGATGGCGCGGATGCGGCTCGAGATCTCGAAGTGATCGGGCCAGCTGAGGCGCGCCGCTTGTGCGTGCGTCTGCAGCACGAGCGCGTCCGGCAAGCTCTCGACCGGATACGCGCGCTGCGACGTCAGCAGCTCGAACATGATGAGGCCGAGCGCGTACACGTCGGTGGCGGGCGTGACGGCGTCGCCACGCGCCTGCTCGGGGGCCATGTATCCCGGCGTGCCCACGATGGCGCCGCTCGGCGCCTCGCGCGCGGACAAGAGCGAGTTGCCGAAGTCGACGATGCGCGGAAAGCCGCTGACGTCGAGCAGGATGTTGTTCGGCGAGATGTCCCGGTGCACGAGGCCGAGGGGCTGGCCGCGCGGGTCCACGAGGCCGTGCGCCGACGCGAGCGCCGCGCACAGATCGGCCATGAGGGCGAGCACCACCTGCGGCTTCATGCGCAATTCTTCGCGCACGAACACGTCGAACACCGTGCGCAGATCCTCGCCCTCGACGTACTCGAGCGCCATCCACACGCGGCCGGCGTTGATGCCGCGCGTCAGCGCCTTCACGATGCCGGGGTGGTCCATCATGACGAGCAGCTCGGCCTCGCGCGTGAACGCCTCGACCTTCTCGGGCGCAAGCTCGGCGTTGCCGCGCAGCACCTTCAAGACGACGACGGTGCCGTAGTCGAGCCCGATGTCCTGGCGGTCCTCGTCACGCGGGCGGTAGCGCGCGCGAAAGACGCGCGCGGTCTCGCCGGAGCCGATCTCGTCCATGAGCACGAACGGACCGACGCGGGGCTCTTGCTTCGGGATCGGTGGCGGCATGGGCGGCAGTCTCCCTCAGCGGCGCTGCCCTTCGCTACCCCCCCTTCTCGGTGCGGAAGCTCGTGGCGCGCTCAGCGGAAGATGAGCGACTGGTGCGCCGCAACACCCGCGAGCATGCCGTCCCCGACCGCGAACGCGATGCTGGCCGCCGGCATGGCCATATCACCGCAAGCGAATACGCCGGGCACCGTCGTCTCGCGGCGGGCGTCCGTCGTCACCCTCTCCCCCATGGGGCCGTCCTCGATGGCGCAGCCGAGCTGCGTCGGCAGCGGGCTCGCGACGCGCACGCGCGACATCGCGAACACGCCCGCGAGCGCGATGACGCGTCCGTCGGCGAGGCGAATGTCGGCGTGGCCTTCGAGCGCGAGCACCGGCGTTCGCTCGATGGTGACACCGCGGCGCTCGAGCAGGGCCAGCTGCTCCGCGTCGGGCTCGAACAGCCCACGCGAGAAGTACGTCGTCGGCCCCCAGTCCGGCAGCATCCGCGCGCTGTGCACCGAGAGCGGGCTCGTCGCCAAGACGCCGATGGGCCCGCCGTCGAGCTCGTAGCCGTGACAGTACGGGCAGTGGAACACGTGCTTGCCCCAGCGCTCGGCGACGCCGGGCACGTCGTCGAGCCCCTCGTCGGCGACGCCCAGCGCGAGCACCACGCGCTGGCCGATGACCTCGGCGCCGCTCGCGAGCGTGAACGAGAAGCCGCCGTCGCGCGGGAGCACGCGCGCGCCGACCGCCGCGTCGTCGAGCCAGGTGACCGTCGGGTAGGCGAGCAATTGCGCGCGCGCGTCCGCGACGATGGCCGCCGGATCGCGCCCGTCCTGCCCGAGGAAACCGTGCGACTCCGAAGCGAAGCGGTTTCGGCGCCGGCCCGCGTCGATGACGACGACGCGGCGGCGGGCGCGCGCGTTCTGCAGCGCCGCGCTGAGGCCGGCGAAGCTGCCGCCGATGATGACGACGTCATAGCCGTGCTCCGATGGGATCTTGGACATCAATCGGCACCCTTCTGTGCGGCAGCCTTGGCCCCACGTTTGGCGTGATCCGTCGTGTGCTTGGCGTGCTGCTTCTTCGCGTGACGACCCTGCACGTCCCCCGCGACCTCGGCGAGGGTGACCGCGTGCAGGCGCGTGAGCAGCAATGACTGCGCCTCTCCGAAGGCGTCCTGCATGGCGCGGTTGACCGCCTGCTCGACGAGGCAGCCCGGGCTCTCGGTCCGGTCGCCCATGGCGAACACCGTCGGCGCACCGAGCGCGTCGTAGACGTCACCGAGCGTGATCTCCGCCAGCGGCCGCCCGAGCGTCCAGCCGCCGCCGTGCCCCTTCTCGGCGCGCACGAAGCCTGCCTCGCGCAGCCCGGCCAGGGTCCGTCGCAGCGCCGCCGCGTTGGCGCTCATCCCCTGCGCGATCTCCTCGGAGGTCAGCGGACGAGGCGACTCGGCCATGTGCAGCAGCACGTGCAGGGTGATGGAGAGGCGCGAGTCCCGCTTCATGTTACTTGTATTGCAACATGAAAGGCGGGCGTCAAGCTCAGCCAAGGACCCCGGATCGCGCGCGGTCCGCGGCGGGTCACTCAGGGTGGGGACAGCCTTCGCTCACCTTGGGCATACGGCACGACGCCTGGAGCACCAGGCACGCCTGCTCGCTGCCTTGCGCGCACTGTCGTCCCCAGCGCATGCGATCGAGCACCACGTCGGGCGACGCCGGCCTTCGTCGCGTACGCGCCGCGAAGCCGGGCGCTCCCTCGGCCAGCAGCACGAGCGCCAGCGTCTTGCACCAGCCTCGCTCTTCCTCGTCCCAGGTACAGAACAGCGCCACGTCGCCGCGCTCGGTGTCGAGCTCATACACGTCGACACCCCCCCGCTCGGGGTGCGCCGCTCGCCAACCGGCAGGGCTGTCGAGCTCGAGCAGCGGCAGCGCGCCCTGCGGCAGGCCCGCGAGCACCTCCATGCGCAAGAGCGCCTCTTCGGCGTGCTCGCGCGCGCTCAGCTCCGGATCCTCGAGATAGAAGGCGCGCTTGTCTGGACAGTAGATGCCGTCGTCGCTCGGCCGCGTGTCCTCGGCAAAGTGCGCGCGAAAGCAGCCCTCGAAGACCGTGTCCGGCACGACGACGGTAGGCCTCGTCGTCTTACAGGACGTCGTCGTGTAGGACGCTACCACGAGCACGAGGAGCGGGAGGCCAGGTCGCACGGGACTAGCCTACCCCCCCTGCTTACGGCTCAAAAATCCAAGTGGATGTGATCCGTCTCGTAGTTGCGGTAGCCGCCGTGCTTGTTGGCGATGCGCTCGATCTCGCCGGGGCTCCCCGTGTAGATGCTCAGGTCGACGGCGGTGCCGTGGTAGTGGTTCGAGTTCGGCGAGTGCGAGCCGCCCGTGAGCGCCGTGATCTGGATGGGCCCGTGCTTCGCCATGTCGACGAGCGCCTGCATCATGCTGAGCTTCGGCTTCACGAACTGGCCGGTCGCGTTCACGTAGCCGCGGCCGTTCTTCGCCATCTTGCGCAGGTTGGCCTCGTCGCTGCCCGTCGACAGCCCCGTCCAGAAGCTGACGTTCTTCGACTTCAAGAGGAACTCGGCGCAGCCCTTCACCGTGTTGAGGTTCGGCCGGTTCTTTCGGCGCAGCGCGCGCTTCATGCTCTTCAGCTGGCCGGCGCCGATGGCGCCGTTGGCGCCGGTGCCATCGTGCTTGCGCTCGTAGGCGCGCGAGGCCCGCTGCGTGTGGCGGTCGAAGATGCCGTCGACCTTGCCGGGGTTGTAGCCGAGCTTCTTCAGGATGCGCTCGCTGTTCTTCACCGCCGCCGAGCGCTCGCCCATGCGCTGCGCCGGCGACGTGGGCCCGTCCGCCTTCATGGTCGACTTGGACAGCTCGTGCCAAGTCCGGCCGTCGACGCGCCCGGTCACGTCGAGGCCCGCGCGCCGCTGGAACTGCTTCACCGCGCCCGCGGTGCGCTCGTCGAACACGCCGTCGGTGCGCTTCGGGCTGAAGCCGGCGGCGTTCAGGTGCTGCTGCACGTGGCGGACAGCGCGCTTATTGCCGGCGCCTTCGCCAAGGCCAATCTCGCCGTTCGCGTGCTCGCGGCGCGACACCTCGGAGAGCAGCTGATCGTTCCGGCGCTGCGCGGCGGTGGGCTTTTGACGACGACGATAGGCGTCGTGGTTGTACGCCTTGGACTCGTTCGCGAGCACGCGAGCGGCCGTCTTGCCGAGGATGCCGCTCTTGCTGTCGAGGTTGTCCTGGTCCCGCTTCAGCTCCTTGACCGCCGAGGCCGTGTTGCGATCGAACACGCCGTCGACCTTGCCGGTGTCGTAGCCGAGGCGACGCAATCGCTTCTCGGCGTTCAGCACGCGCGCGCCACGCTGGCCGATGCCCACCGCGTGCTTGTGGTGGTTCATGCGGGTCTGCGTCATGCGCAGCTTGTCGAAGGTCTTCTTGTCGAGCTCACCGGTCGGCTCCATGCCCCAGGCGCTCTGGAAGCGCTCGAGCTCCTTGCGCGAGCGCGGGCTCAGCTTGCCGTCGACCTTGCCGGGGTTGAAGCCGGCCTTGCGCAGCATGCGCTCGGCGGACTTGATCTTCTTGCCGGCACCCTTCTTCAGGAACTTTTCCTCGCCGCTCGGCGCCGGCGGAGGAAACGGCGAGTCCGTGAGGCCGCGGGAGGGAGCGCCCGGGCCCTGCAGCGAGGCGATGGAGCGGAGGCGCGCGTCGGCGGGAGCGCGCGTGCCGCCGTTCGCCGTCGTGCCGGCGAAGCGATCGGCCTCGGCGACGGGAGCCTTCTTCGCCGCCGGCGCGGGCGCCTTGGCCTTCTGCACCGTCGAGCGGGTGGTCTTGGGCTGCGTCGTCGGGCGGGTGGTGGTGCTGCTGCAGGAAGCCATTTGGGAACCCCTCCGTGAGTGACTCCTCAGGTATCGGTGCGCGCCCGGAGCCGGTGTCGGACCAAGTGCGCGAGTCAGCCACACGACCGTGCGACTTTGTGAGGTGATGTCCTACCTTCACCGACCTGGCGGCAGGCCGTCGGCGGTGCGCGGTTCAGTCCTGTAGGCTGCGCCGCCCGACGCTCAGGGAACGGGACCGCATGCAATCCATCGTCTCCATCGACAACGTGACCAAGACGTACGCCTCCGGCTTTCAAGCGCTGAAGGGCGTAAGCCTGGAGATCCGCCGCGGCGAGATCTTCGCGCTGCTGGGCCCAAATGGCGCCGGCAAGACGACGCTCATCAGCATCATCTGCGGCATCGTGAACGCGAGCGGGGGCAAGGTGCTCGTGGGCGGGCACGACATCGTGGCGGCGTACCGGGCCGCGCGCTCGCTCGTGGGCCTCGTGCCGCAGGAGCTGTCGACCGACGCCTTCGAGTCGGTCTGGGACACGGTGAGCTTCAGCCGCGGGCTGTT
>CAYLZW010000104.1:0-17844 GCA_964388085.1 uncultured Myxococcales bacterium | reverse complement strand
AGCACAGGCGTTCGCTGGCAAGGCGCAGCGGAGGCGCGACCTTTTGGTCGTGCCGGCACGCAACGCAGCCAGCGGGCGAAAGACCGAGCGAGGGGGGATCAACGCGAGCGGTCGGGGGGTAAGCCGCTCGAGAGATCGAGCAGCCTGGCCTGCCGTCGTCGTCATCAGGCCGTACACCAAGGGTGGAAGCGCACGCGTCGGCGGGGTGTCGCGCGTGTTTCACTCTGGAGACTCCTATGACGAGGCAACCATCGGGACGCAGCGGCCGGGCGATCCTCTCTCTCGGCGCGCTCGCGTGCGGGCTCACGCTCGGGCTCTCTTTCGCCGCGAACGCGCAGGACTCGCTGAATGGCCCGTTCTTCGAGGAATACGACGATATGGGCGCCTTCGGCCCAGGGGAGAACACCGCCAACGGAGAGATCGACCGCGTCGACCTCGGCGAGGGCAGGCTCGTCATCGACGGCCGCACCTATCGCGCCGATCCGCGCGCGCTGCAGGGCCTCCAAGCCGGACAGCAGGTCTTCCTGACGTACGAGCCCATCGAGGACCAGGCGTGGATCCGCGACCTGCAGGTCGACGACGGCTTCTACCAGGGCGGCGGCTTGTACGGGCCCGGCTTCTGAGCGGCTGAGCCTTGATCACCGCGGTCTTTGTCGAGGGCTGGCCTCTCGATCGCTAGCCTAAGGGAGGAGAGCGAGCTCGACGACGGGGAGCGGTCATGAGGAAGCTCGTGTGGATGTCGGCCGCGGCGGGAGCGGCGACGGCGTGGTTCGCGACGCGCGCGCGGCGGATGTCGCTCGCCGGCAAAGGCGTGCTCATCACCGGCGGCTCACGTGGCCTCGGCCTCGAGCTCGCGCGCGCGTTCAGCGAGCAAGGCGCCCGGCTGGCGCTGCTGGCGCGCGACGCGGAGGAGCTCGAGCGCGCGGCCGCGGAGCTTCGGGAGCGCGGCGCCGACGTCATCACCGTCGCCTGCGATCTGCGCGACGAGCAGGCGACCGAGGAAGCCGTCCATGAGGTGGCGCAGCGACTCGGCCGCCTCGACGTGCTGGTGAACAACGCCGGCGTCATTCAGGTGGGTCCGCTCGAGCATCTGCGGGTCGAGGACTTCCGCGAGACCATGGACGTGCATTTCTACGGGCCGCTCATCGCGTCGCTCGCGGCGCGCCCCTATCTGGCGGACCGCGGCGGCGGCCGCCTCGTGAACATCACCAGCATCGACGGCCGCGTCGGCTTCCCGCACCTCTCCGCCTACAACGCGAGCAAGCACGCGGCCGTCGGTCTGTCGGAGTCGCTGCGCGCGGAGTTGCACAAGGAGGGCATCCTCGTCACGACGGTGATCCCGGGCCTCATGCGCACCGGCTCGCCGCGAAACGTCGACGTCAAGGGCCAACACGAGAAGGAGTACGCCTGGTTCTCCGTCAGCGACGCGCTCCCCCTGGTCTCCGCCGACGCGACGCGCGCCGCGCGACGCATCGTGCGGGCAACTGAGCGAGGTGACGCGGAGCTCTACATCACGCCGCACGCGAAGGTGGCCGCCATCGGACAGGCCGCGTTCCCGGGGCTGATGACCAGCCTGTTCGCGTTCGTCGACCGCCTGTTGCCGGCGAAGCGAGCGGGCCATGACGCGGAGACGAAGAAGGGCCACGAGAGCGAATCGGAGTGGGCGCCGTCGCCGCTGACGCACCTCAGCGACGTCGCGGCCGCCGAGAACAATGAGATCCGCCCCTGAGCGGAGCGACGCTCAGAGATCGGCGACGATCTTCAGGTACAGCGCCCTACCCGGCCGCTGGACGCCGAAGACGTCATAGGCCTTGGCGTCCGTGACGTTCTGCAGCTCCAGCGTCGTCGTCAGCTCGAGGGGCGCGCGTAAACCGTAGCTCACGCCGGCGGAGTGGACGAGCTGCGCCGGCACGGTCTGTTTGTGCGAGCGCAGGCCCTGGCTCTCCCAGCCGCGAAAGAAGCCGTGCGTGTACTGCGTGGCCCAAAAGAACGCGGCGTCGTCGTCCGGCAGCAGCCACGAACGCTGCTGCACGCGCGCCGACGCGTTGGCGAACAGCCAAGGGCGGTTCGGGATGCGGTCTCCGGCGTAGGACTGAAAGGCGCCGTCGTCGGAGTTGTTGCGCAGGTCCATCCAGGTGCCGTTGGCCGAGAGGGCGAGCAGCTCGCCCGGCGTGCTGTAGCGAAGGGCGGCCTCGATCCCGACGCTGCGCGACGCGTAGACATTTCGGTGTGTGAAGGTGCGGTCGTCGCCGAGCAGGACGATCAATTGATCGCTCTCGCGCAGGAAGGCGCCCACCTCCGCGCCCAGGTCGCCGACCCATGTGTCGCGCAGCTCTCCGTGCAGGGACGCGTTTACGTTATGGCTGCGCTCCGGCTCGAGGTCGGCGTTCGCGAGCACCAGCGCGCCGTTGCCAAAGAGCTCTGCCGGGCTCGGCAGGCGTGTAGCCCATTCGTAGGACGCCTTCGCGTAGAAGCCAGGAAGCGGCATGAGGCGCACGCCGCCGCCGAGCCCGCCCGAGTGCTCCCGCCGATGACGCTGGTAGAGCTCGCCACCGGGCAGCTCGTCCTCGCTGCTGCTCAGCAGCGTGTAGCTCTTCAGGAAGGTCAGCGTCTCGAGCGCCCCGTCGAAGGCGGACAGCTCGTGCTCGAGGCCGCCCACGAACGTCAAGAGCCGGCGACGCGCGTTCAGCAGGTCGCGCCGGGAGCCGAGATCGATACGTTCGTCGCCCGTGCGCGCGACGTAGCTGGGGGCGAGGCTCACGCGCAAGGTCTGCCCGAGCGGCAAAGCCTGCGCCAGCACGAGCCGCGTCAGCGACGTGTCCTGCCACTGGACCTGCTCGCTCGGCCAGTCCGCCATCTCTCCCGCGATGGTCCGCTCCCGAATGCGGCGGCCGCGCCAGTCATAGTGCCATTTGGCGGCGTCCTGAAAGTCGAGGCGCCGGCGCGCGAAGCTCGAGGTGAGCTCGGTCGAGAGCCCGAGGCCCGCGAGGTCGCGCAGCGCATAGCGCAGGGTGGCGCCGCTCACCTGCTGGCCACTGTTCACCTCGCCGTAGGGCGCGGTCATGACGGCGTTGTGCTGTAGCTCCTTGTGGTAGGCGGCGTGGTGCAGCCGCAAGGTCAGCCGATCGGCGTAGACACGGTCGACGACGCCCACCTCGAGGCCGACGCCGAACGCCTGGTAGGCGTCGTGAAAGCGCGGCAGCGTCGCCGGATACAGGCGCCCGCGCTCGTCGGTGAGCTCGACGTCGATGAGGTAGTCGTTGTCCGTCTGGTCGCGAAAGAACGTGGCGCGGCCGACGAAGCCGGTGTCCGCAAAATGGACGCGCGCGACGCCCGTCGAGCGCAAGGTGCGGAATGATCCGAGCTGCAGCGAGAAGGATGCCCCCGTGTGCCGCAGCCGCCGCTCGGACACGAGGTTGACGGCGCCGCCGAGCGCGTCAGCGCCGAAGCGGATGGGCACGACGCCGCGGTAGATCTCCACGCGATCGATGAGGTTCACCGGCACGTTGGCGACGTCGAAGCCGTAGCCGGCGACGTCGAGCGGCACGCCGTCGATGAAGAAGCGGATCTGCTCGTCGTAGAGGCCGTTCAACGAGAAGCGCGTGGCCGAGCCGAGGCCACCCGCGCGACGAATGGCGACGCCCGGGGTGCGCCGCAGCACCTCCCCCATATCGGCGCTCTGCTTCTTGGCCTCGCGCGTGTCGACGACGGTGACCGCCTGCGCGGACTCTTCGAGCGCCCTGCCCTCGCTCTTGCCGGACACCTTCGTCTCGAGCACGGGCGCGTCCGCCGGATCGTCGAGGTCCTCGAAGGCGGGCGCCGGCGCGGCCGTCGCGGCGCTCTCAGAGGCGGCGACAGGCTCGGCGCCGAGCGCTCCCGAAGCCAGCGCGAGCACGAGCACGAGGCCGAGACCGAGCGCGGCGGCGCGTCGCTGTCGAGGGGAGCGAACCATCCGGGCTCACTCAGCGCCGGCGGCGTCGGCTGGGAGCGCTTCGGCGACGCTGTCGCTTGGCGCGCCCGCGAACAGCGGCCAGAGCCACAGCCCGCTGCCGACGACGACGAGAGCGGCACCCGCGAGCTGCGCCGCCCCCCCGAGCGACGTGAACAGCGCGGTGGACGCGTCGGGCGTGCTCGGCAAGGCGAGGAACGGCCCGGCGAAGGGCACGAGCAGCGCGGTGCCGAACGCGCGCGTCGCCTCCGCCGCCGCAGTCTCGGCGGACGTCTTCGCCAGCTCCTCCTGCCGGGCGGCGTCGTCGAGCGCGGTGACGCCGGAGAAGGTGGTGAACAGCAGGCCCGCGCCGAGCACCAGCGCGCCGCCGACGACGAGGCTGCGGCCGAGCGCGGCGACGTCGACCACCGCCTCTTCGTCGAGCTGCGCGCCGAGCGGCGGCAGCGGGCGGGTGGCGATGCCGACCCCATCGACGACGGGCAGCGGCGGCGGCTCGAAGGTGAGCTCGAAGGGCAGGCTCACCGTGAGCGGCTGTCCCCCGCGCGTCGCCGGCTCGAAGCGCGCCTGCTTGGCCGCCGCGAGCGCCGCCTTTCGCAGCCGCTCGTCCGGGTGCGACGCCTCCTCCACCACCGCCGCGTCGGCGACGCGTCCGCCCGTGTCGACGGTGACGAGCAGCACGACGACGGCGGCGCCGAGCGCGCGCGCCTCCTCGTCCGGCAGCGGGTTCACGAGCGCCGGCCGCTCGAGCAGCGCCGGCGGCACGATGACGTCGTCGGGCGCGGGGACCGCGGCCTCGTCCGCGACCCCCTCCGGGGCAGGGACGGCGGGCTCGTTCGCCTCCGGGGGAGCGCCGGCGAGGAGGCTCACGAGCAGGGGGAAGGCGAGCGAAGAGGCGATCACGACGACCTCGAGGGCAGCGGCTCACAAGTGAGAATGAGCTTCAACTTCAGGCTGTTCGCGCACCGTCTCCAGGACGTCAACTGCCTGGACCGCCACGAAGGCCGCCGGCGCGATTCACTTGACAGCGGGCGCGCAGCCCCTTAGTGAGAACGACTCTCATTATCTTGGCTGATCGTCATCCCTCCCAGGAGACCCCATGCACCCCGAAGCCTTCGCACGACCGGCCACGAACCGACTCGCCGCCGCCCTCGCCACGTTCGCGCTCGCTTGCGCCCCGATGTTCGGCGCCTGCGCCCCCACCAGCACCGGCAGCGAAGACGCCGGCGTAGAGCCGAGCGGCTCGGCGATCATGATCGCCGTGTTCGTGCGTAACCCCGACGGCCGCAACGTCTATGTCGGCGCCGTGCCGGAGCTGCCGAGCGGCGAGCTCGACTATTCGTCCTTCCTCGAATTCGGCGACATCCAGGTCAGCGCCAACAACGGCTACGTGTTCGTGTGGGACCGCGAGCCCGGCACCATGACGCGCTACTCCGTCGCCGCCGATCTCAGCCTCAGCGAAGGCCCGAAGGTGAGCTTCGCGAACCAGGGCGTGGCCGGCTCGGCCAACACCGTCTACATCTCCGCGACGCGCGCCTACACGCTCTCGGAGACCCTCGACGTCATCGTCGTGTGGGACCCCGAGGCCATGGAGATCACGGGCACCATCGAGATGACCCCGCCCGTGCGCGAAGAGGGCCTCAGCACGTTCGCGACCCAGGGCTACGTCGCCGGCGATCAGGTCATCTGGCCCATCAGCTCCACCAACTACGACGGCGTCGGCTATTTCGCGGGCGCCACCGTCGCCATCGCGAACGCCAACAGCGACGAGCCCGTGCGCATCGTCGAGGACACGCGCTGCGTCGGCGTCGACGGCGGCCACGTGGACGACAACGGCGACTTCTACCTGCGCGCGGGCGGCTACTGGGGCAGCAGCGCCGCTTACGCCGACGAGCGCACCTGCGTGCTGCGAATCAACGCCGGCGAGAGCAGCTTCGACGCGAGCTACCTCGTCGACATGGAGGAGCTCACCGGCACCTACGTGAACTTCCCCTGGTACCACGTCGAGGGCTCGAAGTACCTCGCGCACGCCTGGACCGACGAGGCGCCTGTGCCGGCGAGCATCGACGACTATTGGAACGGTGACGGCCTCGAGCCCTACCTCGTCGACCTCGAGAGCGGCACCTCCGAGCTGTACACCTCCCTGGAGGACACCATCATCGTCAGCACCGGCGAGTTCAACCTCGACGGCAAGGCGTACTTCCAGCGCAGCGACACCGGCACCGCGGTGAACGGTATGGTCGACGTCGTGGAGCTGACCCCCACGGGCGTCGTCGAGAAGTTCTCGCTGCCGGAGCTGTGGGGCCTCGCGCGCATTCGCTGAGCGGGTGGCCTTTAGATGTTCGACTTGCGAGACACCGCCTTGAAGATGCACCGCTATGCGGGGCTCTTTCTGGCGGTGTTTCTCGTGACCTCGGGGTTGACCGGCTCGGTGCTCGTGTTCCGGCACGAGCTCGAGGCCGCGCTCGCCCCGGAGCTGTTTCGCGCGAGAGCACCCTCCCCCGGCGCCGTCGCGCTCGATCCCTTCGAGGCGCACGAGCGACTGCTCGCGAGCTTACCCAAGGACGCGAGCATCGATTGGGTGCCGCTCAATCGCCGCGAGGGCGAGTCATATCTTTTCTGGGTCGATTGGCCGAGACCGGCGCCCGGCGCCGCTCCGTTGGACGACGAGTACTTCGTCGATCCGTACTCGGGCGAGGTCCTCGGTACCCGCCGCAATGGCGACCTCTCCCAGGGGACGAAGAACTTCGTGCCCTGGCTCTACAACCTGCACTTCGGCCTGCTCGCCGGCGACCTCGGCATCTACCTGCTCGGCTTCGTCGGGCTCGTGTGGAGCTTCGACTGCTTCGTCGGCTTCTGCCTGACGCTGCCGCGGCGGTCGCGCCTACCTCGGCGAGAACGGACGAAGAGCTTCTGGCAGCGCTGGTTGCCGGCGTTCCTCATCAAGCGCACGAGGCCGTTCGCGCTCGCGTTCACCGGGCACCGCGCGCTCGGCCTCTGGCTCTTCTTCATGTTCTTCGTGTTCGCCTGGTCGAGCGTCGGCATGAACCTGCCGGAGGTCTATCAGCCGGTGATGCGGTCCTTGTTCTCCTATGACGACGCGCGCTCGAACATGGAGACGCTGAGCGCGCCGAAGCGCCCGGGCCTGTCCTGGCGAGAGGCGCATCGCGTCGCACAGTCCGTGCTGGCGCGCGAGGCCGAGCTGCGCGGCTTCGAGGTGCTCGCCGAGCGCTGGCTCATCTACGACGACCGCCGCGGCGTGTTCCGCTACACGGTGCGCACCTCGCTCGACGTCTCCGAGCGCTATCCGACGACGACCGCCTGGCTCGACGGTGACACGGGCGCGCTGCTCGCGCTCGAGACCCCCACCGGACAGAGCGCCGGCAACACCATCTCCACCTGGCTCGTGAACCTCCACTTCGCGTCCGTCGCCGCGGGCGGCTGGGCTTATCGCCTGCTGGTGTTCGGGTTCGGCGGCGTGGTCGCGTTCCTGTCGGTGACGGGCGTGTGGATATGGTGGCGCAAGCGTGAGCTTCGCATCGAGGCGGATCGGCGGCGGCCCCTGTAGTGGTGGCGCCGCGCCGCGGCTCAGTCGCGCAGCTCGGACGGCAGCGCGCCGACGTGATACCAGCCGACGAGGTGCACGCCGCCCCCGCGCGAGGCGGCGCGAGAGAAATAGAGCTGATCGGGTAGACTTTGGCTTGCGTCGCGGACAACGGGCGGTCGATGTACTCGACGACCGGGCGCTTCCCCATCCCCTGCCGAGGACCGTCAGTACGGCGCCGCCGCCGAGGTCCACGCGCCGTTGATGTGGTCGTTGGTATTGTACTTACATTCGGCCGCGCCATTGCCTCCCGTGCGGCAGCAGAATGGATAGTTGCCGCCGTCGACCCAGCTCGTGCAGCTGAGAGAGTACGGCCCGTTGGTCGTGTCCGCGCTGAACGGAGAGGGCCTGTTCTTCCAGGACGACATCGTGGTGTCGCTGGCGACGCGACATACGGTCGCGCCGTTGCGGACGTTGATTCGGCAACAATAGGCAAACGAGCTGCCGGAGAGCCCGGAGGCGCAGCTCGTTTGGTACTCGGTGCGCAGCACCTTGCCGCTGACCTCGGCGTCACCGGTGACGGTGAGCCCGCCGGCCGCGTGTGTGTTGCCCTCGGCGTGGAGCTGGCCCGCCGCGAGGTCGGCGTATGTGTCGCTGCCCGCCCCGTCGCTCAGGTGCAGCCAATTGTCGCCGGTGTCGCGGAACACCTTGTCGGCGCTCACGGCGAGCTGTCCGTTCGCGCCCGTCTTGAGGACGTCGCCCGCGACCGACACGCTGCCGGCGCTGAGCTGACCGCTGACGGTGTAGTCCTTCGCCGCGGCCGCGCGCGCGGCCCAGGGCACGGCGGCGAGCTCGTTGAGCCCGCCGAGCACCGTGAAGCCCGCGGCGCCGCTGCCCGTCTCGCGCACCGCGACGCCGAGGTAGAGCGCGCCGTGGTTCAGCACCGCGTCCGTGAGCGGATCCCCGTCGCCGCGGCCGACCATCACCGAGAAGCCGCCGTTGCGCATCTCGACGGCCTCGTGCAGCTCGGACCAGACGCCGCACGAGCTCGCCGCCGGGTCGCCTGCGAGGCACGCCGGGTCCGCGCCCTGGCTCGTGAACAGCGCGAGCTGCAGGTCGTGGGGCGTCGTCGCGGGCTCCCCGTCCTGCTCGAGGGTGCCTTGGTAGGCGAAGGAGCGCGCGTCGCCAGGCTCCATCTGGGCCACGATCGCGGTCGCGCCCCCGAGGGTGATGAGCGCGAACAGGTACAACTCGTTTCGCCGATGTCGAAGGCGCATGCTCACTTCTCTCCAGCGCGATGCCGGCGGCCCCGCTGCCGCGGAACGTCCGTCGAGACGAGCCTAGAGAACGGAGCCGCTTCCGGGAAGCGCTCGTGGCAGGTGCCCCCCCTCGAACAACCGCGCCGTAGGGGCGGCGGTCGTGGGGACGGACCCTCCGGACCCGGCGCGCGCCCGTGCAGCCCTCGTCCGCTCGCCGGGAGCCGAGGACGTCGTCACCCGAGCGCGCCAATCCGCACACCCCTGTGCGGCCTCGAACGCCCCTCTCGCACGCGCCCCTCGTCGACGACGTCCTCGGCGTGTGCGCCTTCCCCCAGCGTCGTCCGGAGTCAGACGCGGCCGGAGCGAAAATCGATTGCAGCGAGAGCGCTCGCGTTATCATTCGAGGGTTCGGCTCCGCTCCGTTGGAGGTGCGCATGGGCGCGACGGCCCCCTTCCTGCTCGCGCTCGCCGCGCAGCTCAGCGATCCCCTGGGCGGAGGCACGCGCCCGGGCGAGCTGACGACGACGCTCGTCTCGAATGTGAACTGCCGCCTCTGTCACGCGTCCGGCAGCGACGAGCGCATGTCCGCGTCATCCTACCGCGGCACCATGATGGACCTCGCGGGCGTCGACCCGATCTTCCTCGCGGCGCTCGAGATCGCGGCCAATGATTCGCCGGCCGCGGCCGACCTCTGCCTCAAGTGTCATTACCCGCGAGCCTGGCTCGCCGACCGGACGAGCCCGGACGCCGCCGCGCGCTTCGGGCTCGAGGACGCCGACCTCGAGGGCGTCCAATGTGATTACTGCCACCGCATGATCGTGCCACCGCCTACCCGCGAGGAGAGCGTCGTGCCGCCGCCGGCGCTGAGCGGCGTCCTCGTCGGGAACGCGCAGGTGTTTCTGAGCGACGAGCTCACCAAGCACGGCCCGCTCGGCTCCCCCGCGGTGGCGGGGCATGACTCCGCGTACTCCCCCCTGTTCGAAGACTCGGCGCTGTGCGGCCAGTGCCACGACGTCACCAACACGTTTCTGCCGCGCGTAGGCTCGCAAGGAGAGGTGTTGGCGGACGTGGTGCCCATCGAGCGGACCTACAGCGAGTGGCGCGCGAGCGCGTACGCGGATCCCAGCTCTCCCGAGCACACCATGTGCATGGGGTGCCACATGGAGCCTTACGAAGGTCGGGCGACGAAGTCGGGCAGCTCGGAACGGATCCTCCACAGCCACCGCATCGTCGGCGGCAACACGCTCGCGCCGCTCCTCGTGGCCGCGCTCCACGACGGCAACCCGAGCTCGCCGGCCTCTCTGCAAGGCATCACCCCCGACGCGGAGCGCGCGGTCGCCGCCGCACGAGAGCAGCTGCAGCGTGCGGCGCGCCTCCTTGCGGTCGACGTCAGCGAGCGGGACGGCACGCTGGTGTTGCGCGTCCGCGTCGAGAACCTCGCCGGCCACAAGCTCCCGACGGGCTACGCCGAGGGCCGACGCATGTGGCTCGCCCACGACGTCACCTTCGAGGATGGCACGCGCGGCCCGCGCTCGGGCTCCCTCGACGAGGGCACGTGGGAATTCGTAGCGGGTGAGGAGCCGCTCCGGCGCTACGAGATCGTGCTCGCCGAGGGCACCGCCGCCGAGCACAGCTTTCACTTCGCGAGCGTGACGCGCGTCGTCAGCGACAACCGCATCCCGCCGAAAGGCTTCCGTCCCACGGCGGAGATCGCGCCGGTGGCGCACGACTACGAGCTCCAGGCGGACGACACGCTCGCCCACTGGGACGTCGTCGAGCTGCCGCTGTCCACGCTGGCCGATCGGGACGCGCGCGCATGGCCCGCGAGGGTGACGGTGCGCCTCTACTACCAGCCGTCCTCGGGCGAGCACCTGCGCTTCTTGGTGGAGAACGCGCCGCTATACGGCCCGCCGCTCGCGTCGGCGCTCGACGCGGTAGGCGCGGCGCCGGCGCTGATGCAGGAGCTCCACCTGACCGTCGGCGCGGACGGCCAGCTCGACGGCGCCCCCCCGCCGCCGGACGCGGGAGCCGCGCCCTCCTCGGACGCGGGATCGGCGCGCGTTCCGACTCCGGCGCCGCCCGCGTGCGCTTGCGTGACGACGACGAGGGGCACGCCGGGAGCGCCGGCGCTCGTGCTGCTCGCGCTCGTCGGGCTGAACGGAGCGCAGCGGGCGCGGGCGCGGAGATCCGGGGCTGCTTCGCGGACAGCCGAATGCGGCCGCCCCGCGTAGCGTCCCACCGTCTCTCGAGCGTGGGAGCGCCATGCGCACATCGCTGCCTACCGTCCTCGCCATCGCGCTCGTCGGCGTCGGCGCCTCCGGCTGCCTGACCGTCGCGGGCAGCGGCCTAAACGACGCCACGGGCGACTCCCTGGCGGCCCCCGCGCCCGGCGACTTTCGCCAAGGTCGCTCCCGCATCGACGAGGAGGACTTCTACCGCATCGCCGGTGACGCGCGCGCCGTGGAGGCCATTCGCCAGCACCGCGCGGGTCTCGTGAACGAGCAGATCTGGCTGCAGGTGCTCGCCTATTCGGGCATCCCCGCCATCGTCGCCAGCAGCGTCGCCCTCGGCGGCGGCATCGTGATGCTCAGCGAGTACGACAATGACCTCGGCATCGCGCTCGTCGTGCCGGGGGCGCTCCTGCTCATGGGCAGCATCGCGGCGATCCCGCTCGGCCTCGTGTACGCCGAGGAGGCCGGCGAGGAGATGCTCTACCCCGTCCTCCCACACGAGCGCGCGCTCGACGCCGCCGACCGCTACAACGCCGCCCTCCGTTGAGCGAGCTGTACGCAGAGGCGGAGGTCTGGAGGCCTCGGGGAGCGGCTGTCAGCGTCGTGTGCTAGGCTGCCGGCATGAATCGAATCACGCCAGCCTTGTTCGCGCTCGTCCTCGTCGGCTGCGCTCCCAACGACGCAGACAACGACGCCGGCACGCTGGACGGCGGCGAGGATGCCGGACAATCCGACAGCGGCGTCAGCGACAGCGGCGTCATCGGCCTCATCGACAGCGGCGTCATCGACAGCGGCGTCATCGACAGCGGCGTCATCGACAGCGGCGTTATCGACAGCGGCGATCCGGACGAGGCGTCGCTCTCCTGCGACGTCCCTGCCGGCGGCGACGAGGACGACGTGGAGCTCATGCAGGCGTGGTCCGCCTTCGTGGCGGACGAATCGCATTTCAACTGCGCGCAGGACACCGACTGCGTCCTCGTCAACTACCAGCCTCAGAGCGTCGATTGGTGCAGCTGCTTGAGCGGCGGATTGACGAGCAAATGGGGAATCGCGGTCAACGCCGCCTCCGCGAGCGAGGCCGAGGCGATGACCGATCGCGGCTGGTCGGAGGACTGTCAGGAGCTGCGCGATCTCCTGAACGACGCCAGCTGTGACGGCAACCCGCCCATCGGCGCGGTGTGCGTCGACAACCGCTGCGCGCACGCGTTCGACCCCTGCGGCTGGTGCGGCACGAACGGCTGCGAGGACGCCGGCCCAGGCTGACCGCTGCTGGTACGCACTTCGCCTCTGCCGTAGGCAGGTGCCGAGAGCGTCAGCGACACCGTGAAGCGGCTGGAGCCCCTGCTCGACGAGCTCCGGCCGCGAGATGCTCTCCGGGAAGCCGGGCAGTCCGCGACCCACGCGCGTCGGTCACGCCCTGATCTTTATCCACAACGAGGGTGCCGCGGACGCCGAGGCGCGTCTTTTGGGCGGCATGACCTGCAATCGGTTAGTCTGCCCGTGCCGCAAACATCAGGGGGAACCTTGCCTACCCTACAAACTCTGTCTATGGCCGCCCTCCTTGGCACAGCGGCGCTGGCCGGCGCATGCACAGGACAGGATCTCGAGGACCCATGGCGCGAGACCACTGTCGCGTGGGAGCCCGGCTGCTCGGAGGGTTGCGTCACGCTTCGAGCGGACGACTTCGGTCACATTGGCCAGCTCGAGGTGAAGATGAACCCGCTCGTCGACGATCCCGTTGCGCAGTGGGGTGGCTGCCTGAGCTCATTCATTCGCTGCATGGACGAGGGTGGCGACGTGCTCTCCTGTAACGCGGAGTCAACCTGCCCGGCTCCCTGCCGGGACGAGCTCTCACGCAGGGCCCGTGATTTAACCACCGAGGCGGCTCGGATGGACGCGTTCGAGGAGGTTTTTGTTCGGCGCGGCGGAGTGTGCAGACCGACGGCGCCCGCGCAGGTGACGCCGTGAAGCGCCTCGTGTGGCTGGTGACCGTCGCGCTCGTTTGCGCCCTGCTTCCGTCCGAGGGCGGGGCCTGGGACACGAAGGCGGTTCACGATGTCGGCTGGTGGGGACCGTATCTCGACAGCCAAGGCGGCGCGAATGAACACTCCACGATTTCAAGCCTGACGCTATCAGCCATGGGGGTCGATGTCTTCACCATCGGCCCAGGCTCCGACAATGTTTTCGAGATTAGCGACTGGAACGCGACCTGGTTCCGCGACGATCTCTATTTGGACAGCCCTCGAGGGGACGACGTATTCACGATCGTCGAAGAACGCCACCTTCCTTCCCCCGCCCACTTTGGCGGAATGCCGGATTACAGCTGGACCGTATACGACTGGATCAATAAGCACCGCTACTGTCCACCAGTCCCCGCTGGGATGGTGGACAGCTTCCTGCTCGACCGGCTCAGCGATGAGCCGTGCCATGCGTTCAAGGGATGGATGGGCGTCCTGAACGCCAACCACTTCGGCACACAGGCGAAGCTCACGTATCTGAAGGCGCACGCCACAGCCATGAGCCTTGCAAGGCGCGCCAACGATATGCGTCAGCGGCTGCTTCAGCAGCCCGGCGCCTATGAGGAATACCGGCGCTTCGTGCAGGAGGCGGAGCTCGAGGCGCTCCTCTACGAAGGCTACGCACAACACTATCTACAAGACCGCTGGTCCGTTGGACATATGTGGGAGCGGTGGGGCAGCTCGGACCTCAATGATCTAAGTGATCCACGTCCCGAGCCGAACCTAGTCATCGGAAGCTTCGCCGGCCTGATTCACGGTGCGCAAGGTCTCACCACCGTGCCGGATCCCATGTGCTCCCCGATCCTCGAAGATGGCACCGTAGTGCCTATGCAGTTCTCTCAAGCCGCGGGCACACCCCTGGATGGCATCGGCGATTATCGTCTGACAGAGAACGTCACCGGCACGGGCTCCGCACCTTTCGGTCTCGGAAACTTTGATGGGTACAGCTACGACGTACGCCCTCAAATGTCTCAGATGCTGGAGTGCAGCAAGCGCGGCTGGGCCGAGGTCATCCGATCCTTCGCGCAAGGGGACGACGGGGCTTATGGCGCCTGGGAGATCGTTTTAGACCCGTCGACGACCCCGCCGCCATCCCGCCGTGTCGACGACCGCGATTGCTGGGAAAACTGGGCAACGAATCGCTCCTTTTACGCCGGGTTACACGGCAGCGTTTACAACCCAGCGACGTTGGCCAGAATGGGGCTGACATTTCTGGACGGCACCTTCGGCTTGGGTGACGCAGGCGACTTTCGTCCCGATACCATTGAGGTCTTCTGGGATCTTTGGCGCTGGAGCCGTGACGACCCTAACGGAACGCAGGCTGCTTCCGGGGACTTCTCCGGTCTTTTGGGAGCAGCGCCGGGGGGGAGTTACGATGTCGCCAGCTGGCTGGAGCCGGAGGATTTCGAAAACCTTCCAGAGGTGGACGAGTCGACGGGCGGCGACCGACGCGCTATATTTGGCTTCTTCAATCGTGCTCACGCCGACTACTTCTGTGATGAGGATCTTTTTGCGTTCGTGATCGACGAGACGCGCGGTTCGGAACAGCCCACCGATCAGGCGTTCTGCCGCTATTTTGCAGACCGTGCATACAAGGGAACGCGACCGGAATATGGCGGTGCTCATGTGGAGAAGCGGGAGACAGACGCGGTCCCGGACGCGCCAGGCGTCCTCATCCCGATCGATCCGATTTGTGGCCATTATGGCTTAACAGAGTCCGGCGATGACCGTGACGCGATACCCTACTACGTTCACCCCGGATACGTGTCTGACCCTGGCCAGCGAATGAGCGTCAGCCCAGTTACGGGAAGCAACTCGGCTGAGCTTGGTTATTTGACGGTGTCGAACTGGTGCGATCGCGTGCCCGTCATTGACGTGGACAACGAACGAGACATCGCTGCGACTGTCCATTTTGATGATGACTCTGTAGTGCTCACGGGCATGAACTTTGGCGTGCTGCCGGGGCAGGTCTTCCTGTACGACAGCGCGCAGACGGAGCTTGAGGTCCGCTCGTGGTCCGAGGGCACCCTGGAGCTGAGCCTTCCCGGCGATCTGGGCGGAGCGTCCGCCGATCTCCCCGACGGCTCGTCCCTCGCACATCTCTTCGTGGTCGCTGGCGACGCGCCGCGACGCAGCTCGGTCGGTCTCGCGTACCTGCGCATCCTCCCGACCTCCGCGCGAGCCCCCGTGGTCACTGATGTCCAATTCGTTCCGGCGGCCGCCGTGCCTGACGACACCGTGCGGGTGGAGGTCACCGTTGTCGATCCCGAGGGCGACCTCGGCGGCTCGACGACGGTCACGGTCGTCAGCGACATCTTCGCCGCCACCCCGAAGGTCTTTACGGCGGCGGACGGCACCTCCATCGGCCCGGATACCGTCCTCTTCGCCGGTGACGTCGCCGTCGCCTGGCCGCGCAACGACCGAAGCTCATGCGCGCCCGCGACGTGGGAGGCGCAAGCCTTCGCCACTGACGACATCGACTTCGATCCCGCACTGGCGCCGGACGCGCTGACGGGGCCCACGTTTGACACGGTGGCATCTATCGACAACGTCGCCCCCACGGTGGCCTGCGACCACGATGAAGAGCAGGTCCTCGCGGCGGCTCCCGGCGAGCCGCTGCCAGACTTGTTCTTTCCGGTCACCGACGGCAACAACGACGGCCTGTGCCTCGAGCTCCACGCCTCAGCGATCAACGTGAGCGGCGTGCAGCCCTTCGGCCTTCTGACAGAGCCTCCGCTGACGAGCGCCGCCTTCGAAGCCGGAGTCTCCGATCCAACCACAGGCCTGACCACGTTTCGGATGGAACCGGTCAGTATCGACTACCCACACTCGGATAACGACGACCCGGGAGATGAACCCTACGTCATCACGGTGTCGGCCACGGACGACGCCGGACTGAGCCTCGGCGGTGTGAACCGCAGGTGCGCGGCCGATACTCCGGAGCCAACCGTGCTTGTCCGGGTCCTGAACCGTCCGCCACTCGTGGTCACCGGACGGTCGTCTCACCACGCGGTGCACCCAGGCAGAACCATCGAGGTGACGTTCACGGCCGAGGTTGATGACCCCAACACGTTCGTCGACGTGGTAAGCGTGGTGCTCGACGCCAGCGAGATTGGCGGTCCCGCAGACGCGATCCTCACGCAGGTAGTTGGCAGCGCGACCTGGGCAGCGACGGTCGGGGTGACCCCGCCGGACGAACAAGGGCCGAGAAACGTGACCCTGACCGCCATCGATGACGATGGCGAGTCGAGCCACCCCTTCACTGTCGTCATCGAGATCGGAAACCTGCCGCCGATCTGGGGCGGCGGCGGCTATGCGGCCAGTATCGATCCGCTGCTGCCGCCTGAGGCGTGGAGCCAGCCAGGCTATCAGCTGTATGAGTGCGACCCAGTTCGTATCGGCACCATTTTTATCGATCCAAACCACGATGCACTCGACGTAAAATGCATAATCGAGGGGGAGGGAAGACGAACCGAGTTGCGGATGACGCGCTCGAGCGGCACGAACGTGTGGACCACCGACACTATGGCCCCTGCTGCCGGCACCTACACAGTGAGCTTTAAAGCCACAGAGACGAGCGTCACCCCGCCGTTATCGACTGAGGCGCAGTGTTGCACGATGGAGGTACTCCCGCGGCCGGACGGATGCGATCCCCGCACGTGCATTGGTGATGGCGTCGTTCGTCAGATTTCTACGGGTGGCCGAGCGGTGAGCGTGTCTTCTGAAGGCTATGCTGTCTACGTGGGTGGAAGCGCCGGCGAGGCGGGTATGCGGACCCTGTTCGTTCATGACCTCTGCGCGAACGGCGTGTGGTCTCTCGACCTTCCTGTCGGAGCATTTGTCTCTGGTAAGCCGCAGATCGGTAATGGCGAGGTTATCTGGTCGGATGACCGCGCCGCTCGCAATGACTATCGGCTCTACTCGTGGGCCTATTCGACGCCAGGCGCAAGCACCGGCCCGTTCTTGGACTACGAAGCGACCCAGACGACGCCAAGCGTTGGAGATGGCGTCCTCGCCTGGGTCGAAGATGTCGCCGGTGAAGGTCGTTACGTCCACGCCATGGCGCTTCCCGGCGGTGTCCCGCAGCGGGTCGCCGACGCGCCTACCGCGCTCTTCGTCGATGTGCGTTTCGGCGCGGACGCCGGGCGCGTCTCTTGGCTCGACGACGCGAACGCGTTGCACGTCGCTCAGGCGCCCGGCTGGGTCGATACGGTAGTCATGTTGGACCGTACGCTGACCAATACCGTCGGCCTGTCCCTCGATGACGCCACCCTCGCAGTAGACGACTTCGAGACCACCTCGGGTCGCTTCGAGATCTTCCTCGTGGATCTCGCCACCGGCGCAGTGACGCAGTTGCCGGGCGGAGCGTCTGGGCGCACGCGCCCATATCTCGAGGGCCCGCTCACGGTATTCGAGGAGCTCATTGGTCCGTTTGGGCCGGAGCAGAAGATCGTCCTCTATGATCCGGGCGCGACGGTGCCGGCCCGGGATCTCTCCGATGGGACGACGCGCGCCAGCTCGCCCACCATGGAAGGGTCATTCATCGCTTGGAGCGAAGAGGGGGTGGGCGTGTTCGCCGTGCAGCTCCCGTAGCGGGCTGCGGACAACAACCGAACGCCACGATGACCGGCTTCCGTCTCGACGCGCGCCAGCGCTCCCCTTACAACGCCCGCATGGAACCACGCCTCAACTTCGTCACCCTCGTGGTCACGGATCTCGATCGCGCGCGCCGCTTCTACCTCGACGGCCTCGGCTGGGCCGCAGCGCTGGAAGCAGACGGCGAGGTCGTGATGATCGTACATGCTCGCCGCGTCGGTCTTGTGAGCGGCCCCGCCATGCGGCAGCG
>CAYLZW010000103.1:0-18070 GCA_964388085.1 uncultured Myxococcales bacterium | reverse complement strand
CGCCGCCCTGGTGCCGGAGCTGTTGCAGCGAGGCGCCCTCGACGTACTCGACGACCAGGATAGGCCGGCCCTCGTGCTCGAAGAGGTCGAGCGTGTCCACGACGGAGGGGTGATGGACGCGCAGGCCCACGCGGGCCTCGTCGCGCACGCGCTCGGCGAAGTCGGCGTTCTGCGTGAACGGCACCTTCAGGACGACGGGGTCGCCGCTGGCGTTCTTGGCGAGCAGCACGCGCGCCATGCCGCCTTCGCCGAGCTTGCGCAGAACCTCATAGCGCCCGAGCTGCATCGACGGGAGACTAGCGCATGGAACGGGGTGGGGTGTGCGTTCGCGGGCTGGCTCGTTAGCCTCGGGAGTGCTCCGCTTGCCTTCCCTGCTCGCCCCCTTGGCGCTGCTGGTGCTGCTTGCCTCCTGCAGCGGCTGCCGGGACGAGGACGCCGCGCGCGCTGGCGTGGAGAAGGCCGTGCAGCTGGCCCAGGTCGATGACGTCATGGATCCGCCGGTGAGTGAGCCCCAGGGCGTGCTCGGCGGCGCCTGCGAGGTGGACGGGGACTGCCTCGGCGAGGGCGCGGTGTGCCTCTCGGACGGCTTCCCGCGCGGCTCCTGCGCGCTCCCCTGCGAGGGCACCTGTCCGGCCGAAGAGGGCCGTCCGACCGCGTTCTGCGCCGCCTCGCACCAGCTCCCGGACGAGGTGCAGTGGATCGGTGACGCGGCCTGCCTCGCGAGCTGCGACTACGGCGCGTTCGAGAAGACGGGCTGCCGGCAGGGGTACGGCTGCGTGCCCCTCGAGCAGGGCGGCGGCCCCACCGAGGTGCGCTACGCGTGTCTGCCGGGCGTCGGCGTCGAGCTCGACGGGGCGCGCAAGGAGCTCGCGTCCCTCGGCGTCTCCTTCAGCCCGGTCGAGTCCCCGAACGAGGCGCCGCGCGGAATGCCGAACACCGTCTGCGGCGTGAAGGACGCCGTCGAGCTGCACAGCCCCCTGTTCGGCCTCGAGCTCGAGAGCGTCGTCGGTGGCGAGGGCGGCACCGTGCTGGCCTCGGCCGAGATGGCGCTGGCGCTCGCCGACGCCGCGCCCGGCTTACGGCAGCTCGGCGTGAAGAAGCTGCTGCACATGGGCACGTACAACTGCCGTCCCATCCGCGGCACGACGCAGCTCTCGCGCCACGGGCACGCCAACGCCATCGACGTGTTCGGCGTCGAGACCGACGACGGTAAGCGCTACACGGTCAAGAAGCATTGGCGCAAGAAGCCGGTCAGCGAGGGCGCCAAGCTGATGGCGTCGGTCGTCGAGAAGCTGGTCGCGAGCGGTCGCTGGAAGGTGGTCCTGACGCCCGCCTACAACAAGGACCACGAGGACCACCTGCACCTGGACCTCGTCACGGGGCCGGCGGATCCGGCGGCGTTCTTGAAGCGTTGGCCGAAGAGCCTGTCGGACTGAGAGGGGGGCCGAGCATCGGTGGCCTTTGCGTGAACCCAAACGCCCCAATGGCCCTCAACGCTCCGGGTAGCGATCCACCTCGGCGAGCCAAGAGCGCGCCTGCGCATCCGAAGGCATTCGCCAATCGCCCCGCGGCGACAACGAGACCATGCCGACCTTGGGCGCGTCCGCCGTCGCCGAGCGCTTGAACTGGTTCTGGAAGAAGCGCTGCAGGAAGACCTTCAGCCAGCGCTTCAAGGTCTCGAGCTCATAGCGCCCGTCGAACGCCACCTGCGCGAGATCGAGGATGCGCGCGGGCCGGGCGCCGTGGCGGACGAAATGGAACAAATAGAAATCGTGCAGCTCGAAGGGGCCGATGTGTGCTTCGGTGAGCTGCGCGATCTTGCCTTCCGCGTCGGGGGGCAGGAGCTCCGGCGAGATGGGCGTGTCGAGGATGGCCTCGAGCGTGCTGCGCAATTGGCTCGCGTCTCCCTGCACCCACGTCGTCGCCCGCTCGTTCGCGACCCAGCGGATGACGAATTGAATGAGCGTCTTCGGCACGCCCGCGTTTACGTCGTACATCGAGATGTGGTCGCCGGCGTAGGTGGACCAGCCGAGGGCCTTCTCGGACAGGTCGCCGGTGCCGACGACGAGGCCGCGCCGCTGGTTGGCGATGGACATGAGCACCAGCGTGCGCAGGCGGGCTTGCACGTTCTCGACGGTGACGTCGCCGAGCTCGGGGTGCGTCCGCAAGCGGTCGATCAGCTCGGGGATGGTGCTGACGCCCTTGGCGGCGTCGTGCTCGATGCCGTGCAGCAGCACGCGCGTGGCGTCCTCGATGCCGACGTCGAGAAAGCTGGCGCCGAGGCTGTCGGCGAGATCCTTGGCGTTCTGCCGCGTGCTCGCCGAGGTGCCGAGGCCCGGCATCGTCACGCACACGAGGTGCTTGCGGGGGCGCTTGGCCATGTCGAGCGCGACGGCGCAGACGAGGGCCGCGTGCGTCGAGTCGAGGCCGCCCGAGACGCCGAGCACGAGGTTTGGCTGACCGGCGGCCTCCATGCGCGTGAGCAGCGCGTGCGTCTGGATCTCGAAGATCTCCCAGCAGCGGGTGGCGAGCGTGGCTTCGTCATGGGGCAGGAACGGATGCGCGGCCACCTCGCGACGCAGCGCGCCCTTCAGCTCCCGAGCGCTGAAGGGCACGCGCCGAAAGGTCTTCGCGCTCGTGTGCGCGCAGTCGCCGAACGGGTTCGACACCAGGCGCTCGCGCACGAGGGACTCGAGGTCGACGTCGACGACACAGAGCTGGGCCGCGCGCGAGAAGCGCTCACTGCTGACGAGCAGATGGCCGTTCTCGCAGATGAACGCGTCGGCGTCGAACGCGACGTCGGTGGAGGACTCGCCTGGCCCGGCGGCGACGTAGAGGTACGCGCACTTGCCGCGGTCGGACGCGGACCCCGCGAGCAGGCGGCGAATGTCGGCCTTGCCGATGGTGAAGTTCGACGCCGAGAGGTTCGCGCACACGGTGGCGCCGGCGGACACCTGCAGCATGCTCGGCGGGGTCTGCACCCAGAGGTCCTCGCAGATCTCGAGGCCGAGCACGAGGTCACGCACGCCGTCGGCGTCGAACAGCACGTCGGTGCCGAAGGGCGCGCGCTGCCCCGCGAGCGTGATGTGCTCGCCGGGCGGCAGCTCGCTGCCCGGACGGAACCAGCGGCGCTCCTCGAACTCGCGGTAGCTCGGCAGGAAGCTCTTCGGCACCACCCCGAGGACGCGGCCGGCCTGGAGGGCGATGGCGCAGTTGTACAGCCCGTGCCCGAAGCGCAGCGGCGCTCCGACGACGGCGAGCGGCGTGAGGTCGACGCTGTGCTCGACGAGGTGCTGGATCTGGGCCTCGCAGGCGTCGAGCAGGTGGGTGTCGAAGAACAGATCGCGCGCGGTGTAGGAGGAGAGCCCGAGCTCGGGGAAGACCACGAGGTGGGCGCCTTCGTCGTGGGCTTGTCTCCAGAGGTCGAGGTGGGCGCGCGCGTTGGCGTCGGCGTCGGCGACGCGGCAGGGAGGAACGGCGACGGAGACGCGCGCGAAGCCCTTCATGCCGCCGGGTGTCTCAAGAATGGCCGGGATCGTCTAGGGCGCGTCCCCAAAGGGGACACAAGCCCTCCCTGTGCCCTGTGCCCTGTGCCCTGTGCCCTGTGCCCTGTGCCCTGTGCCCTTGCCCTTTGCTACATGCAGCACAGTCCCGGAGTGGTCATGCCGAACACGCCCCCCGTCGTCTCTGGTGCGGTTCCTGGAGTCGGGCCTGTCCCGCAGCTCATGAAGGACCGCGGGGCTCTCGCAGCGGAGCGCGGAGGAGCAGGGCGAGATCTTGAGCCGGCCTTCACCGACCCTCGTGCGCTACCGGCGTCGTCGAGCGTGAGCTGAGCTCAGATCATGTCTGCCTACGTCGCCCTTGCGGCCGTGCTCCTGTTCGGGTTCATCGGCGTCGTCGACGCCGCGCGCGGGCGTCGAGCCGCTCGCGCTGCAGGCACCCTCGGGCTGCTGCTCGCTGCGTTCGTGGCGGCGCAGTCGGTGTGGCGCGTCTGCTTCGATGCCGAGGTGGCCGCGCTCCCGCGCTTGCCGCTTGCGCTGCTCGCGGGTGCGGCCGTCGTGCTGGGCCTCGTCGCGGACGGCCTGAACGATCAGCGGACCAAAGCGGTGGGGGCGCCGATCGCGCTGCTGGTGTTCGGCTTGTCGTTGCCCGGCGCTGGCGCGGGGACGCCGTCGCTCGGCGCGGTCCTGTTCCTGGCCGCGCTCTCGTTGCTGGCGGGCAGCGTCACGGGTGGCGTCGTCAATCGCTTGCTGCGGGCGATCCGTCGGCTCGGCCAATGACCGCGCGTGCCACCTCGCCGTAACCCTGCTCCGGGCCGATATCCGCTCAGTTCACGCCGTCGACGGTGATCTCGAGCAGCGGAGGAACAGGGTCTTCCTCGTCGTCATAGGCGACGCCGTCGGTCGAGAGCGGCCGCAGCTCCAGGTGCAGCGCGCCCGACGGCGTGAGCTGCGACGCGGCGGCGCTGCCGTCGAGGAAGAAGTTGACGAATGTCTGCGGCGCGGCGCCCGCTTGGCTCGGCGCGAGTCGCACGGTGGCCGCCGGGATCTCCGTCTCGAGGGCAGGGAGGTCGAACGGCTCGACGAGCCAGATCTCCCCGGTCTGATCGCTGGTGTCGCCGGTGCTGAACAAGCGGAAGCGGACGAGCGAGAGCGTGCGACCCGCGAGCCGCTCATCGAGCGGAAAGCGCAGGTAGGAGCGCATCTCCCCGCCGCCTGTGTCGCCATCGTAGAGGTCCGCGGCCACGCCTTGCGAGCACGCGCTCGGGCCGCCGCCCGCCATGAGCACGCAGTCGGCGATGTCCGCGCGGTAGCGGAGCCGAATCTCCGCCACACAGACGCCGTCGGAGTCACACAAGGGATTCGCCGTGTCCCGCGCGACACAATCGGCGTCGACGGCACAGGGCCCAGCATCGTAGCCGGCGTCGTAGCCGGCGTCGTATCCGGCGTCGTAGCCGGCGTCGTAACCGGCGTCGTAGCCAGCATCGTAGCCAGCATCGTAGCCAGCATCGTAGCCAGCATCGTAGCCAGCATCGTAGCCGGCGTCGTAGCCAGCATCGTAGCCGGCATCGTCACCAGCGTCGGGCCCGCTGTCGAGGTCTCCTTCGGGCCCGCTGTCGTAGCCGCCATCGACCTGCAGCGCGCCTGCGTCGCGGTCGTCACCGGCGTCGTACGCGACGGTTCGCTGCCCCGGCTGACAGCGGCCGCTCGCACAGACGGCTGCCGCAGCGCACTCGTCGTCGGCGTTGCAGGGGACGTTCGACGACGTCACCGGTGTGCACGCAGAAGCGAGCAGCAGGGCCGCGAGGGCGACTGGAGTTCGCATAGCCGCAGGTTACCGCGTTCTCAGGAGCCGCACCGTCCGAGGCGCACAAGTCGCCTCGCCCCCCCGCCCGTGCGTTGCCATGCTGCGGCCGCATGCTTCCCACCCCCACCTCTCGCGAGACTTGCCTACGCTGTCGCCGTCCGACGTCGTACTGCTGGTGCCCCCACCTCCCGAGCCTCGAGCCTCGCACCCGCGTCGTCATCCTCCAGCACCCTAGAGAGCGAGACGTCGGCATCGGCACCGCGCGCATGGCGCACCTCGCCCTCGCGGGCTCCCGCCTCGTGAACGGCGTCCACTTCGACGAGCACCCCGAGATCTTGCCGCTGTTCGACGACGACAGCGTCGCCGTGCTCTTCCCCGGCGATGGCGCCCGTCCGCTCGAGGAGTGGCGGCGAGCTCCTCCGCGCACCCTCGTCACGCTCGACGGCACCTGGCCGCAAGCGAAGAAGCTGCTGAGCGAGAACCCGCGGCTCGCGAGCCTGCCGCGGCTCTCGTTCCAGCCGGCGGCGCCGGGCGAGTACCGCATTCGCAAGGAGCCGGCAGCGCATTGTCTGGCCACGGTCGAGGCCTTGTCGGCCGTGCTCGGCGAGCTCGAGGGCGATCGGGATCGCTACGCCGCGATGCTGCAGCCCTTCCGCTACATGGTGGAGCGCCAGCTCACGGCGACGGCGGACCTGCGCGCGGGACGGAGGCCGCGCCGGCCAAAGCGGCGCCCGTCGCGGTCGCTCGTCGAGCTCACGCCGATCGCGCGGGCTCAGCAGCGCGCGGTCCTCTTGTATGGCGAGGCGAACTGTCATCCACGGGAGCAGCGCGCACCGGGCGCGCCCGAGCTCTTGCACCTCGTGGCCTGTCGCCCCGCGAGCGGCGATCGCTTCGAGGCAGTGCTGCGCCCTCGTCGTCCGCTGTCACCCACCGCGCCACGGCACCTCGGTCTCTCGAAGGACGCGCTGCTGCGCGGCGAGCGCGCCGCGGACGCGATCGCGCGCTTCCGTGACTTCCTCGGTGACGACGCTGTGCTCTGCACCTGGGGGCCGTATGCGCGCGACCTGCTCGTGCAGGAGGGCGAGCCGCGGCGAGGGTTCCTCGACCTCCGGGCGCTCACGGCCCGCGTCCTCGAGGGATCGACCGGAGGGCTCGCGAAGGGGGCGCAGAGGCTCGCGGGGAGCGCGCCTGACGACGGCGCGCCGAGGGCGATGCGGATGTTGGCGTGCCTCCAGGAGGTGCTGGCGGCGCTGCTCGCGCGCATCGAAATGAATCCGTGAGCAGCCGCTACCCCTCGGCGGGCGAGACCATCGACGTGGAGAGTCGCCCCACGCGGGCGCTCCTTCGCCGGACGGACGGGGCGCGCTCCCATGGGTGGGCCGGATGGTCACAGCGACGCCGGCGCCACACCCAACGCGTGCTCTCCGGCGGGACACGTCGTCACCTCGACGCGCAGGAGCTGCGTTCATGGGCGTGCATCTTGAATTCTTCTCGTTCGCTCGGGGAAGGCCTGCGCGATTTGCGTGCAGGACATCGGGGGACGCGAGCGGCTGACCGCCCTGACGCGCCGACCGTCGAACAGCCCCCCCGGGCGCCCCTTCGACGAAGGCTTCACGGCAGCACTCTCTCGAGCGACGGACCTGGCAATGAAAGATCTCTTCGAGCCTCTCTTGGCGATCTCCGTGCTGGTGTTCCCCATCGCGAGCATGCTCGGCGTCGGCCTGAGCTACACCGTGCAGGAGATCAGCGGTCCCCTGCGTCGCCCGGATCGAATCTTCCGCGCCATCGTCGCCAATTTCGTCCTCGTGCCATTGCTAGCGCTCGGGATCTCGAGGCTGCTCGATCTCGAGCCGTCCTTCGCCGCGGGGATGGCGCTGATCGGCACGGCGGCCGGCGCACCCTTTCTCATCAAGCTGACCGAGGTAGCGAAGGCCGATGCGGGGCTGGCCGCGACGCTCCTCATCCTGCTGACGCCGATCACGGTCGCCTACATGCCGCTCGTGGTGCCGCTCGTGGTCGAGGACGCCTCCGTGAGCGCCATCGGTATCGCGTGGCCGCTGGTGCTGACCCTGGTCGCGCCGTTGATCGTCGGCCTCGGCGTCCGCTCGCTACGCCCGGCGTTCGCGTCGCGCGCTGCGGGCGTCGCGAGCAAGATCTCGAGCGTCGCGCTGGTCGTGCTCGTCATCTCTACGATCGTGACGAACGCGCCCCTCCTCCGAGATCTGCTCGGGACAGGCGTCATCCCCGCGGCGCTCCTGCTGACGGCCGGCGCCTTCGGGATGGGCTTCCTGCTCAGCAGCAGTGGCTTCAATCGGCGCGCGGTGATGGGGCTCGGCGCGGGGCAGCGCAACGTCGCGGCGGCGCTGATTGTCGCGTCCCAGGACTTCGACGACCCGCGGACCCTCGTCATGGTGGTCGTGTTCTCCGTGGTGGATCTCATGGTGCTGTTCCCCATCGCGGGGCTGCTGCGGCGACACAGCCCGACCCGCTTGCGGCCCATGCCGCACGGCAAACACATTCCAGCAGAGGTGACCCGGTGACCCACAATAGCAGGCGAAATGGTGGCTCTTCTTCGCGACGCGGACACGCCAAGCGGCCAAACTTCGTCTTCATCCTCGCCGACGATCTCGGCTATGCCGACCTGCACTGCTACGGCGGCCGGGAGCGCTGTTCGCCGAACATCGACAAGCTGGCCGCCGAGGGTTTGCGCTTCACGAGAGGCTACGCCAACTCGTCGGTCTGCTCCCCGTCGCGCTTCGCCATCGCCACGGGACGCTACCAGCACCGCCTCCGCGGCGGCTTCGACGAGCCCATCGCCACCGTCTCGCCGGCCTTGGGGCTGCCGCCTGAGCATCCGACGATGGCGTCTCTCTTGCGCGACGCGGGTTACGCGACCGCGCTGGTCGGGAAGTGGCACCTCGGCTCGCTGCCGTGGTTCAGCCCGCTGATGAGCGGCTACGGGGAGTTCTTCGGACATCGCAGCGGGGCGACCGACTTCTTTTCACACAACAGCTTCGGCGGACATGACCTCTGGGAAGGCGACGAGGAGGTGTTCCGTGAGGGCTATCTAACGGATCTGTTGACCGATCGCGCGGTCGAGTTCCTGAGACGCCAATCGTCCGGCACGCCGTTCTTGCTCTCGTTGCATTACAACGCGCCGCATTGGCCCTGGGAGACCCGCGACGACGAACAGGAGTCGAAGAGGATCGGGCGCAAGATCGAGCACCTCGACGGCGGCTCGGTGAAGACCTATCTGGAGATGATCCGCGTCATGGACGAGGGTATCGGCCGTGTGCTGGCGGCGCTCGATGACCTCGCTGTACGCGAGAATACGCTGGTCGTGTTCTCGAGCGACAATGGCGGTGAGCGCTTCTCGGACACCTACCCGCTCATCGGCAAGAAGATGGACCTCTTGGAGGGCGGCATTCGCGTGCCGTATGTCGTGCGCTGGCCCGCGCGGGATCTGCCCGCCGGTCGCACCACCGACCATCTCGCCATGGGCATGGACTGGACGCCGACCTTCCTCGCGGCGGCCGGCGTGTCAGCGCATCCGGACTACCCGCTCGATGGCGTCGATCTGTTTGGCGAGGCCGTCGATCGCAAGCTCTACTGGCGAATGGTCTATCGGAACCAGAAGGCGGTCCGCGCGGGTCGCTGGAAATACCTCACCATCGACGGCGCCGAGTTCTTGTTCGATTTATCTCGTGACGAGCGAGAGCGCGCGAACATGCGCTACCGGGAACCCGTGATATTCGAGGAGCTGAAGAGAGCCCTCTTCGAATGGGACGCGTCGATGCCGCCTCGCCCGGAAGACGCCACGGTCACCCTGGTGTACACGCCGGAGACCATGGCGAGGTCCGACGGCTGACGACGCGCGTCATTTGCCTGTCGCCGCGCGCGCCCGGCGCTGATCGTCGGCGGCGTGACGGCCAGCCACCAGCTTGCCAGTGAGCTCGATGACGAACAGGCTCGTCAGGGTGAGCACCGCCGCCAGCGTGTAGTAGCCGTGCGCGACCGAGGCGCCGATCGCGCCGGTGGTCCAGACGCTCGCCGCCGTGGTCACACCGCCTACGCCATTGGCGTGCGCCGCAACCTTGATGATGACGCCGCCGCCGATGAAGCCGATGCCGGTCATCATCGATCGCAGCGCGCGCGCCTGTCCGTCAGCGTCGAAGATCCCGCGCTCATAGAGATAGCGGCTGATGAGCAGGTACGCGCAGGTCCCCACCGACACGAGCGGCAAGGTGCGCAGCCCGACGTGTGGGGCGCCCTTGGCCTTTCGTTCCCAGCCGAGCGGCAGCGCGAGCAAATAGGCCGCGGCCAACGCGAGCAGGGTGTTCAGCAGGTGCTGGTCATGACCTGCGAAGGGCATCATGGGGCGGCCGCCTTCCCGCTGTCTTCTCGAGGGGCCGCGCTCCTGACCCCCAAGACTCGCGGCATGACGCGCAGGATGAAGAGGCTGATGACGCAGAGCGCCGCGGCGATGGCGTAGTAGCCATAGGCCAGCGAGGCTCCGATGCCGCCGGTGGTCCAGATGGCGGCCGCGGTCGCGACTCCGTGCGTCTCTCCGCCCTCCTTGATGATGGCGCCGGCGCCCACGAAGCCGATGCCGGTCATCAAGCCCTGCAGGACGTCCGCCTGCTCGTTGGAGGCGGCGCCGGTGAACAGGTGTTGGCCGAGGAACAGGTACGCGCAGGAGCTCACCGACACGAGGGGGAAGACCCGCAACCCGATGGCCGCCTCGGAGCCGCCCTTGCGGTCCCAGCCGAGCGGCAGGGCGAGGAGGTATGAGGCGGCGAGCGACAACAGGAGGGCGAATGTGTCAGGGGCGCTCAGGTTCACGATGGTCATCGCGGCTCCTCGCCGTCGCGCCGATTACGCTGGAGCGTTGGAACTCGGATGCAAACGCCTCGCCAGCGCGGATCCGGCTTCGGGCGCTCCCGAGATTGTTCCCCTCGGCCCGGACACAACCGCCGGGACACAACCCGAGCCCGACAGCCCCCAAGCGAGAAGCCACCCGGGCCCGTCTGCTAGCGTGAGCCCGTCCACGGAGCTCCCGCCATGCGAAACCTTCTCCTCCCGCTCGTCGCCGTCCTCGCGCTCGCCAGCTGCGTCACCGAGCCACCGCGCAGCGACTTCACCTGCGCCTCTGACGCCGACTGCAACGTCGCCCAGGGCTACGTCTGCATGGCAGGCGGCACCTGCGCGCGGCCGGACGGCGCGGCGCCGCCCGTGCACGGCTGCACGCTCGACGACAAGGGGAACGGCATCGTCGACGTGACCTGCGGCGGCGAGACCGTGACGCTGCAGAGCGGCAGCGACGGCGCCGACGGCAGCGACGGCCAGGACGGCGAGGGCTGCAGCGTCACAGACCGCGGGGACGGCAGCTACGACGTCACCTGTGGCGACGAGACGGTCACCCTGCGCGACGGAGAGGACGGCGCCCCCGGCAGCGACGGCCAGGACGGCCAGGACGGCGAGGCGGGCACCCCCGGGCAGGACGGCGCGGGCTGTACGGTCTCGGACAACGGCGACGGCAGCTACGAGGTCACGTGCGGCGACGGCACCGTGACGCTGCACGACGGCCAGGACGGCCGCGACGGTGACGGTGGCGCGGGGTGCACGGTCGCGGACAACGGCGACGGCAGCTACGACGTCACCTGCGGCGCGACCACCGTCACCCTGCGCGACGGCCGGGACGGCGTCGATGGAGCGCCCGGCGCCGGCTGCACCGTCGTCGACAACCAGGACGGCAGCTACGCGCTCACGTGCGGCGAGGACACCGTCATCGTCTCGGACGGCGCCGACGGAGCGGATGGCGCCGATGGTGACGCAGGAGCGCCCGGCGAGCCCTGCATCGTCGTCGACAACTTGAACGGCAGCTACGACCTCACCTGCGACGGCGTCACCGTCACCATCTCCGACGGGGCGGACGGCGCCGATGGCGCGGACGGCAGGGATGGTGACGCCGGACCGCCGGGCGCGAGCTGTACGGTCACGGACAACGGCGACGGCACCGCCACGCTCACCTGTCCGGACGGCAGCAATGTCACCTTCGAGGTCGTGCAGGAGAGCGCCGTGCTCGACTCCTTCACCGCCACGGGACCGGGCGGCGCGCCCTGGCAGGTGCCCGCCGGCGTCACGCGCGTGAAGATGAAGGTGTGGGGCGCGGGCGGCGGCGGCGGCGGTGGCGGCGGCGGCGCGAACAGCGCGGGCGGGACGGGCGGCGCCGGCGCTTACGTGGAGGCCACCTTCGCGGTCACGCCCGGAGACACCTTCACCGTCGTCACCGGCGGCGGCGGCGAGGGCGGCACCGTCAACGGCGGAGCCGGCCGCGGCGGCGGCGGCGGGGGCTACAGCGGCGTGTTCGTGGGATCTCCCGCACAGGGCACGGCGCTGGTGCTCGCGGCAGGTGGCGCGGGCGGCGGGGGCGGCGACAACGACGACAACACCGCCGGCGGCGACGGCGGCGGCGGCGCGCATCCGGCGGGCCTCACGGGCGTCTCCGTGGCGGGCGGCAACGCAGGCACCGGCGGCAACCAGAGCGCCGGCGGCAGCGGCGGCGACTCGTCCGACAACACGCGCGACGGCAAGGACGGCGCCGCGCTCCAGGGGGGAGACGGCGGGGAGCGCGGTGCGGGCGCCATCGCCGGCGGCGCGCCCGGCGGCGGCGACGGCGGCAGCGCGAGCAACGACGGACCCGGCGGCGGTGGTGGCGGCGGCGGTTACTTCGGCGGCGGCGGCGGCGGCGCAGCGTCGAGCGCTTCGAATCCGAACGGAGGCGGCGGCGGCGGCGGCGGCGCGAGCTATGCGGCGCTCGGCGCCACCAGCGTCAGCTACCTGGCCGGCGCGGGGCCGACCGCTCCCGCGGCAGCCGATCCGGACTACCGGAACCTCGCCGCGGCCGGCGGCGCAGGCGGGAGCTCCTCCACGGCGGGGGGCGCCGGCAGCGGCGGCCTCGTCGTCATCGTCAACGATCCGGGCTGACGCGATGACCGCCTTCATCGCCCTGCTGCGAGCCATCAACGTCGGCGGCGCCGGCAAGCTGCCCATGAGCGAGCTGCGCGGCCTCTGTGCAGAGGCCGGCTTTGACGACGTGAGGACGTACATTCAGTCCGGCAACGTCGTCTTGAAGAGCAAGCTCGGCGAAGCGAAGGTGAAGGCGACCTTGGAGGCCGCGCTCACCGAGAAGATGGGCAAGCCCGCTTCGGTCATCGTGCGCACGCTCGCCGAGCTGAAGGCCGCTCAGCAGCGAAATCCGTTCCCGGACGCGAAGCCCGCGCAGGTCATCGTGCTCTTCCTCGACAAAGCGCCGCCGAAGGGTGCGCTCGCCGACGTCGTCATCCCGGCCCGAGAGGAGCTCGAGCTGCACGGCCGCGAGCTGTACGTCCACTATCCCGACGGGCAGGGGCGCTCGAAGCTCAAGCTGCCGTTCGCCAAGGAAGGCACGGGCCGAAACCTGAACACCATCGCCAAGCTGGTCGAGATGGCAGCGTCGTGAGGGCGCTCACCAGCTCGCGCACAGGCAGCTGATGGGGCTGTCCACACCCCCGTACCCGCAATCCGCCGTGAATTGCCCATTCGACAGGCGCGCGCCGAGGCAGGCACCGACTCGTCCCTCGTAGTTCTGGCGGCAATACGTGTCGCAATTGACCGAGCCGTTATTCCCGTTCTTCACGAAGACATTCACGCCGTTCACGTCGCCGGTGACGTCGCCGGTGACATCCCCCGTCACGTCCCCGCTGACATCGCCGTTGAGCGAGCCGGTGAAGCCGTTCGTCGTCGTCACGCTGCGCGCGCTCAGGTCTCCGGCCGACGTCATCGTCGCGGCGATTCCCTCAGCGCCGTTGCCGAAGCGAACGCCCTTGCCGCTGTAGTAGTTGAGGTAGAGGTGACCGTCGAGGCCGTCGCCGCTGGCGTCGATGTGGAGGTTGCCGGCCTCGTTGTCGCCGAGGAGGCGCGCTCCCTCGGAGAGCGTGAAGCCGTTGCCGCGGAAGTCGCCGTCGCCCGAGGTGTAGGCGCCCACCGACGGGTAGACGCGCTGCCGGCCCGCCAGCGCGATCTCGCCGCCGCCGCCGTCGACGCTGACCTCGAGGTGCACGGCCTCATCCACCACGCACGCCTCGGGGACGGGGCCGAGCACGACCGAGAAGTGCCCGCCGACCACGTCGGTGTCGAGGGCGGACGACGTGTAGCAGGCCGACCCTCCGGCGGGCTCGGTGTAGAGGCGGAAGGTCAACGCCACCGTCCCGGTGACGCCCTCGCCGTTGTGCTCGAGCATGCCCTGGTAGGGGATGCGCACGCCGTCAGCTCCCCCGAGCTGAGCGTTCGCCCAGAAAGACACCGCGAACACACCCGCGACCGCGATCGCGATCGTCGTTGCTGAAGCTCGTCTCATACGCTTGTCGCCTCGCCGGGGAGGCGGGGATGCTGCCAAGCCGAGCGCGAGCCGTCGAGCGCGCGCGCAGCTCCTGCGACGAAATTTCCACGAAGGCCTACCGCGAGCGACGGTGAGGCGCGGGCATCAGCCCTCGAAGTACTTGTCCGTGATCTCGAGCCCGCGATCGATGATCGCGAAGCCCTCCTTGAGCTGCTGCTCGCTGATCATCAGCGGCGGGTTGCACATGAAGGTGTGCCAGCGGACGAACGTGAACAGGCCTTCGTCCTTGAAGAACCTGGCGAGCTTCTGCATGGCCTCGCTGTTGCCGTTGTAGGGCGCCATGGGCTCGTTCTTGCTGTTCTTGCGCACCTCGACGATGCCGAACAGGCCGAGCGCGCGACCGGCGCCGAAGGAGGGGTGCTTGTCCTTGAGCGCGGCCATCTCGCTCTTCATGACGGTCTCGAGCTTGGCCGCGTTCTCAACCATCTTCTCCTCGAGCAGGGTGCGCACGACCGCCTCGCCGATGCGCAGGCAGAACGGGTGGCTGTTGTAGGTGAGGCCGCCCCAGTAGGTGTTCTTCTTGAAATGCTCGTGAATGGCGTCGGACACGCCCATGCAGCCGAGCGGCACGTACGACGACGTCAAGCCCTTCGCCATGGTGACGATGTCGGGCTCGATGTTCGAGTGCATGAAGGAGAACATCTTGCCGGTGCGGCCGAAGCCCGCCATGACCTCGTCACAGATGAGCAGGATGCCGTGCTTCTTGGTCAGCGCGCGCACGCCCTCGAGGTAGCCCTTGGGCGGCGGCAGGACGCCGTTCGTCCCCGTCACGGGCTCGACGATCATGGCCGCGATGGACGCCGGGTTCTCGTACATGAACACTTCCTCGAGGTACTCGAGGTTGCGCGCGGTCTTCTCTTCTTCGCTCTTGCCGAACGAGAAGGTGTAGGGCTCGGGGTCCATGACCTTGACGAAGCCGGGGCCGCCGGGCTCGTTGGCCCAGCGACGAGGATCGCCCGTGAGCTGCATCGTGAGGTTGGTGCCGCCGTGGTAGCTCCTGTAGCGGCTGACGATCTTCTGTCGCCCCGTGTAAAGGCGCGCGGTGCGGATGGCGTTCTCGTTCGCCTCGGCGCCGCCGAGCGTGAAGAAGAAGGCGTTGATGGGGTCGGGCGTGATCTCGCTGAGCAGCTTCGAGAACGTCGCCCGCGACTCGGTCGCGGTGCCCGGGTACACGTAGATGAGCTCGTCGGCGGCCTCCTTGATGGCCTTTACCACGCGCGGGTGGCTGTGCCCGATGAGCACGCTCATGAGCTGGCTGTTGAAGTCGAGGTAGCGCTTGCCGGCCGCGTCCCAGAAGTAGATGCCCTCGGCGCGCGTCACGGGGAGGGGATCCACGGCGTCCCCGGCGGACCAGGTGTACATCGTGTGTTTCTTACAAAGATCAACGATTTCACGTGCTTCCATGGGGACCTCCGCTGGCTTTGGCCAGATCTCGTCGGGTTAGGCCCCTTTCGGCGGAGGCGCAAGAGGCCTGCATTGCGGATTCGATACTGGGCGCTAGGGTTCCCCCCGGTCAGGGACAGTCCTGCCGGGATCAGTCCGCTCAATACAGTTGGGCGGCGGCAGTACCGCTCGTTCTCTTGGATAAGCGTCCACGGGACAAGCGGCGTGCTGGAACCACACGAAGGGGAGCCCATGGCATACGAGGGTCTTTCGCGAATCTCCGTGTGCGTGCTCGACGATGGCGGCCTTGTGCAGGTGCGCGGCGGCGAAGGCCAGTACACGGGCGTGCTCCCGCGCGTGCCCGCGGCGCTCTCCATCGGCGACACGACGCACCTGCGCGTGACCATGGCGGGCCCGGACGAGGACGAGACCGTCGACCTGTTGGGTACCATCGCCTTGCTCGAGGGCGGGCCCGGCCCGGTCGACCTGAAGGACGGCCTCATCTTCGAGGTGAACGTCTCCCACTTGAGCCGCCGCGCCATCGCGAGCGCCGACGAGCGCGCGCCGGCGTCGCTCGACATGGCGCCCGTCGCCGCCGCCGGCGACGCCCCGGACGAGGACACGCTGCAGGCCTCCCCGATCGCCCCCCATCCGGCGCTGCAGCTGCTCGACGCCGCTCTTGTCGAGCCGTCCGACATCTCGCAGGAGGCGCTCGAGTCGCCGCTGCACGAGGTGCCCGCGTGGCGCCGCTCCATCGACGTGGAGCGCCGGGAGGCCGATCCCGAGATCGAGGCCGCGCTGCTCGCGGGGCCCGAGCCGGTCTCGGCGCTGGACGGCGCCGTCGTCGACGACGAGTCCTTGGAGCTCGACGAGGAGAAGCTGAAGGCCGCCGCGCTCGCGCGGGCCAAGGCGCTGCAGAGCCTCGCCGACGACGACGACCGCGGGCCGCAGCGCGAGCTGCACGACGACCTTCACGACGACCTCCACGACGAAGACCTCGACGGCGCGCACGCAGTCGCTGACGTCGCTGAGCGCGGCTTCGGCGAGGACGAGGTCACGGCGCACCAGCGCAGCGGCCGGCGCAAGAGCGCGCGCTCGGTGTTCGAGGCCACGGAGCCCTCGGGCGTCGTCGGCACCTTGCGCGAGATGGCGCTCACCGAGGTCGTGCAGAGCCTCGGCTTCTCCGGCAAGACCGCCGAGATCGACGTGCGCCCGAAGGGCAACGACGTGCCCGCCGGCGTCGTGTTCCTCGCGAACGGCAACGTCGTGTACGCGCGCTGCGGCACCCTCGAGGGCGAAGACGCCTTCTTCTTGCTCGCCGAGCAGCGGCGCGGCGCGTTCCTCATCCGCTTTCATGCGAAGGCGCCGACGACGAACATCCAGCGCCCGACGGCGTTCTTGCTGCTCGAGGCCCTGCGCCGTCAAGACGAAGAGAACCACGAGCGCGATCTCGTGAAGGTCGTCGCCGAGGAGCAGGCCGCGGAGGAGGCGTTCCGCGAGGACGGCGCCGCCGCCGACGAGGACGCCCTCGATCGCACGGTGCTGAGCTCCCCCGAGCTGTCGGTCGCCGAGCTCGAGGCGCACGCGGATCCAAACGTCACCGAGCCGTTCGCGCGCATCCCCGCGCGGCCGCGGCCGGCGCAGCCCGCCGAGGTCCCGGACGAGGTGCCCGACGAGGTCGAGTACGAGCTCGACGACGCCGACGTCGAGGAGCAGCTGGTCGCGGCCGAGGACGCGATCCTGCCCCCCGTGAGCCGAGAGCCGCGCCCCTATGCGACCGCGCTGCCGACGACGGTGTTCTCGCGCTTCTTCCAGGAGGCGAGCGAGAGCGGCGAGCTGCCGGCCGCCGCCGCGGCGGGAGACGAGGGCGAGGCCGAGGACGACGACGTCTCGGACCCGACCTTCTCCGGCCTGAAGGCCGCGCTGCGCGGCATCAAGGGGCAGGGCGACGACACGCTGGCCGTGTTCGATCGCCCCGTGAGCTCCGGATCGTATCCGTCGTATTCGTGAGCGCGGCTCCTCGGACGACCGCGCGTTCGCGGTCATCGATCACAGATCGCCGCTCCCGTTGTGCTCGTCGTCACCGATGGGGCCTCTCCCCGCTCACGCAAGCGCGAGATGCCTGTTAGGGCGAACACCGTGAGGTGTTTCATGCGCTCTGCAAGCCCGCGTTCGTCCTTCTCTCCGGCGCTCTTCGGCGCGCTCTTTCTCTGTCTCGCCGCCCTCGCCTGCGCGCCCGCCG
This sequence comes from uncultured Myxococcales bacterium, assembly GCA_964388085.1. Taxonomy (GTDB): domain Bacteria; phylum Myxococcota; class UBA727; order UBA727; family CAYLZW01; genus CAYLZW01. The sequence continues at coordinate 698 of CAYLZW010000103.1, read as the reverse complement.
TGCCCGGCGGGGAGACCGGCGGGGATGCCGGCGACCCGGAGCACAACGGGCCCGACTGCGTGCCGAGGACCTGCGCCGAGGCCGAGGCGGGCTGCGGCGTCGTGCTCGACGGCTGCGGCGGGCGGCTGTCCTGCGGCGAATGTCCCGGAGGCGAGACCTGCGGCGCCGGCGGCCCGAACCTTTGCGGCCCCGGCACCTGCGATGCCACGGACTGCGACGAGCTCGAGGCCGAGTGCGGCCTCGTCTCCGACGGCTGCGCCGACGTCCTGAGCTGCGGGAGCTGCGGCGGCGGCGACGTGTGCTCCGGCGAGCTGACCTGCTGCCAGCCCACCCGGAGCTGCGCGTCCGAGGGCGCGGAGTGCGGTCAGGTCGACGACGGCTGCGGCAACCTCCTCTCCTGCGGCGGCTGCCCCGGCGGTGAGAGCTGCGGCGCGGACGGCCCCGGCCGCTGCGGGCTCGGCACCTGCGAGCCGCGCACCTGCGAGCAGCTCGGCGCCGAGTGCGGCGTCCTGTCGGACGGCTGCGAGACCTCCCTCGACTGTGGCGGCTGTCCCGGCTGGCTCAGCTGCGGCGCGCTCGAGGACAACCAGTGCGGCGCCAGCTGCGCCGGCGACTGCCCGTCGGGCTTCGCCTGTGACCTCGAAGGGGTCTGCGCCGGGGGCGCCTTCAGCCCGCTCGACCTCGACGTGGCCGTGCCG
>CAYLZW010000102.1:0-18091 GCA_964388085.1 uncultured Myxococcales bacterium | reverse complement strand
CCGTCGACGCGCTCCTTCGACATGGTGTCGAGCAGAGAGCCCATGCGATCGGACTCGAGGAAGAGCGCGAGATCGAGCGCGCCGCTCGGCACGTCGATGACGTAGTTCGTGCGGTCCTCGGTGGTGGAGCCGTTGTTCTGTCCGCCGGCCTCTTCGAGCCAGACGTCGAAGGCGCCCTCGGGGACGTTCTTGCTGCCCTCGAACATCAGGTGCTCGAACAGGTGCGCGAAGCCCGTGCGCCCCGGCCACTCCTGTCCGGATCCGACGTGGTACCAGACGTTGACGCTCACCACCGGCAGCGTGTGGTCCTCGTGCAGCACGACGGTGAGGCCATTGTCGAGCTGAAAGCGCTCGTAAGGCGCGTGAATCGCTTGCGGCTCGTCGGCGCGCGCGGCCGGCGCCAGCGACACGGCGAGCGAAAGCGGCAAGGCCACGGCGGCGATGGAGGCGGGAGCTCGAGAGCACAAACGCATCAGGATGATCTCCTCGGTCAGGCGCGCAGCCTCACGCGCAGCTCCGCGGCTGTCGAGCGTCGCGCGCGCAGGTCCACGGCGGGGCCAGAGAGCGTGTAACTCCTGCTCCCTCGGCGCGCAGGCACGTTGTGGGGCGTCTGCTTGACGGAGAGGAGGGGGAGTCGGCAAACTGAAGAAGCTCGCTGCGAGGACGCGCAGGTCCGAAAAGACCTCCGCAAAACCACAGTCCCCGACCCCAAGCGAGCTTGATGGCGGCCCTGGTGGCCGCCTGATTTTTTGGCGCTCACAAACGACGGCGGTCAGCGGTCCTTGAGCAGCAGCTCGACCACTCGCGCGAAGCCGTAGCCGCCCGGCGCGTCGACGAGGAAGCGCGGCGCCTGCCCGCGCTCGGCGAGCCACGCGAGGTGAGGCTTCACGTTCTCGACGCCGACGCTCACGGCCGCGCGCGCGAACATGGCGCCGTCGTTTTTGCTGTCCCCGGCGTAGACGAGCGCCTCGCCCTCGTGCGCCAGCGACGTCGAGCAGCGCTCTTCGAGATAGCGCTCGACCATGGACGCCTTGTCGAAGCTGCCGAACCAGGCGTTGATGTGCACGCTCGACTGCGCGACCGAGAGCCCGGCGCGCTGCAGCACCTCGCGCACGCGCGCGGCGTCCTCCTCCGGCACCGGGGGGCCGTCCTCGACGAGATCGAAGGCGGTGTCGTACAGGCGCCCCATGTTGTCGAGCGCGAGCCGGGCGCTCGGCACCTCGGCCAGCGCGCGCTCCGCGGCGGCGCGGCGTCGAGCGTCGTTCTCCCGCCGCCGGCGCGCGTCCGGCTCGGAGTGCAGCACGCTGACGCGGCCGCCCGGCTCCTTGACGAGGCAGAGCGCGCCGGTCTCGGCGACGGCGGCCTCGAGCGGGAACAGCCGCAAGAGCAGCTCGGCCCACGACGCCGAGCGGCCGGTGACGGCGACGAGGCGAAGGCCCGCGTCCGCCGCGCGATAGAGCGCGCGCGCGGCCACCTCCGGCAGCGCGCCTTGCCAGGTGACGGTGTCGTCGACGTCGAACAGCAGCGAGCGCACCGCTCGGCGCAGCCCGCTCGGCGCCGAGGAGAAGGGCGGCGGCGGGCGGATCGTCGTGTGGCTGGCTGCCGTGCGCTTGGCGGTCATGCGGCACGCTCGTCAGGAGTGAACGATGAGCGCGTGCCCTTCGCGGCGCGCGTCGGCGGCGGCGTCGCCGAAGGGCTCTACCGCGTGCACGCCGCCAAAGTACATGTCGCGCGCTTGCCAGCGGTTCACCGGCAGCGCGCGCGCGAGCACCTCGTACGCGTCGTCGTCGTAGCCGGGCTCCGCCTGCACGGCCTCCCCGTCCCAGTGCACGCGCGGCGCGCGGATGGCGTCCGCGAGCGGCAGGCCGAGATCGAGCACGTGCGTCAGCACCTGGAAGATGGCGGTGCGGATGCGCTTGCTGCCGCCGGTGCCGAGCGCGAGGCGCGGGCCGTTCGCGCCGATGACGACGGTGGGGCACATCATGGACGAGATGCGCTGCCCCGGCGGGTCCTGATGCCAGCCCCTCGGGTGCAGGTCGTCCTCGCCCATCATGTTGTTCAGCATGATGCCGCCCGTGCCCGGCGCCACATAACCCGAGCCCTCGCCGTTTGACGTCGTCATGCTGGCGACGTTGCCGTTCGCGTCGGCCACCGTGAGGTGCGTCGTGCCGCGGCTGAACGAGCGCACGCTCTCGGCGGCGCTCGCGTGCGCGTCGTCGTCGTCGAGGGGGGCGCCGCGCAGGCGCTCGCCTTCGCGCATGGTGAGCGCGAGGCGCGCGAGGTGCTGCCCGTCACCGAAGGCGAACGACGAGGGGTCGAGCGCGCCGAACATGCGGAGCAAGCGCCCGACCGCGATCCCCCCGCCCGCGGGCGCCGGGTTCAACAGCACGCGCAGGCCCCGGTAGTCGACGGCGAGGGGCTCTCGCATCTCGACGCGATAAGCGGCGAGGTCCGCGCGCGTGAGCATGCCGCCGCCCTGCGCGAGATCGTCGGCGATGCGCTCGGCCAGCTCGCCTCGATAGAACGACTCGACGCCGCCGCGCGGCAGGTCCGCGAGGAAGCCGGCCATCTCGCCGAAGTCGAGTCGACAGCCCGCCGCGGGCACGTCGCCGTCCTGCGCGAACACCGCGCGCGAGCCCTCGGTCAGCGAATAGATCGGCCACAACAGGCGCAGCACGTCGCACACGAAGCTCGTCAGCACGACGCCGTCGCGCGCGATGGCGATGGCGGGCGCGAGCACGTCCTCGAGCGGAGCGCGGCCGAGCTGCTTGTGGACCTCGACGAGGCCGAGCAGCGAGCCGGGCACCGCGATGGAGCCGAGCCCGACGTGAAACACCTGGGTGGTGCCGGGGAAGCGCACATTCACGGGCTGGAAGTGCGGCTTCTCGCAGCGCGCGCCGCGGCCGGGCGTCTCCGTGAAGAAGTCGAACAGCACCTCGCGCTCGGGCGTCACGGCGAGCAGGAAGCCGCCGCCGCCGAGGCTCGTGAAGGCGGGCTCGGCCACCGACGAGGCGAAGCCCGCGGCGACGGCGGCGTCGAAGGCGTTGCCCCCCGCGCGGAGCAGCGTCGCCGCCGCCTCCGACACGAGGGGGTGCCCGCTCGCTACCGCGCCAAGTCGCCGGCTCTGCACCATGACAACGGCTTAGCGCGTGGAGGGCGCTTCCGGTATCGCCGAGGCGCTTTTGTCCTCGTTTCCGATCCGGAGCCGCCCATCTCCCGCGCGCGGCCGCTCGAGCCGCAGGCGATCGACGACGTCGCCGGCGAGGGACTCGGTGACGAGGTCGAGCCGCTCGGCGCTCGCCTCGACGTGGCTGACGGTGCGCAGCTGCTTCGAGACCTGGCTGTAGGGGTTGTCGCCGCCGAACCAGCCCATGATGCCGCCGGCGGCCCCGCCCACGACGTAGTGCACGCCGTCCTTGAGCGAGCGCTCGTACAGGTGCGTGTGCCCCGAGAGCACGAGATCGACGCCGAGCTCCTCGAAGGCGGGTACGTAATAGCGACGCATGACCTCGTACTCGCGCTTCCAGAACCAGGGCGCGTGCGCGACGCCGAGCGAGTAGGGCGGGTGGTGAAACAGCACGAGGCGCCAGGCGCCGGGTCGCTCCCGCTCGGCGCGCTCGAGCTCGCTCCTCAGCCACAGCACCTGCGCCACGAGCCGGTCGCGGTCGAAGGCGTAACAGGAATTCAGCACGAACACGTCGACGGGACCGGAGGTGAAGCGGTACCAGCCGCGCTCGCCCGCGAGGCCGAGGTACTTCTCGAGCAGCGCCCCTTCGCCGTCGAGCATGTACTCGTGGTTGCCGGCCGCGGGCACGAGCGGGGTCGAGCCGGCGAAGCTCGCCAGCTCGTTCAGGATCGTCACCCACTGATCTTCCATGCCGCCGAGCTGCACGACGTCACCGCCGTGCAGGACGAAGTCCGCGCCGCGCGCGGCGATACGATCGGCGAAGCGGCCGCTCGTGGCGGCGTCTTGTTGGGTATCGGTGACGAAGGAGAAGCGCACGGTGCTCGTGCCGTCCGCGCAGGGCGGCCGGTACAGGGGCGCGGGCGCCTTCATGCCGGCGACACGATAGGCGAGCTTCACGTCGTCGTCCTGGCAGCCGGACGGCAGGCGCACGCGAAACAGATCGCCCACCGCCGTTGCCTGCAGCGTGCCGAGCGGCTCGCTGCCGGCGAAGAGCTGTACGGCGCCGTCGTCGCCGCGGACGCCGGAACGCCACGAGAGCTGCAGCGCGCCGCCGCTGTCGAAGAACAGGTACGGGGCGACCACCGAGCCGTCGGCGAGCGCGCTCGCCGCCACGAGCAGCACGAACAGCGGTGGCAGCGGCAGGCCCGGCGACGAGATCATCAGCGCTCGATTATGAACTCACCCGTGAGGGAGCCACCATCCTCGAGCGTGACCTCGAACGTACCGGCGAGCACGGGAGCCAGCGACGCGAGCGTGACGCTGCCGCCGAGGGCCGCGACCTCCGTCGCGTCCGAGCTCGACACCACGCGCACGCCGTCCGAACGCAGCTCCGACTCGAGCGTGCCGAAGCTCGCCGTCACCTCGAGGCCCGCGCCGCCCACCGCCACCGGCTCGTCGAGCGGCAGCGCGCTGTCCGCGGGCAGCCTGATCTGGACGAGGCGCAGCTCGCCGTCGCTGTGATCGCCGAGCACCACGAGCTGTTGGCCGTCGTGCTGCGGCCGGACCACCGGAAAGTCATCGCGGATGCTGAACGCGCTGCCCTGCACGTGTCCGTCGACCATGGCCGGCACGTCGAAGGCACAGGCGCTGCCGAGGAAGGCGGTGACGACGAGGCTGACGAGGAGGCTGAGCGTGACGCGGTTCATGTCCACAACGTATGCGTGGCCTGTGCCGGGGTTCGTTGCGCCGGGTCACTCCCACATTCCATCGCGGGAGGGAGCGCTCCGCGTGCCTCCGATCACGTACGCAAGCCATTGAATTTCTGAGATGTCGACGAGGACACAGCAGGCGTACATGTCTCCCTGGGTGGGAGGACCGTCGTCACACCTGTATCGTTTCCGAGACAGGGTCTCGGGCCGCGGGTGCGCTCGCCGTCGCTGCCCTTCGGGAGATTGGGATGCGACAGACCGTCTACGCCGACAACGTCGTCGCGACCTCTCAGCCGCTCGCGGCCGAGGCGGGCCTCTCGATGCTCGCGCGCGGCGGCAACGCGGTGGACGCCGCCATCGCCGCCGCCATCACGCTCACCGTCGTCGAGCCGACGGGGAACGGCATCGGCTCCGACGTCTTCGCCCTCGTGTGGGACGGCGCCGCGCTGCACGGCCTGAACGCCTCCGGGCGCGCGCCGAGCGCCTGGTCCGTGGAGCGCTTCGCGGGTCTGCCGGAGATGCCGCGCGAAGGCTGGGACGCGGTCACGGTGCCCGGCGCCGTGTCGTCGTGGGTGGCGCTGCACGAGCGCTTCGCCGCGCTCGACTTCGAGTCGCTGTTCACGCCCGCGCTGCGCTACGCCCGCGAGGGCTTCTTGGTGTCGCCTTGGGTCGCCGAGTCGTGGGCGCGCGGCGTCGCGCGCTTCGCCGGGCGGGCGGACTTCCTGGCCGCCTTCAGCCGGGGCGGTCGCGCGCCCCGGGCCGGCGAGCGCTTCGTTCCGCTCGATCAGGCGGCCACGCTCGAGGACATCGCGCGCACGCGCGGCGCCTCTTTCTACGAGGGCGCGCTCGCGGAGGCGTTGGTTCAGCACGCGCAGCGAGAGGGCGGCGCGCTCCGCTTGGAAGATCTCGCGGCCCACGCGCCCGAGTGGGTCACGCCCTTGCGCGTGCGCTTTCGCGGCCATGACGTCGTGGAGCTGCCTCCGAACGGGCAGGGCCTGGCGGCGCTCGTCGCGCTCGGCGTCCTCGAGCACCTCGACGAGCCGCGCGTGGACCCCGATGACGCCGCCGGCGCGCACCTGCTCGTCGAGGCCGTGAAGGTAGGGCTCGCCGATATGGAGAAGCACCTGGCCGATCCGGCGGCCATGGCGCTCGATCCCGCGCGCCTGCTCGACCCGAAGTATCTCGTCACCATGGGCGAGAGCATCGACCGCGAGCGCGCCTGGCCGCCGGACGCCTTCCCGCGCACGGACGGCGGCACCGTCCTCGTCGTCAGCGCCGACGCCGACGGGCGCATGGTCGCGCTCATCCAGTCGAGCTTCATGGGCTTTGGCTCCGGCGTCGTCGTGCCCGGCACCGGCATCGCGCTGCAGAACCGGGGCGCCGGCTTCTCGCTCGACGAAGGCCACCCGAACGTCGTCGCCGGCGGCAAGCGACCCGCGCACACGATCCTCCCCGCCATGGTGATGAAGGACGGTGCGCCGCGCATCGCCTTCGGGGTCATGGGCGGCCCCATGCAGCCACAGGGGCACGTGCAGGTGCTCGCTCGCCTGCTCGAGCAGGGGCTCGATCCGCAACAGGCGCTCTCGGCGCCGCGCTGGCGCGTGATGGGGGGCCGCTCCCTCTGGCTCGAGCCGGGCTTCTCGCCGGCGCTCCTCGAGGGCCTGCGCGCGCGTCAGCACGAGGTCCGTGTGCAGGCTCGCCACGACGTCACCTTCGGCGGCGGCCAGCTCATCATGCGCGCGCCGAACGGCGGCTACGGCGCCGGCAGCGACGAGCGCCGCGATGGTCAGGCCGTCGGCTTCTAGCGCACCGAACGGGTCGGCGCCTGCGTGCGCACGCGCGAAGCCGCGTTTCGCGGACCGTGGGCGCGACCATTGCATTCCGACAGCGCGAGCGAATGCCCGGCGCCGACGCAGCGGAGGAGCGGCGTGGCGAGGGGGCAGGGAGGCTCGCGATGCTGAAGCTCAGCTCCCCCGCGTTCCCCGAGAACGGCGCGCTCCCGGCGGAGTTCACCGCCGAGGGCGACAACGTCTCACCGCCGCTCTCCTTCCAGTCCGTCCCGCGCGAGGCGAAGAGCCTCGCCCTCATCGCCATCGATCCCGACGCGCCCGATCCGGACGATCCGAAGATGACCTTCGATCATTGGGTGCTCTACAACCTGCCGCCCGACGTGGCGGGGCTGCCCGCCGACGCGACCCATGAGCGGCTGCCGGACGACGTCGTCGTCGGCAAGAACAGTTGGGGTGAGCGCGGCTACGGCGGACCAAACCCGCCCATCGGTCGCCACCGCTACTTCTTTCACCTGTATGCGCTCGACACGCGGCTGCCCGAGCTCTCGAACCCGACGCGCGAACAAGTCGAGCGCGAGATGGAAGGGCACATCGTCGCGCGCACGTCGCTCATGGGCACCTACGAGAAGGCCCGTCGTTGAGGGGCGCCACCGAGGGGACACCCATGATGCTACCGAAGAGGCTCTCGCTCCCGTTCGCGCTCATGACGGCGCTGCTGCTCGCGCCCGCCGCGGACTCGCAAGGGACGACGGCGTCGAGCTACGTCGTCGACCACGAGCGCTCCTATCTGCTGGCGGTGGTCGGCGTGGCGGGCGTGCTCAGCAGCCTCGCGCACGAGCACGCGGTGCTCGCCACCGACGGCTCGGCGGAGATCTGCTTCAAGCCGGACGACATGGAGCGCTCGAGCGTGACCTTCCGCGTGCCGACCGCGTCGTTGCGCATCGACACCCGGCGCGCGCGCGATCTCGCCGGCCTCGAGACCGACTGGCCCGACGCCGACACGAGGAGAGAGCTGCAGGCGAAGATGCTCTCGGATCGCTTCCTCGCCGAGGACCGCTACGACACGCTGGCGTTCGCCTCGCGCAGCGTCAGCATGACGGGCGGTGATCTCTGGATCGAGGGCGACCTCACCCTGCGGGGACGCACGAACCGCGTCGCGTTCCCGGTGCAACTCGAGCGCCTCGACGACGACGCGCTCTACCTGCGCGGCGGGATGACCGTGAAGCAGACGGACTTCGGCATGGAGCCCGAGTCCATCGCCGGCGTGGTGAAGGTCGCCGACGCGGTCGACGTGCGCTTCGAGATCCTGGCCCGGCCCGGCGACGACGACTGCTGAGCGGGTGTGCAGCCGCCTACAGCGATCGTGTTGCTCGCGGCATCGCGCCCCGGCGACGGAGGGCCGCACACCGCGCCTGTGACGAAGCGCCACGATCCCCGGCGCGCGGGCAGCGCGTGGCGCCACGCGTAGCCGCGCGACCACCGCGCGTCGCTGGCACGTCGGGTGAAGTGTCGCAGCGCTCGTGCTTCGGCCCACGTCATGCCCGACGCCGGAGCGCGGCGACACCAGGGGGAGCGAATGCAGAGGGAAGCCGTTTCCACCACCGCGAACGACAGCGACAGCGCGACATCGCTGAACCCGCTGGCTGCCACCGTCATCGACGCCACGGTCTTGTCCCTGTGCAGCTACGAGAACCTCATGAAGCTCGTCGACTTCAAGAAGGTGCGCAGCATGCTCGAGCAGGAGGCCGAGCGTGCGGGCGAGGGTTGCATGCACCTCACGCCGCTGTTCGTGTACCTGTGGGCGCTGGCGAAACCCTGGTACGCCACCGGCGACGTCATGGCGTGCGTGCGCGAGATCGCCACGTCGCTGCAGCAGCGCGGCGTGAAGGTGCGCCTGCCCGACGCCTATCGCTTCCCGGCCAAGCCGCGTGAGCTCTCCCGCCCCGCCGAGACGCGCGCTCCCATCGGCACGCGCGCCGGCGATCGTCGTCGCCGGACGCCCCGCCCCATGCGCGAGGCGTAGCGCGGTTCATGCGCGGCGCAGATCCTCGAGCGTGGCGCGTCCCCAGGCGTGCGCGCGCGCGAGGGGCTCGGCGGGCAGCTCCGGCAGTTCCGCGACCGTGACGCGCCAGCTGACGCCGATGGGGACGCCGGCTGCGCGCACACCGAGGGGGCTCGACATCGACTCGACGTGCCGCGACGCGCGCTGCAACAGCGCGCCGCGATCGAGCGCCGGCACCAGGCTGCCCTCGAGGTGAAAGCGGGCCCAACGCAGGGAGTCGGCGCTCTGCGCGGCGGGGTGCTGCAAGGTGAAACAGGCCACCGCGAGCAGGTGCTCGGCGACGCCCTCGTCGAGATCATCGAGCAGCGCGCGGCGAAGCTGCTCGCGACAGCTGCCGTGCCGCTGCGACGCGCCGCACTCCGGGCAAGAGCTCTCCGTCGTCATGAGCGTCGCCATGAGCAGAGCGTAGCGTCCGCCGGCGCGCGCCGGGCGGCGAGGCCGTTCAGGCGCGCCCGAAGGGAGAGGGCGCCGTCTCGAGCAGAGGCTCACCGACGACGCGCTCGAGGAAGTCGAAGTGATCCCGCCAGCAGCGGCGCGCCGAGCGCGAGAGCACGAAGGCGTGAAAGGCGTGCGGCATGCGCGCGTACTCGGGCGCCTCACAGAGCACGCCGAGCTCGTCGAGCGCGCGCTTCATGCGCCGGGTGTCGTCGATGAGCGGGTCCCAGGTACCGACCGGCAGGAAGAAGGGCGGCAGCGCGCGCTTCGCGCTGGGCCGCGCCTCGAGGAAGACGAGCGGATCACAAAAGGGCAGCCAGCCCTCGGGGCAACACGCGGGCTCGCGATAGGCCTGCCCCACCTCGGCGATGCGGTCGAGGGTGAACAGCGAGTGGCCGAGGGCCTTGAAGCGATCCGTGTTGCCCACCTCGAACAGGCCGCAGGCGGCGAGCACGGCGCGCGGCACGACGCCCTGCTCATGGACCGCGCGCGCGAAGGGCGCGTCGTGCTCGAAGCAGGAGGCCAGCGCCAACGAGGTCACGAGGTTCGCGCCCGCCGACTCGCCGGCGACGATGATGTTGCTCGGATCGCCGCCGAACAGAGCCGCGTTCTCGAGCACCCAGCGCCAGGCGTCGCTGACGTCCTCGAGCGCGGCCGGGAAGGGATGGGTCGGCGCCAGCCGGTAGTTCAGGTTGAAGACCACGAAGCCGCGGCGCGCGAAGCTGAGCCCGAAGATCCAGTGCGTGTCCTTCGAGAGGATGCGAAAGCCGCCGCCGTGCGCGTACAGCAGGACGGGCAAGGGCCGCGAGCGCTCGATCGGCCGGTACACGTCGAGCCGGTGCTCGAGGCGCCCGGTCTTCAGGTAGGGCAGATCGCGCAGCACCTCGACGCCGTGTCGATCGAGGCGCGCGAGCCCCGCCCGCTTGCCGAGGCTGCTGGCGCCGCGAAAGAAGTTGTCGACGACGACAGCGCCGGCGCCGCGCCGTAGGCGCTCGGTCATCGTGCGTGCAGCGACCACCATGCGCGCGTTGTAGCAGGCCGCGGGCAGCGCGGAAATCTCCCCGCTCAGGGACGTGCGCGAGGCGCGAGGACGACGTCCAGGACCGCGCGCGCCCGGGCGAGAGCCTCTCGCGCAGCCCACTTCATGCGCGTCGAGCGCGAGAAGCCGCTGTCATCGGCGGCCACGCCGAGCGCGTCGATGCCGAGGGCGCGCGCCAGGTACACCGAGCGCTCGATATGGAATGCATTGGTGACGATGAGACAACCGCGCACGCCGTATTCGTCGCGCGCGCGCCGGAAGGTCTCGTAGGTGCGATAGCCGAGCGGATCCTCGACGATGCGCTCGGCCGGCACGCCCTCGTCCAAAAGATAACGGCGCATGGCGCGCGTCTCGTCGTAGTAGGGCGGCTCCCGCTTGCCGGAGACGAGCACGCGCTCCGCCCGGCCGTCGTGAAATAGCCGCGCCGCGAGCGCCAGCCGCCGCGCGAGCACCGGGCTCGGGACCTCTCCGCGCACCGCCGCGCCGAGCACGACGATGACCTCGCGCGTGGCGTCGTCCCTCTGGCCGAGGAGGAAGGGGCGGGCCTTGCTCGCCACCCAGAGGTTCGCCAACACGACGGACACGAGGAGCGCTCCAGCGACGACGAGGGCGCGCCACAAGCGGCGCCGCGCGACCCGGCTCATGGCCGAACGCTAGCAGCAGGAGCGGCGCCGCGGGCTGCAAACGTTGCCCTTCCGAAAGCGGTCGCGGACGGTTTACAAACCCGCCCTCGCCGTCGACGATCTTCATCTCGCCCGCGAGCATCAAGGAGCCGGTCGCATGACGGGAGAATCCGTAGGGCAAACCCGCCGCGTGCTTGTCGTCGAGGACAACCCCGACGTGTCCGCTTCGCTGCAGATGCTCCTCGAGGCGTCCGGCTACGAGGTGCGCTGCGCCGACACCGGCCGGCGCGCGCTCGAGGAGGCGCGCCGCTTCGTGCCCGAGGTCGTGCTCCTCGACCTCGGCCTGCCGGACATGAGCGGCCAGGACGTGCTGAAGGGGCTGCGCGCCCTCGACGAGGTGCGCGACGCGTCGATCATCGCGCTGAGCGGCCGTGACCTCGACGAGGACGAGGTCGCGGCGGAAGACAGCTTCGATCACCATGTGCTGAAGCCGCCCGACGTCGATCAGCTGCTCAGCCTGCTGCCTCCCCCCTGACAGCAGGCGCGGCAGCGCGGTCGTGGTCAGCTCTCGCCGCGTCCCATGAGCTCGCGTACCAGCGCGTCAGCCTCATAGACCTCGTCGAGCGCGTGCACGATGCCGGCCGTGTGCACGCTGACGCTGCGCTGGGTCTCGTCGCGATAGACGAAGCGATTCGGCAACTGCGAGATGTTGCCGTCGAAGATGAGGCCCACCACCTCACCCTTGGTGTCGATCACCGGGCTGCCCGAGTTGCCGCCGATGATGTCGTTGGTGCTGACGAAGTTGTAGGGCACCGAGAAGTCGACCTCGTCACGCGCGTCGAGCCAGCGCCGCGGCAGCGCATAGGGCTCCTGGCCGCCGGCGCGCTTGTGCTTCACGTAGACGCCGCCGAGCTGCGTCGCCCAGGGCACCTCGCGCCCGTTCTCGACGTAGCCCTTCACGACGCCGGGGTTGATGCGCAGCGTGAAGGTGGCGTCGGGGTAGACGCTGCTGCCGAAGGCCTTCGCCCAGGCCTCGGCGATGCGCCCCGAGTAGGTGGACTCGACCGCCTCCACCTCGTCCTCGTAGCGCTGGCGCAGCTGGCGTGCGCTCGGGTCGAGGTCGCGCATGAGCTCGATGAGCGGGTCCTTGGCCGCCAGGGTCGCCTTCTTGCCGCCCTGGTAGAGCTCTTTGCGAAAGGCCACGTCGTCCACCCTGGTGCCGCGGATGATCTCCTCGGCGCGCGCCTTGGGCGTCTTGCCGGCGAGCAGCTTCTGCGTCAGCGGATCGTTCGCGCCGAGCACCTCGCGCACGTTGTCGAGGCCCTCCGCGAGCTTCATGATCTCGAGCTCCTCCGAGATGGGCGCCGTCGAGAACAGCGAGAGCTCGAGGCTCTTCAGGTTCGAGTCGCGGTACTCGCGCAGCCGCTTCTCGCTCGGCTTCGGCAGCTCCTCGCCGAGGCGCAGGAGGTGCCGCGCCCTCGACGCCAGCGCGCCCGCGGCCGGGGACAGCCAGCGCTCGGTGACGGAGTAGGGCTTGTAGAAGCTCGCGTAGGTGCGGTTCGCCGCGGCGAGCTTCGGCCAGGCTTCGAGCAGGCGCTTTTTCTCGGCCGGGTCCTTCAGCGTGTTCACCTTCTCGAGCAGCCGCCGCTCGCGCGCGGTCGCCTCCTCGAGCAGCGCGGGATCGGTCAGCCCGAGCAGGTAGCCCGTGATCGCCTTGATGCTGTTCTCGACGCTGAAGTACTCGTCACGCGCGGCGCGCTCCTGCTCCTCGCCGCGCTGCATGAACGCCCGCAGCAGATCGCGATCCTCCTTGAGCTGCTCGAGAATGAACGGATAGGACGTGTCGCGCAGCAGCTCGAGCTTCGAGACCGGCGCGAAGCGATCGGTCGAGCCCGGGTGTCCGGAGACGAACACGAGCGCGCCGTCCGCGGCGCCCTCTCGCGAGAACGGGAGGTGCTCTTTGACGGCGAGCGGCTTGCCGTCCTGCCAGACGCGGAAGAACGCCACGTCGAGGCACCAGCGCGGATAGGTGAAGTTGTCCGCGTCGCCGCCGAAGAAGGCGACGTCGAACTCGGGCGCGAACACGAGGCGGACGTCGGTGTACTTCTTGTATTTGTAGAGGTGGTAGGCGCCACCCGCGTAGAGCGTGACGACGTCGCAGCGCAGCCCCGTCTGCTCGCTGCAGGCCTTCTCGAGGCGTCCCATGGCGGCCTTCTTGGCCTCGTTCTTCTGCGCCTCGCTGTGCTTGTCTTTCGCCGCCGCGTTCACCTTCGCGGTGACGTCTTCGATCGCGGTCAGCTGGTTCAGCTCGAGGTCGGGGCAGCGCTTCTCGGCGCTCTTGTCCGCCGCGTAAAAGCCCTGCTCCATGACGTCGACGGCGCCGGCGCCGGTCGAGAGCTTCTGGATGCAATCGGCGCCGACGTGGTGGTTGGTCATGACGAGCCCGTCCGCGGAGACGAAGCTGCCGGAGCCGCCGTTGTTGAAGCGGACGCTCGAGCGCATGGCGTTGTCGAGGAAAGCCTGCGTCATCTCGAAGCCGTACTTCGCCTTGACCGCTTCGACCGGGGCCATGTTGTAGGGCCACATGCCCTCGTCGGCGCGGGCGCCAATGGGCAGCGCGAGCGCGATGAGGGAGACAGCGACGAGGCTCCTCTTGTGCACGGTGTTCTCCTCTGTTTCTGGTGGACGGCATCGTCCAGCCGCGGTGCGGACGACCCAGACGCCTTCGCGTGACAGGGGCAGCAGGTCAAGGCGCCGCGGTCAGAAGGTTGCCGTGCGGACGCGAGAGAGGCAGTTTCCGCCCATGGCGAGCAGTGAGCAGCCCGCGCGGCACGATGGACTCCTGCGCCGCGCCCTCGTGGCCGTCGATCAGCTCATCCCGGACGCGGGCCTCCTCGACGACGAGACCTTGCGCCAGCGCCGGCTCTTCGTCGTCTCGACGTTCCTCGTGGTCGTGTTCGCGTTCGTGTTCGGCTTCGACAGCGCGCGCGTGGCCGGCGATGTGTTCGACATCTCGCCGCTCGTGCTCTTCTCCGGCGCGGGCCTCGGCCTCTTGAACGTGTTCGTCGGCCAGCGCCGCTGGCCCGCGCGGACGGGCTTCGGCCTCGTCGTGCTGTTCTTCCTGACCTTGCTGGTGTTGGCCGTCACGAGCACGAGCGGCATGTGGGACGCGTCCCTCTGGTGGCAGGTGCTCACGCCGCTGCTCGCCGCGTTCCTCGTCACGGCGCGCTTCGCCGCGTTCATGTCCGGGCTCATCATCGTCGAGATCGTCGCGCTCTATCTGAAGCAGCCGGAGCCGGTCATCGGCGCCGACGGGCCGCACCTTTTGATGCTGTCGTCGACGTCCGTGGTGTTCACGGTGACGGTGCTCGCCTGGGCGTACGAGCTGGCGCGCAAGGAGGCGAACGAACGCGTGGAGGTCGCGCTGCGTGAGGTGCAGAAGGCGAACGCGCAGCTCGCGGAGGTCGCCGACGAGCTGTCCGCGGCCCGTGACGGCGCCGAGCACGACAGCCAGCGCAAGGGCGAGTTCCTGGAGCGCATGCGCGAGACCGCGCGCGAGCAAGACGGCGCCATCGAGGAGACGAGCGCCGCCATGGCCGAGATGACGGCCACCTTCCGCACCGTGGCCGAGAGCGTGCGGACGCTGGCGCACGCGGCCGCCGAGTCGGGCAGCGCGGCGCGGCAGATCAACAGCGAGAACGAGAGCGCCTCGCACCAGCTCGAGGAGATGGTCTCCTCCGTCGAGCAAGCCGCGGTGTCGCTCGAGGAGATGAGCTTCTCGGTCAAGGAGGTCGCCGCCAACATCGCGCGCCTATCGGCCATCTCCGAGCAGACCTCCGCCGCCATGAACCAGATGGAGACCTCGCTCGGGCACGTCGAGGAGAACGCGCGCAGCACCGAGCGGCTCGCCACCCTCGTGAAGGCGGACGCCGAGAAGGGCACCGAGGCGGTCGGGCACACGCGCGACGGCATTCAGGACATCCTCGCCATCTCGCGGATGGCGGGAGAGACCATCCGCGGCCTCGGCGAGCGCATCAAGGCGATCGATCAGATCCTCGACGTCATCAACGAGGTGGCCGCGCAGACCCAGCTGCTCTCGCTGAACGCGGCCATCATCGCGTCACAAGCCGGAGAGCGCGGGCGTGGCTTCGCCGTCGTCGCGGGTGAGATCAAGAAGCTGGCGGAGCGCACCTCGCGCTCGACCAAGGACATCGCGGCCGTGATCGGCGGCGTGCAAGAGGAGTCGCGTCGCGCGGTGGGCGCCATCGCCGACGGTGAGAGCGCGGTGCTCGTCGGGCTCGAGCGCTCGCGCGACGCCGAGCGGGCGCTGCTGCAGATCGTCTCCTCGGCGGAAGAGACGAACGAGATGGTCAGCTCCATCGTGTCATCGACGGGCCAGCAGGCCATGGCCGTGCGCGAGGTCGCCGCCGCCATGGAGCAGGTCGCGTTCACGGCGTCGAGCGTGGCTGCCGCCACGGGCGAGCAGGCGCGCGGCTCGGAGATGCTGCTCGAGGCGACCCAGCGCCTGCAGCGGCTCGCGCACGAGGTCGCGCAGGCGGGCCGGGAGCAGCGTGAGGGCGGCCGCAGCGTCGAGGCTGCCGTGGAGCAGGTGCGCCGCATGGTGCAGCAGCTCCACCGCGTGCAGAGCGATCAAGCGCGCGGCGGCGAGCAGATCCAGAAGGCGCTGTTCGACATCGGGCGCTCGCAGGCGCTGCAGCTCGAGGCCATCGAGAGCCTCGACCCCGAGCGCCTCCGCCGCGGTTGACGCGCCTCTCGCTGCGGGGTCGAGCGGCCTTTGTCAGCGCTCTTCCGGCGCTTCGTCATCGCCGCCAGGGTCCGCCGGCGCGGTGGTCGGGCGCGCGGGCGCGTCGTCGGGCTCCGCCGTCGGCAGCGTGCGGTCTCCCCCGGCGGCGCGCACCGGCGGCGCCAAGGCGGGGCCCGGCTTGCCCGGTCGCGCGAAGCTCAAGTGGAAGCAGCCGACGCGCACGATGTCACCCTCGTGCAGCACCTGCGGCGCCGTGAGCCGCTCGTCGTTGAGCCAGGTGCCCGACAGCGAGCGCAGATCGGCGAGCACGAGGCGGTCGCTCTGAATGACGACGCGCGCGTGCCGCGGCGCCACGCCGTTGCCCTCGAGCTGTAGGTCACAGCCGGCGTCGGCCCCGACGGTGACCTCCTCGCCGCTGATGGCGAACACGTGATGACGGCCGGTCGGCTCCGTGACGCCGATGCGGAACGTCTGCGCGGGCTCCTCGTCGGGGAGCGTCAGGTGGAGCAGAAAGTCGCCGATGCCGACGGCGTTGCCCGGCCGCACCGGCACCGCGCCGCCGCCGAGCGCGCGCTCGCCGTCGAGGAACACGCCGTTGGTGCTGCCGAGGTCACGGATGAGGAAGCCGCTGTCGGTGCGCTCGAGCGAAGCGTGCGCCTTCGAGACGCTGGCGTCGTTCAGCACCACGTCGTTGTCCTCGGCGCGGCCGATGGTCACGCGAGCCTGATCGAAGTCCCGCAGCGAGCGCCGGCCTTCTCTGTCATGCACCACGATCCGGAACATGCGCGTCCTCTCAAGGTGGCGAGCATACCCCTCTTCGCCGGGTTCATCGCGCCGGGCCCCGAGCAGGCTATCCTGAGCGCGCCCGGGGTGATGAATGGCTGCCTACAAGCTCGTCCTCGCCAGTTGCCTGCTCTCGACCGCGGCGGCGCAGGCGGCCGAGCCGAGCGCGCCCTCCGCGCAGGCCGCGGCCACGGACGAGGTCTTCTTGGCGGGCGACACCTGCGCGCTCGAGGGCGCCCTCGACGTGGTGGTGCGAGACCGTCCCTCGCGCACGCGCGTGCCGAAGGGCAGCGAGCTGTTGGTGACGACGAGCGGCGCGCGCTTCTCGGCGGTGCGCGCCGGCAGCGTCACCGGGATGGTGGAGAACGAGGCGCTCGCGCGCGTCTGCAAGATCGAGCGCCCGACCTGCCTCGCCAAGGCGCCGCTCGAGCTCCGCGGCCTCGGCCGGCCGAAGCACGAGGGTGAGGCGTTTCAGTTGCAGCAGGGCGGCAGCCTGCGCGTGCTGCGGCACGACGCCGAGCAGGCGCGCGTGCGCGTCGGGCAGCGCGACGCGATGGTCCCCTTGGCCACGCTCCTCGCGGCCTGTCCGTCGCTGGCGGCGGTCCTCGTCGAGAAGGGGGACGAGAGCGGGCGCGCGCCGACCGCCCCGGGCTCGAGCGACCAAGCGAGCAGCCCCACGAAGCCGTAGACGACGATCAGCGGCAGCGCGTTCGGCGCGATGGCGCTCCTCGGAGACCGCGCAAGGAGCGGATACGGCCTCGAAAGGCGCGCCGCTGCCTGCTAGAGCAGCGATCAGGTTGCGCGAGCTGCCAACCTGTTCGGTGCTCCAGCGCGGGTGCAATGGGAGATCACGATGACGAGGAAATCGCTCGAGCACGTGCACGGCGACGAGAAGAAGGCGCACCTCCGCCTCGTGAGCGCGGCGCCCCTCGAGGAGAAGCGCCTCAGCGGGCTCATGCGACGCAATCGCCTCGAGACGCTCATGGGGGAGCCGCCGCTGTGGTCGCGCATCTTCGCCGACGCCGTCTTCTCGGTCGTCTTTCGCGACTACGATCGCGTGGTGCGCCCGCTCATCGAGCGCCATTGGCCGACGTCACTCGACGAGAGCTCGGCCTTCGCCAAGGACGGCAAGAAGCTCCGCTTCCTCGCCTGTAACCTCTACGCGGGCGCGCCCTACACGGCCTTGTTCTGCTCGCCGAAGCGCCCCTTCCTCCTCGGCGTAGCGGTGCTGCTCGGGCGCCTGTTCTTGATGACGCCGGCCGCGCTCGGCTACTTCGCGAAGCTCGCGCTGTACGCCTTCGGGCGGGTGGCGCTCGCCGCCGAGCGCCGTCGCATCGTGCTCATCAGCGCCTTCATCGCGACCATCGATCACACCTTCGACCACCTGATGGACGACGACACGCCGGAGGAGCGCGGCCGTAAGATCCGCGCGCTGCTCGAGGGCAGCTATCGGCCCGAGGGCGGTCCGCTCGCGCTCTGTCGCGCGTTCCTCGACGCCATACAGGTGGATCTTCGAGAACAGGACCGCCCTGCCTTCGAGGCCGCGGTGCGCAAGTGCATGGAGTGGTGCGACTCCGAGGTGAAGGGCATGACCGGCGTGCCCGATCCGCTCGGCCTCTGCCATCGCCTCGCCGGCGTCGAGGGCACCATCGACGGGCTGATCTTCCCCGTCTACCGCTACGCCGGCGAGAACGCGCGCCAGTGGATGTACGGCGTCTCGCTGTTCGTGCAGATGATGGACGACTGGATCGACTACGA
>CAYLZW010000101.1:0-18100 GCA_964388085.1 uncultured Myxococcales bacterium | reverse complement strand
CTTCGCGAGCTCCTTGAGCGCGCGGATGGCCGGCAGATAACGCGGATCGATCTCGAGCGACTGATGGTACGCCGCCTTCGCGTTGGCGCTGTCGAGGAGCATGTCCTCGTTGATCTTGCCGATGCGGTAGTGGAGCTCGGTCCCCTCGGGTGTGGCGCCCGCGATCTGCGCCTCCTGCGAGAGCTTCTCGAGGGCGTACGACCAGTTGCCGCTGCGCTCGTAGAGCTGCCCGAGGGCGTGCAGGGCCTCGCGTGAGCCGGGATCGAAGTCGAGCGCCGCGTTGTAGGCCGCCTCGGCCTTGTCCGACTGCCCGAGCTCCTTGTGGTAGATCTCGCCGACCTCGAGATAGATCTCGATGATCTGCTTCGGATCCTGGCTGAGCGAGACGTGGCGATCGAGGGTGCCGAGCAGGCTCTCCCACTCTCGCAGCGCGCGGAACAAGCGCTCGAGCGACTTGATGGCGCCGACGTTGTTCGGGTCGATCTCGAGGATGCGCTCGTTGGCGAGGACGGCCTTCTCCGCGTCCCCTCCCTCGCCCTCCTCCCAGGTGGCCGCGATCTTGCCGAGGATGCGCACCTGCTCCTGCGGATCCTTGGCGAGCTCGACCATCTTCTCGAAGATGTCGATGAGCTCCACGTTGCGCGACAGCGTCGTGTACAGCCGCTCGAGCGCCTTCAGGCTGACCGAGTAGCCGCCGTCCTCGGAGAGGATCGAGCGGTGCACGAAGATCGCCTGCTCGTCGTTGTCGAGCTGCGTCTCCCAGATGGTCGCGATGCGCGAGCGGATGCCGAGGCGCTCGTGTGCATCCTCGAGCACCTCCTCCTGGCGCTCGAGGATGGCGATCAGGCTCTGCCAGGCGCCTTGTCGCTCGTAGAGCGCCGCCAGCGCGCGCAGCGCCTCCTTGTCACGGCCCTCGAGCTCGAGGATGCGCTTGTGCGTCGCGATGGCGCCGTCTGTGTCACCGGCCCGCTCGTCGAGCAGACGCGCGGTCTGGCGCAGCTGCTCGATGCGCGCGTGCACGTCGTCGGCCAGCTTGGCCTTCTGCTCGAGGACGAGCACGGCGTCCTGCCAGCGCTCCTGCGCCTCGTAGAGCGCCACCAGGCCCTCGAGCGCCGCGCGGTTCTTGGCGTCGTACTCGAGCACGCGGCGGTAGTGCGTGTCGGCGGTGTCGGAGTCCTGCAGCTGCTGCCAGGCGAGCTCCGCCATGCGCAGGTGCGTGCCGATGACGCGCTCTTCGTCGTCGAGATCGGCCAGCGCCTCGTCGTAGATCTCGAGCGCCTCCTCGACCGCCTCGGTCTCGACGGCGAGGCGATCCATCCACGCGGCGAGCTCGGGATCGTGCCAGCGTTCGCGGAACGCGCGGCAGGCGTCCAGGAAGGCCATCTCCTTCTGCCCGAGCTTCTCCTCGCGGATGCGACCGATCTCCTGCAAGAGCTCGATGCGCGCGTCGGTGTCCTCGAGGCGACGCTGGCGCTCGTCCTTCAACCCGACGAGCTTCTGCCAGTCGCCTTGCTTCGCGTAGATCTCGTTCAGGCGGCCGTAGGCGCGATCGTGCGTCGGATCGGTCTGGAGGATCTGCTCCCACGCCGGCGCCGCCGCCTCCGCGCGCCCGAGGTGCTGCTCGTAGACGTCGGCGAGGCCCTCGAGGGCGTTCACCTTGTCCGCGCCGCCGAGCTGCGCCGCTTGGCGCTCGAGCACGCCGCCGAGCTCGTCCCAGGCGTTGTTGTGCTCGAAGATGGCGGCGAGCGCCTTCAGCTCCTCGCCCGTGTGCGGCTCGATGTCGAGGATGCGCCGGCCCATCTCGACCGACTCCGCGCGCCGGCCCTGGTGACGGCCGAGCACATCGGCGAGATCGAAGCGCAGCGCCTTCAGCTGCTGCGGCTCCGTCGAGAAGCGCATCATGCGGCGCAGGAGCGTGACCAGATCGTCCCAGCGCTCGACGCCACGGTAGAGCTGGCGCAGCGCGTTCAGCGACGCCTCGTTACGAGGATCGAGCTCGAGCACCTTCAGGTGGCGCTGGATGGCCTCGTCGTGACCGCCGAGCTTGTCCGCGAGCAGATGACCGAGCTTCAGGGTCAGCTCGCTCTTGAGCGCGGGATCGCGCGTCCTGTCGAGGAGCCGCTCCCATAGATCGTGCAGCGACGTCCACTTCTCGGTGCGCTCGTACAGGCGCTCGAGGGCAGAGCGCGCGGCCGGGTTCTCGGGCTCGTGCGCGTGGATCTCCTCCCACAGCGGGATGGCGCCCTCGATGTCGCCGACCTGATCGGCGAGCAGCACCGCCAGGCGGCCGCGCGCGAAGATGAGGCCCTCCTCGTCCTCTGCCTCTCGGCTGTGGGCGAGCTCCTCGTCGAGCAACGGGCGCAGCGCCTCGAGATCGCCGACCGCGTCGTGCAGCGCGATCAGCAGCCGGCGCGCCTCGACGTGGTCAGGGTCGCTGCGGCGCAGCTCCATGAGCAGCGGCACGGCCTCTTCCGGTCGGTCGAGGTGGTCGGCGAGCGCCTGCGCGAGCGGCAAGAGCAACGGCGCGCGATCTTTCGGCTCGTCGAGGAACATGAGCCGCTTCTTGAGGATCTGCTCGAGCTCGGCCCAGCGCCCGGCCTTGCCGTAGAACTCCGTCAGCCGATCGGTGGCCTCGGACCTGCCGGGGTGCCGCTCGAGAATGAGCTCGAAGACCTCGATGGCCTTGGTGATGTCGCCGAGGGCGTCGGCCCAGATGCGGCCCATGAGCTCGCGCAGCTCGGCGGCGACCGCGCCCCGGCCCGCGTCCTCGAGATCCTGCGCCTCCTCCTCGTAGACCTCGCAGAGCTCCTCGAGCAGCTCGTTCTGCTCCGCGAGCCGGAACAAGCTCGCGCGCACCCCGGCGCTCTGCGGATCGAGCTTCATCGCCTCGCAGAGCGTCCCGAAGGCGAGGGCCTCTTGCCCGGCGAGGTGCTCGGCCTGGATCTCGCCGACGCGCAAGAGCAGCGTCGACGCCTCCTGGCGCTCGCCGCGCCGCTCGTGCTCGGCGGCCTGTCCGCGCATGACCTCGATCGCCTTCGACCAGTCGCCCGTGCGCTCGTAGCTGCGCTGCAGGAACGACGCGTTGTCGAACTTCAGCGTGTCGCGCGCGACGAGGCGCTCCTCGAGGTATGCGCGCGTGTCCGCGTGGTGCGGCGCGACCTCGAGGATGGCCTGGAACTGCGCGAGGGCGTCGTCGGCCAGGCCGAGGTGCGTGTCGAGCACGACGCCGAGCTCGAAGCGCGCCGTCAACGCGCGCGCCTCGTCGGAGTCGCCCATCACGCTGAGCTCGCGCTCGAGCGCCTCGGCGAGATCGGGCCAGCGCTCCTGACGCTTGCACGCCTCCTCGAGCGAGCGCAGCGCCGGCAGGTCGTCCGGCACGGCCTCGAGCAGCTTCTTGAGCGACGTGACGGCGGCGCCGTAGTCGTTCATGCCGTGCATCTGGATGGTGGCCGCCTCGAACAGCAGCTGGCGCTTGAGCTCCGCGACGTTCGGCAGCGACCCGTCGACGTGATCGGCGCGCCGCGCCAGCGTGACCGCGAGCTTCGCCGGATCGCCGACGGCGCGGTAGAGGCGGTCGACGCGCTCGAGCAGCGCGCGTCGCTCGTCGAGCGCGCCGTCGTCGTGCAGCAGGTGTCCGAGCGCGACCTCGTAGTACTCGGTGGCGCGCAGCGGATCGCCGACGCTGCCCTCACAGAGCTCCGCCGAACGCAGCGCGTAGGTCACCTGCAGCGGGCTGTCCTCGGGCAGCTGCTCGGCGATGTCCTCGTAGAGACCGATGAGGGTCTCGATGTCGCCGAGCTGAACCGAGATGCGCTCGGCGCGATCGCGCAGACTGCCGTCGGCGGGGCTCTCGCCGAGCGCACGGCCGATGGTCATGAACGCCTGCTCGGGCTGCGAGAGCGTCTTCTCGTAGAGGTCGGTGATGCGCAGCCAGAGCGCCTGACGCGCGACGGTGTCGTCGAGCATCTCGAGGCGCATGCGCAGGATGTGGACGAGGTGCGCCCAGTTGCCGGCGGCCTCGTAGAGCGGCTCGAGCACCACCGCCACGCGGCCGCGCCAGCCCACCGCGTCGGGGCTGCCGTCCGACGCCATCGCCTGGAGCAGCTGCGCGCCGAGGCCGCCGACGGCAGGAGAGCTCGGGGCCGACTCGGCCAGCGCCTCGAGGGTCTCGACGGCAGCCCCGAAGTCGCGCAGCGGATCCATCTGCACGCGCAAGAGGCGCGCGAGCACGTCGCCGCGCTCGCTCTCCGAGGAGCGCGGCGCGAGATCCGCGAGGAAGCTTGCGAGATCCTCGAAGCGCCCCGCGCGCTGCAGCAGGCGCTCCATGGTGGCGCGCGCGACCGGGTCGGCGTTGTCGAGCACGAGCATCTCGCGCGAGGCCTTGATGGCGTCGTCGAGCTGGCCGAGGTTCTCCCGCACGTCGGCGAGCTCGGCGTAGGCCTCCTTCGCGATGTCGGCGTGCACCTCGAGCACGGCGGCCTCGGCGAGCAGGTGCAGCACGCGCGCGTGCTCCTCCGCGTCGCCGCCCGCTCGGGTCAGGCGGGCCAGGCTCTGCAGCGTCGCCATGTCGTTGGCGCCCGCGGAGACGGCGTCCTGCATGCGCGCACGCGCCTCGTCGACGTTGCCGCCGACCGACTCCGCCAGCTCGGCGATGCGGCGCAGCAGGTGGGCCCGCAGCTTGGCGTCTTGAATCTCGTCGACGATGTCCTCGTAGAGCTCCTTGAGCGTGTCGAGGTTGTCCGTCGCCTCCGCGAGGCGCTCCGCGTCCTCGCGCAGCGACTCGTCGTCGGGGATCTCCTTCATCGCGTTCACGACCCACATGAACGCGAAGTCGGGCTGCTCGAGCTTCTCCTCCTGGATCTGCGCCACCTCGAGCATCAGGGTGGCGCGCGTGGCCACGTCGCTCTCGCCGAGCAGACGCATCTCGACGACGTGCGGCAGCGCGGCCCAGTCCTCCTGGGCGCGCAGCGTCTTCTCGAGCAGCGCCGCGGCCGCGAACAGCGGCGGCGCGCCGTGCGAGCGCGCGTGCTCGAGCAGCACCTCGAGGCCCTGGCGGACGTCGGGGAGCGCGGCCGCGTCCTCGACGGCGCTCGCGAGCTCGTCCGTGGCGCCGGCGGGATCGCCTCGTCGCTGCAGCAACAAGGTCGCCAGGCGGACGCGCAGGGCGGCGCGCGCGCTCGGCGCACCGTCGCGCAGCTCGATGCGCCGCTTCAGGATGTCCGCCTGCCCCGCCGAGTTGCCGGAGCGGTGATACAGCTCGTCGAGGGCGGCGAGCGAGGTGTCGTCGTTCGCGTCCTCGTGCGCCACCTGCCGGTAGGCGCGCTCGGCGCCCTCGAGGTCCTCGCTCGCCTCGAGCAGGCGGCCGAGCTCGAGCAGCGTCTTGTGGCGTTCGGCGGCGTCGTCGCTGGCGGCGGCGCGGCGCTCGAGCACGGCGATGAGGCGATCGCGGTTCGCGTCGCCGCGGTGGATCTCCTCGAGCACCGCCAACGCGGCGCGATCGGCGCGGTCGAGGCGAAGGATCGCCTCCGCCGCGCGCACGGTGCTCTCGCGATCGTCGAGGCGCTCGGCAGCGAGCTTCACGACCTCGCGATACAGCTCGATGGCGCGCGCGGGGTCGCTGTCTCCCACCGCCTCGGCCACATCCTCGAGCACCCCCATGAGCTCCGCGAAGCTGCCGGTCGCGTCGGCGAGCACATGCACGCGCTCGTCTCGCTCGCTCGTCGGCGCGTCGCGGAAGGCGCGGCAGGCCTCGCGGAAGGCCAGCGCCGGCACCCGCAGGGCGTCCTCGTAGAGGGTCGACACATCGTCGAGCAGCGCGGCGCGCTCCTCGCCGGCCGGGCGCTTCTCGGCGGCGATCTCGAGGGACTCCACCAGCGGCTGCCAGGCCTCCTGGGCGCGATGGTGCGCGATGATGGCGTCGAGCGCGATGATGCCGACGTCGTCGTCGCGGCGCGCGATCTGCTGCAGCAGCGTGCCGACCTTCGCGGTGCTGTTGCCGTCCCGCTCGACCTCGAGGGAGCGCGTCAGCGCCGCCACCGCCTGCTCCGGGCGCTCGAGCGCCTCGTACAAGAGCTGGCCCTGCTCGAGCAGCAGCGCCGCCTTGTCCGCGGGCGCGGTCGCCAGCTCCGCGCGCGCGCCGAGGACGGCGGCCAGCTCGTCATGGCGCTGCTCCTCCTCGAGGCGCGACTCGAGGCGCGCGAGCAGGGTGTCGTCGTTCGGCGCCACGCCGCGCGCGTCACGCAGCGCTACGAGACCGCGCTCCGCGTCGTCCAGCACCTCGAAGCAGTAGTCGCTCAGCGCGCGCAGGCGCTCCACCTTGGCCGGCCCGTCGGCGAGGTGCGCGAGCTCTTGCAGGCAACGAGCGACGCCCTCGGCGTCGTTCCGATAGTCGTACACCTGCTGCAGGCGCTCCCACAGCGAGGCGTCCTCGGGCGACCGGCCCGCGAGGTGCTCGAGGGCCTCCACCGTGCGCTCGACGTCGCCCGCGCGCTGGGCCACGTCGGCGAGGCGCTCGGCGTACAGGCGCGCGAGCGACGCATCCTCGCTCTCCCGTAGGCGCGCCCACGCCTCGAGGATGGCGCCGGTCTGCCCGGCGGCGAAGCCGATGTTCTCGGCGTCCTGCCGCGCGCCGGCGTCCGCGGGATCGGACTCGACGTGGTCGAGCAGCAGGGCGAGCGCGTCGTCCGGCTCCTCGAGGTCCTCGAGGAAGAGCTGCGCGAGCGAACGCGTGAGCTGCCGCCGCGCGGCCGTGTCGCTCTCGAGCCCGAGCAGCACCGTCATCACGTGCGCGCGCGCCGCGTGGTTCCCCTGCTTCTCGTAGCGCGCGAGCACGACGCGGGCGGCGACGCGGCGCACCGCGATGTCGGCCGCGGCGTCGTCGACGATGGCGCGCGCTCCCGCTTCGGCGCCGGCGTTGTCGGGATCGTTGGCGAGGGCGGCTTCATAGGCCCCGAGCGCGTCCTCGTGCCGCGACAGGCGCTCGCGCAGCACGTCGCCGAGGCGCACGCGGGCGTCGGCGCGCTCCGCGCCCGCCAGACACTCCGCGAGATCCTTCAGCGCGCCGGCGAGCGCCTCCACGTCGTCGTTCCCGCCGCTCTCGGCGGCGATCTTTTCGAGCGCACGCACCAGGCTCTTCAGCGCCGTCGTCCTGAGGGCGCCCTTGAGCGGCACCGCGCTCGACACCGCGCGCTCGAGCGCGGTGCGCGCGAGCTCGGCGTTGCCGAAGCGCTCCATCTGCAGCACGCCGAGCTTCGCCGCGATGGGCCCGGTCTCCTCGTCGCTCGAGACCTCGAGGCGCCGCTCGAGGATGTCGCGCAGCTCGGGCCACGCCTCGCGCTTCTCGTAGAGATCGAGCAGCGCGTCGAGGGTGGGCAGGTGCTTCGGGCTCTTGTCGAGGAGCGCCTTGTGCGCGTCGATGGCCGCGCTCTGGTCGTTCAGCACGCCCTGCAGCAGCGAGGCGCGGCGGGCGAGCAGCGCGTTCTTCGCCGGCCCATCCGGGAGGCGCTCCGCCGCCTGGGCGACCAGCTCGGCGAAGGGCGCGTGCGCCCCGGCGGCCTCGGCGAGGCGAGAGAGCTCCTGCACCGCCTCGTTCGACTCCGGCTCGTCGAGGAGGGCGGCGCCCCAGGCCTCGAAGGCCTCACGCGGCGCGCGCAGCCGGTCCTCCAGGACCGCGGCCATGGCCCGAGACAGCGAGGCGCGACGCTCGCGGTCCTCCTCGGCGTCGCGGCGGATCTGGATCATCTCGACGTGCTTCCGCCAGGCCTCCGCGCGCGCGTAGTAGGGCTGCAGCGCCGCGGCGATGGCGACGGGCGTCACGCCCTTCGCCTGCAGGCGCTCGAGCGAGCGCAGCACCTCGGAGCGCTCGTTGCCGCCGTCGTACAGCTCGAGGTACAGGCGCGCCGCGTCGTGCGCGCGATCGAGGCGCTCGTCATAGAGCTGCGCGAGTCGCAGCGCGTGACGCGTGCTCGCGTCTTCATCACCGGACTCGCGCGCGAGCCGCGCCCGCCGCTCGAGCACGTCGGCGAGCTCGGCGTAACGCTCCGCGCTCTTCAGCGCGTCGTCGAGGCGCGCGAGCGCGTCCGCGTTGCTCGGCACGAGCTCGAGCAGGGCGCCGAGCTTCTCGATCACCTGGTCGTTCTTGCGCAGCTTGCCGTAGGCGTCGGCGAGCGCCATCAGCGTGCGCACGCGCCCGTCGGCGTCGTTGCTCGTCTCGAGCCGGCCTTCGAGGACGGCGACGAGCTCGTCCGGGCTCGCGTCGCGAGCCAGGATCTGATCGAGCAGCGTCAGCGCGCCGGCGTCGTGCGGGTTCACCTTCAGCAGCACGTCGAGGGTCTGTCGCGCGCGCTTGGTCTGACCAGCCGCCACGAAGCCCTGCGCCGCCTTCAGGCGCAGGCGCCGCGCGCTGACGGCGTCGGTGGCGCGCAGGGCGGAGCGCTCGAAGGCGTCGGCGAGATCGGCCGGGCGCGCGAGCTGATCGGCGAGGCGGGAGATCTCCTCCTCGAGGGCGTCGCGCGGGGACAACACGAACAGGCGCCTCGCCGCCTGGAACGCCTTGTCCGGCTGCGCGAGCGACTCGCTGTAGAGCTCGTAGAGGCGCTCGAGCACGCGGACGGTGCCGGCGCCCTCGAACTCCTCGGCGGCCGGCGTCTCGAGCAGCGCCTCGAGCGTCTCGGCCAGCTTCGGATCGTCGTTCAGGCTCCGATACAGCTCCGCGAGGTGCAGCAGGACCTCGTCACCGCCGCCGAGCTCCTTGAGCTGCTCGAGACGCTCGGCCGCCTTGCCGCGCGCGTTGAGCTCGACCTCGTACAGGCGCGCGAGCTGTCGCAGCGTCTGTCGCTTCGCGTCCGCGTCGCTCGCTTGCGCGAGGAAGTCTTCCATGACCTGCGCGGCTTGGTCGTAGTCGCTGCTCTCGAGGTGGAGCTCGGTCAGCGCGCTGATGGCGCCGAGGTTGCGCGGATCGATCTTGCGCACCTGCTCATAGGCGTCGGCGAGCTCGGCGTTGCTCGCGCCCTGCTCGCTCATCAGCACCGCGAGGAAGAGCCAGATATCGACGGCGACGTCGGCCGTACGGATCGCCTTGGCCTGCTTGCGCAAGCGCTCGAGGAAGGCGTCCATGGTGCCTTCCTCGCGGTGGACCTGCTCGAGCAGCTTGAGCGCCGGACGGTAGCCGGGCGCGAGCAGCAGGCACTTGTCGACGTTCTGCTCCATCTGCTTTTTGTCGTCGGGATCGTAGGCGCGATGGATCTGCGCGATGGCGAGGTAGTTGCGCGCCGCCTCGCGCTTGTCGCGCGCGTCGAGGGCCGCGTCGCGCAGCCGCCGCACGTGCTCCTTCCACTTCTGCGGAAAGCTCTCGAGGTCCGCCAGCAGCTCGCTCGCGCGCGCGTGCTCGGGCGCGAGCTTGAGCGCCGCCTCGAGCGCCGTGCGCGCGGCGCCGTGCGCGGGGGGGCGGAGCAAGAGCGCGTCGGCGATGCGCGCGTAGAGCGCGGCGAGCTCCTCGGCGAGCCCCTCGGGCTTCTCGCTCATGTGCCCGTACAGCTCGGCCTCGAGATCGACGAGCTGCTTCGCCTGCTCCTCGCGGCCCTGCTTGAGGTGCAGCTCGGCCGCCTTGCGAATGGCCGTGCGGCGCTGGCGATCGGCGCGGAACGCCGCCTGATAGTGCGCGAGCGCCTCTTGCGGCTTCGACAGCGCGTCGAGCGCGAGGTCGCCCATGCGCTCACACACCGCGGCGCGCTCGCCGTCGCTGGTCGTCTTCGCGAGCAGCTTCTCGAGCAGGGCGAGCGCCTCGGCCGGACGGTCATCACCCTCGACGAGCGAGGCGTGCATGCGCAGGAAGGCGGGCTCGTCCGGGAAGCCTCGCTCGGCGCGGGCGAGCGCGCGCTCGGCGGCGCGGACCTCCTTCAGCTCGGTGGTCAGCGCGCTGACGACGTCCGTGACGAGCGTGAGCACGTCCTCGAGGGAGAGGCCGCGCTCGATGGCTTCGTCGACGAGATCGGGCGCCTGGCGCAGCTTGCCGCTCGCGGACAGCTCCGCGAGGCGATCCGCGAGAGCGGCACCCTCCGGCACCGCTCGTTGCTCCGCGTCCTCACTCTCGGCCGTCGCCTGGTCCAGCGCCTCTGTCGTCATCTTGCTCCGCTTTCGCCTCTCACGGCCGCGTACAACAGGCTAAAACGTGTACTTGACCGTCGGGTACAGCGCGACGCCGAACGCGAACGGCAAGAGGAGCGACTGGAAGCCCGCCTCGACGCCCACCGAGAGGTGGCGGAGCTTCGTGTAGTACTCGACGCCAAGCGAGCCATCGAGGTGAACGGAGCCGAAGGCACCCTCGGCCAGCGTCGACGGGAACCACATGCCGTAGCCGAGGCCGGCGCGCGCGTAGACGAACACCCGCTCGGTCGTGATGAACGCGAAGCGTCCGCCGACGCCCACGTCGATGTTCGTGAGGTCGCCGGTGAGCTCCCCCGTCGCGAGCTTCGCGGGCTGCAGCGCGCCGGCGTTGAAGTTGCCGGTGGCGAACACCTCGGCGTTCACGTTGTTGAGGATGTCGTAGCCGACGCGCAGCCCCATGCGCGTGCCCGGCGAGAACCACGTCGTCGGCCGCGCGAGGTCCGCGAACAGCGGGCTGCCCAGCGTCACGAAGCCGGGCGTGTCGAGGTACAGATAGTGGTTCGGCCCCATGTCGACGGAGACGTAGAGGCCGCGCTCGACCTCGTGAATCTCGGCGACGCCCGCGTCACCCTTGACCTCCTCCCCCTCTTGAGGAGCGTCGCCCGCGGATTGAATTCCCTGTGCACGCGCCGGAGTCGTGAGCGCGCAACAGAGCAGCGCACAAGCGCCGACTACGACGGAGATCTGTGTGTGTCGCCTCGTCATGGCACCCCGGTGATAGCCCAACTCGCTACGTCGATGCACCTTCCCGGCCGTACTTCTGAGGCGCGCGGACCAGGCGGCGCCAAGCTCGCGCGCGTACGGAATGCGTCGCGTGCCAGTTGTGCCGGCCCGCTCGTGCGGAGCGGCGTTCCTGCACGGAAACGACGGCGGCCCCCCGGAGGAGGCCGCGCAGCGTCGTCGATGTGGGTCGTCGATGTGGGTCGTCGATGTGGGTCGTCGATGTGGGTCGTCGACGTGGGTCGTCGACGTGGGTCGTCGACGTGGGTCGTCTGCTCGTCAGCCGCTCTTCTTGAAGATGAACGGGTAGGTGACGATCACGATGCCGCCACCCTTCGGCTTCGGGAAGCGCCAGCCGTTGATGCGCGAGGTCAGGCACGACTCGACGGACTTGTTCTTCATGCCGGTCTCGACGACCTGCGCCTGCCGCACCGAGCCCGTCCCCGTGATCACCCACTTGACGACGATCTTGCCGTTCAGGCCGGGCGTACGCGTGAGCTCGCGCTCGTAGCAGTAGCGGATCTGCGCCTGGTTCTCGCGGACCACGCGGCGGATGATCTCCTTGTCGAGCGAGCCGTACACCAGCGGGTTGCCGATGTTCACACGCACGTCGCGATCCGACTTGCCGCCGAGACCGCCCTCCCCGGAGCCGTAGGACGCGTCGCCCGTACCACGTCCGCGCGTGCCGACGGCGCCGATGC
Organism: uncultured Myxococcales bacterium; assembly: GCA_964388085.1. Taxonomy (GTDB): domain Bacteria; phylum Myxococcota; class UBA727; order UBA727; family CAYLZW01; genus CAYLZW01. Next base: position 6,515 of record CAYLZW010000101.1, on the reverse strand, counting down.
CCATGGTCGCGACGCCCGTGCCGCCACCGCCGGGCGCGCTGCCGCGCAGGCCGAGGCCACCGACGCCGTAGCTCTCGCCCGCCTGGGCGCCGGAGATGCCGCCGAGCAGGGTCTGCAGCTCACCGCCCGAGACGTCGGCTCCGAACAGCGCCGCGATGCCCTGGTTGCCCGAGTCGCCGAAGAGCTGTTTCAGCTTGCTGGCGACCACCTGCTCGTCGGTGGGCTTGTCCTTCGCCTTGAAGGACGCGCGCGTGTCGGCCTTCTTCGCCTTCTTCTTGCCCGACTGCCCCTGGTCCTCCTTCGCCGCGGCCGCCTTCTTCTTGGCGCCCTTCAAGCGGTCGAGGAAGGAATTGTCCTTCGGCGGCGGCTTCAAGATGATGGTCTGGAACTGGCCCGGGTTCGTGAACAGGTCGTCGTCGTTGCCGTCGAGGCCGAGCGGCATCAACAAGAACACGCTCAACATCGACGCCCAGGTGAACATGGCCACGAGGAAGGCGTTCAGGAAGAGCATGTCGAGGAAGGGCGGGATCGGGATCGCCCGTGACCGCGCGACGTTCCTTATCTCGAGCGTGAAGTGCCCGACCGCGATCGTCACCTCCATGTCGTCGGTGATGGTGAGCGAGCTCGCCTCCCCGTCGGGGATGCCGCGCGCCTCGCTGAGCGGGACCGTCTCGCCGCCGCGCGTCACCGTCCCGCCCATGCGGCTCGTGTAGCGCACCACCCACTCGGCGCCGCCCTCTCGTTGGCGCACGACCTCGAAGGTGGGCGAGGCGACGGTGCCCTCGAGCGGGAAGAAGAGATCGACGTCTTCACCGACGCCGATCACGAGCTTCGGCACGCCTCGCAGGCGCTTGAGCTCCGCGACGTCGCTCCCCCAGCGCAGCGTGACCTCGAGGTGCCGGTTCTCCGGCGTGATCGGATCCTCGGGGATCGGCGGTAGCGGAGACATCATCGGCAGCGGCGGCTGCGCGACCACCGGCGCGTGCGCGACCGCGTGGGCGGGCGCGGTGGCGGGCGGCGAGTGGACGGCCACCTCCTGCGCCGCGTCGAGCTCGGCCTGCAGCTCGGGCGTCGTCTCGAACACGCTCGTCTCCCCCTCGGGCAGCTGCAGCTGCGAGAGGTCCTCCTCGACCGCGGCGCCGACGCGGGTCGCCTCCGCCTGTGTCGACGCCGGCGCCTCCACCACGGGTGCGCCCTCCGCCGACACCGCCGCGCCCTCGCCGCCGAGAGCCGCGATCTCCGCGCCCTCGAGGACGACGACCAGGCGGGAGTCGCCGAGGCCCACCTCGTCACCGTGCTTGAGGCGCACGCGGCTGACCTTGTCGCCGTTCACCCGGGTCCCCTCGGCGGAGCCCATGTCGATGATGGACACCTCCTGGTTGGCGCCCGTGATGTCGATGACGGCGTGGATGCGCGAGACCTTCGGGTCCTCGAGACGCAGGTGCGCCGAGGCCAGACGGCCGATCTTGATGATGTCGCGGTCGAACACATAGGCGTCGACCTGCTCATCACCCTTGAAGACGCGGATTCCGATGGACCTTGGCATTTCGCGTTCGTCCTCAGCGCTGCCCCGGCTGGCCGGGCTCGTCCTCAGCTACGACCGTCGCCGGCACCGCGTGGTTCCAGCGAGATCTCTTCCTCGTCGTGGCGACGCCAACCGCGACGTCGACACGACACTCGAGCCGGTCACAGGTCCGCGATGGACCCGAGCACCTCCCGACGAAACTCGGTACGGATGCGGATCAGACTGCGGTGGCGCATCTTCGCGCGCACCTCGAGGTACTGGCCGTCGGGGGTCTTCAGGTCACCCTCGATGGTGTCGTCCTCGAAATTGATGACCGTCTTCTTCTTGTACTGAACGCCGGCGCCCTCCTCCTGGGCCAGCGCCGGCGTGGCGAGGGCAGCCACGAGGAGGGCGGCGAAGAAGAGCGCCGCGGAGCTTCGCGTACGACGGCTCGCCCGAGCGAACAGGGGCACAGTTCTCGTGACGTTCATCGCGCCTACCCACATCTCGGTGTCCTTCTCTCTTCCTCTTCGGTCTGCATCACACTAGCACGACCGTCGTCGTCATCTCTCGGCCGGGACGGTTGCAATCATCGCCCGACGCCAATGTAGGCCTCGCGCGCACCGTGCGTCGCGGCGCGTTCACGAGGACGGCGCCGCTCAATCGAAGAACGTGTCGTCGGCCGGCGGCGCGGCCGGTGGCGCCGGCGCCTCCTTCTTCGGCTGCTGCTTCCTGCGCTTCTTCTTGCGGGCCTTCTTCTTCTTGGGCTCGGGGGGCGGCGGCGCGACCTCGGCGGGCGGCTCCTCCACGGGCTGCTCGGCGACGGGCGGCTCTCCCTCGGCGGCTGGCGCGGCGCCGTCGGCGGCACCTTCTGCGGGCGCGTTCTTCGCAGCCTCGGCCGCGGCCTTCGCGTCTGCCTCGGCCTGACGCGCGGCCTCCTCCTCCTGCTGCTTCATGAGCTCGAGCATGCGCTGCTCTTCGCGCTTGGCCTCGATCATGGTGCGCGACTCCTCGAGGAGCGGGCGCGCGGCCTGACCATCTCCGCCCATGGAGAGGTACTTCTCGAGCTGCTGCTCGGCGTCCTCGGGCTTGTTCAGGTTGCGCAGCAAGAGGATGCCGGAGTTCAGCGCGGCCGGCGCGTAGTTCAGCTCGACGCCCTTCAGATACGCCTGCGCCGCCTCCTCGAAGCGCCCCTGCCCCTTCAGCGCGAGGCCGAGGTTCGTGTGCAGCACCGGGTTGTCCGGCTCCTTCGTGATGAGCGCTAGCAGTTGCGGCTCCGCGGTCTTCCAGTCGCGGACGTCGAGCGCCATCTGCGCGAGCGCGACGCGCGCCTCGACGTGGTCCGGGTCGGCGGCGATGACCTTGTTCAAGAGCTCGCGCGCGACGGCGACGTTCTTCTCGCTCCGCGCGACGATGGCGAGCGCGTAGACGAGCTCGGGATCGTCCGGCGCGAGCTTCTGGCCACGCACGCTGATGAGGCGCGCGAGCTGGTTCTTGTTGTTCTCGGCGTACAGACGCGCGAGGAGCCGATAGGCGTCGACGCTCTTGGCGTCGAACTGCAGCGCCTCGCGCGCGAGCTGCACGGCGGTCTTCGGATCGCCGTCGCGCATGGCGATCTTCGCGAGCCGGATGCGCGGGTACACGGCCTCCGGGTTCTTCGCGATCGCCTCGCGATAGAGGTCCTCCGCCGCCCGCTGCTGGCCGCGCGCCTCGAGCAGGACGCCCAGGTTCTCGACCGCCAGATCGAGCGTGGGATCTGCCTCGAAGGCCTCGCGGTATCCCTTCGCCGCCTGGTCGTAGTTGCCTTGCTTCTCGGTCAGCACGGCGAGGTTGTATTTGGCGACCGCGAAGGTCGGGTCCGCCTCGTAGGCGAGCTCGAGCGAACGGCGCGCGTCGCTCTCGTTGTTGTTCTTCAGCAGCGCGATGGAGTCCTGGAAGTGACGCGCGGCCTTCGCCGTGGTCACACCGTCCTCGACCGCCTCCTCGGCGGCGGCGTTCGACTCCGCCGTGACGGCTCCGTCAGGACGCTCGCCGCTCGTCTTGCAGCCGGCGCTCAGCACGACGGGCAGCGAGGTCAACGCGATGGCCGCGAGCGGCGTCAGCGAGCGAAGGCGCGGTCGCAGCATCACATCTCTCCATCGAAGCTGAAGTCATCCGGCGCGGACGGCTTGTCGTCGCCCTGCGCGACCGGCCCCGCGATCTCGAGCTTTCCACCCGGCGGCGGCGGCGGCGGCTCGGTGCCCGCCTCGGCCTCGACCCGCGTGCCCTTCTTCGGCAGCGTGAACACGAAGCCGACGCCGCGCTCGGGCTTGCGCACGTTCACCTGCACGAGCGGGCGCTCCTCGAGGGTGTTCTTCGGGAACTGATCGGGGCGCTTGTCCTCGAGGTAGGAGAGGCAGCGACGCGTCCATTCGTTGAACACGCCGTAGCTCGCGCTCTTCTCGAGGCAGAGCACCATGGCCTGCGTCGCCTGGTCCTCGATGGGGAGCGCCTCCTGCGCGAGCTTGTCCTTGAACAGCATCTGCTGCTCGTCGGTGAAGATCTTCGGCGCCGGCACGCTCGTGAGCGCTCCCGCGAGGTGGTCGTGGGCCATGCCGATGCGATAGAGGCTCGCGACCGCCCACTCGGGGCTCTTGAGCTTCACCACGTTCGTGTACGCCTCGTAGACCTTGTCCTTGCCCTTGATCTTGGACTGCAGCGAGCTGCGGAACTTCTTCGGGTTGTCGGCCCGCTCGATGCGCTCCTTCAGGAACGCCTCGTAGGGCGCCTCGGCGTCCTGGAAGGCGAGGAAGCTGAGCGGATCGGCGACCGCCTCGGTGGGATTCTTGAAAAAGCCGCGCGCCGAGCTCTTCATGAGCTGCACCTCGCGCTCGTAGTCGCGCCGATAGCGACGTTTGCCCTCCATCAGGCGAATGGCCTTGTATTGGGCGACCAGCGCGCGCTCGGGGGCCTTGCGACGCCACTCCTTGGCGAAGGCGAGGTACGCCTCGACCGCCTTCTTGGTGTTGCCGGCCTCGTCCCAGGCGGTGCACATGGAGTAGGCGACGTCCTCGGTGTCCTTCGCCTTCGGGTACTTCTTCAGGTACTCCTCGCGGTCCTCGATGGCCTTCTGCGTCTGGCCGACACCCTGCCGGTAGATGCTCGCGTTGAAGAGCGCGTCCTTCGAGCGCGGGTCCTTCTCGTTCTCCTTCACGAAGCGCTCGAGCCAATCGGCCGCCTCGCGGTACGCCGTCACCTGCTCGTAGGCGGTCGCGATGGCGTAGATCTGGTCCGGGACGAGCGGGCTCTCCTTGAACTGATTCACGAGCTGAATGCGCACCTTGATGGCGCGGTCGAGCTGTCCGCCGCGCGTGAACATGGCGGCGGCGTTGGCGAGCGCCTTGTCGGCGAGCGGCGACTTCGAGAACTCGGCGGTGAAGGCCAGGTAGCGCTTGCCGGCCTCTTCCCACTCCTTGCGCTCCTCGAACTCCCCGATGAGCTTGAAGCTCGCCTCCTCGAGGATCGTCAGCACCGTCTTCTTGAATTCCTCGTTCTTCATCAGCGGCCGGTTCTTGACCAGCTTGCGCGCGACGTCGTGCAGCGACTGCCAATCCTCGAGGATGTTGTAGGTGTCGAGCACCAGGTTGGCCGACTGCTCCGCGCGCTCGTGCGAGGTGTGCTTGTCGACGATCTCGAGGAAGCGCGGCGTGGACTCCTTGAAATAGTTGTAGTCGTAGAGCGTGCGCGCGACCTTGTACTTGGCCTCGATGACGATCTTCCCGTCGGGATAGGCCTTCGTGTAGATGTTGCACGCGCCGATGAGCTTCTTCTTCACGTCGGGCAGCGGCCGCTCCTTGAGCGCGTCCGGGCCCGTGAGCGGCTGGAGCTTGTTCTTCCGGTTGTAGTCCTTGACCACCTCGTCCCACGCGCGCACTGCCTCCTCCGAGGCCGCCTCCGCCCACTTCCCCTTCGGATCGTGGTTGTAGACCTTCAGGTACTCCTCGCCCGCCTGCTCGAACTTCTCGAGCTTCCAGAGCAGCTCCGAATAGAAGAAGCGCATCTCGTACGCCTCCTTCTTGTCGGGGAAGAGGTCGAGGTAGTCGCGGTACAGCTCGTAGGCATACTCGTAGGTGCTCTCGTCGCGCGTCTTCTTCGCCTCGCGGTGCCAGGTGGTGGCGAGGTAGCGCAGCGTGTTGTCCGAGACCTCCTCGGCCTCCTCGAGGTCCGATTTGGTGCGCTCGAATTCCGGTGTGCCCGGCTTCATCTGCTTGAAGCGCTTTCTGACCTTGGTCCACTCCTCGGTGAGCTTGCGCGCCTGCCCGACGACCTGCCGCTTGATGCCGATGCGGCTCGCGAGCTTGACGACCTTGCCCTGGTAGAGCGGGTTCTTCGAGGAGTCCGGCCGCATCTTCATGAGGATCTGGTACATGACGATGGCGTCGCGATCCTTGCCGTTGCCGTAGAAGATGTCCGCCAGCGTCGACATCATCTTGAAGTACTCTTCGCCCTCCGCGAGCGCCTTGAACTCGGTCGGCGCGTTGCGCGCGGTGCCGTATTGTGCGTAGGCCAGCACGTAATCACGACGAGCCTCACGCGCGAGCGCGATCTTCTTGTCACCGAGCAGGTCGGAATTGATCTCGGAGTAGAGCACGACCTCTTTGAAGCGCTCGGCCGCTTTGTCGTGCCGCGACAGGTTGTAATAGCACCAGCCCTGCTTGTAGACGGCGTAGCCGAACACCGGGCTGTCCTGGTTCTTCGCCGCGTTTACGTAGGCGTCGAGCGCTTTGTTCAGGTCTCGCTCGTCGTTCGGCGCCATCTGGAAGAAGTACTCGCCGAACGCGAGCCACGCGTCCGACACGTACTGGCTCTGCGGGTGCTTCTTGACGATCTCGCGATAGGAGATGAGCGCCTTCTTGAAGGAGCCGACGTCCCAGAACGCGCGCCCGAGCGCGTAGAGCACGTCGGGCATGCGCTCGAACTTCGGGTAGAGGTCGTGGATCTCCTGAAAGAGCAGCACGGCGTCGCGCACCCA
>CAYLZW010000100.1:0-18319 GCA_964388085.1 uncultured Myxococcales bacterium | reverse complement strand
CACCTTCACCCTCACCTTCACCCTCACCTTCACCCTCGCCTTCACCCTCGCCTTCGCCTTCGCCCTCGCCTTCGCCTTCACCTTCGCCGGACGTGCCCGCGTCTGGGCCCGCGTCGGCGACGGGCGGCGGGTTCGGGCAGCCGTTCAGAAGCACGAGCGTGAGGAGCAGGAAGAGCAAGGAGAACAAGCGAATGCGCGACGACATGAGTCCCTCCGTGCGAAGAAGTCTCCGTCAGCAGCGACTTTCGAGCAAGCGTCCGCCCGCCGCGCCCGGCCGGGAACGATACGCTGCCTCTCCGAAGGACGAGGTGAAGCGGTGACGATTCGTCTTCGAGGAGAGCTGGCGGACGACGTCGAGCGCGCGGCCGAGATGCTGCGCGAGGGGAAGCTCGTCGCCTTCCCGACGGAGACCGTCTACGGGCTCGGCGCCAACGGTCTCGACGAGGTCGCGGTGCGGCGCATCTTCGAGGCCAAGCAGCGCCCCGCGGACAACCCCGTCATCTTGCACGTGGCCTCCTTCGACGAGGCGTTGCCGCTGTGGAGCTCGACGTCATCCGACCTGAAGCTCGCGCGAGCGTGCGCGGACGCGTTCTGGCCCGGTCCCCTCACGCTGGTGTTGGCGGCGTCCGCGCGTGTCCCCGACGTCGTCACCGCGGGCCTCGGCAGCGTGGGCGTTCGCGTGCCGCGCCACGACGTCGCCCTGGCCTTGCTGAAGCGAGCCCGCGTCCCCGTCGCCGCGCCGTCCGCGAACCGCTCCGGCCGGCCGAGCCCGACGAGCGCCGGCCACGTGCTGCGCACGCTCGGAGCAGACCTCGACGCGGTGCTCGACGGCGGCGAGACGGACGTTGGCCTCGAGTCCACCGTGCTCGACCTCTCGCGCGCGACGCCGACGATCCTTCGGCCGGGGATGATTCAGCGCGCGGCGCTCCTGCGCGTGCTCGGCTCCGTCGACATGCTGGCGGCGGCGTCCGACGCGCCGGCGGCTTCGCCGGGCTTACGGCACCGCCATTACGCGCCCGCCGTCGCCGACGTCGCCCTCGCTGACGACGGCGATCTCGTGCGCGCGTGGACCAGCGACGTCGCGCTGCTGGTGTTCGACGACACCGCGCGCCGCCTGGAGGTCGCGCAGGGGCCTCGTTCGGCGGCGCTCGAGCGGCTGCCTCGCGAGCCGGAGGCGTACGCGCACGGCTTCTACCGGGCGCTGTACCTCCTCGAGGAGCGCGGCGCCGAGCGGCTCCTCGTCGAGGACGTGCCCGACGAGGAGCGTTGGAGCGCCGTGCGGGACCGGGTGCACCGCGCGACCGCTCGCGAGCGCTGAGGCGCGACGCAGGCGCTGACGCCCGGCGAATCCAGACCGCCCGCCCCCCCTCGGACGGAGCTTGCGCGCGGCCCCTCGCCAGGTTAGTCATGCCTGACTATTCAGGAGAGACCATGTTGGGTCGTGCGCTTCCGTGGCTGGTCGCCGCCGTCATCGGCGCCCTCGTCGTCGTGGCCGCGGCCGCGTTCGTGATGCGCGCGGACGAGGTGAGCACGGTGGTGGCCACGCGCCAGGATGTCGTCGAGAGCGCCGTCGCGAGCGGTCGCGTGGTGAGCGCCGCGCGCATCCAGGTGGGCGTGCTCGTGGCTGGCGTCGTGTCCGAGGTCCTCGTGCGCGAGGGCCAGGAGGTGAAGCGGGGCGACGTGCTCGTCCGCCTCGACGACCGAGTGGAGGAGGCGTCCGCCGCGCAAGCGCGGGCGGCCATCGCCCAGGCACGGGCGCGCCTGCTCGAGGTCGAGGAGCTGCAGCGCGCGCGCGCGAACGCGAACCTGGCCGCGGCCGAGGCAGAGCTGCAGCGGCTCGCGAACGCCGCGGCGCGCGTCCAGAAGCTGGTGCAGGCGGGCTCGTCGACGAGCGTCGAGCTCGAGGGCGCCGAGACCGCCGTGGCGCTGGCGCGCGCCAGGCGAGACGCGGCAGCCGCCGAGGCGCGAGCCAACGCCGAGGGAGGCTCGCAGGTGCGGGTAGCGGAGGCCCAGCTCGAGGCCGCGCGCGCGCAGCTTCAGACCGCGGAGGCGCGGCTCGCGCAGACGCGCGTCACCTCTCTCGTGGACGCGACGGTGCTGCGCCGCGACGTGGAGCCTGGCGACGCTGCGATCCCCGGGCGCGCCTTGCTCGTGCTCGGCCAGCGGCAGGGAGATGACGGCGGGGGCGCCGAGATCGTCGTCGAGCCGGACGAGCGGCTGCTCGCCGTGCTGCGGCCCGGCCAGGAGGCCGCGTGCGCCGCCGACGCCTTCCCGGACGCGCCCTTCGCCGCCGTCGTGAAGACGATCGCGCCCCTCGTCGACGTGGGCCGCGGCACCGTCGAGGTGCGCCTCTCGGTGCCGGAGCCGCCTCCGTTCCTGCGCGCCGACATGACGGTCTCCGTCGAGGTGAAGACCGGCAAGCAGGAGAGCGCGCTCGTGCTTCCCCTCGAGGCCGTACGCGACCTGGCCACCGCCTCCCCCTGGATCCTCGTGCTGGAGGACGACGTGGCGGTGAAGAGGCCCGTGCAGCTCGGCGCGCGCGGCCTGGACGTCGTCGAGATCCGCGCTGGCCTCGAGGAGGGCGTCGTGGTGGTCAGCGACGCCGAGGTCTCCCCGGGCGCGCGGGTGAAGGCCCCATGACCGGCAGCCTGCCCTTCCCGCTGCAGGTGGCCCTGCGCTTCCTCCGAGAGGGGCGCATGCAGAGCGTGCTCATCCTCGGCGGCGCGAGCGTGGGCGTGGCGGTGCTGATCTTTCTCTCCTGTCTCATCAGCTCGCTCGAGCAGAGCCTCGTCGAGCAGACCCTCGGCAGCCAGGCGCACGTCGTCGTGCGGCCGCCGGAGGAGCGCGTGCTCCCCGTGCTGCGCGACGCCGTGGTGCTGCGCTCCGTCGAGCAGGCGGCGCAGCGAAACCGCAGCATCGCGCAGTGGCCGCGGGTCCTCGAGGTGGTGCGGCGGACGCCCGGCGTCATCGCCACGAGCCCCGTGGTGTCCGGCTCCGCGCAGGTCTCGAGGGGCCTCGCCCAGCGGGCCATCACGCTGCGCGGCGTGGTGCCGGACTCGTTCGACGACATCATCGCTCTGCGGCGCCGCATGGTGGCCGGCGACTGGCGGGTCACCGGCGACGGGTGCCTCATCGGGACGGAGCTCGCGGACGAGCTCGGCGCGAGCGTCGGTGACCGGCTGCGGGTGTTCGTCGACGACGAGCACAGCGCGACCTTCCGCGTCCAGGGCGTCTTCGATCTCGGCGCCAAGGACGTGAACCTGCGCTGGCTGCTCGTCCCCTTGCGCGGCGCACAGACGCTCCTCGCGCTCGAGGGGGGCGTCTCGCTCATCGAGGCGCGCGTCGACGAGATCTTCGCCGCCACCGACATCGCCGACGCCATCCGCGCGCGCACCGCGCTGGTGGCCGACAGTTGGATGACGCTGAACAAGCAGCTGATGATCGCGCTGCGCTCGCAAGGCTCGTCGTCGAACATGATCCAGCTCTTCGTCATCCTCGCGGTGGCGCTCGGCATCTCGTCTGTGCTCGTGGTCAGCGTCGTGCAGAAGAGCAAAGAGATCGGCATCCTGCGCGCGATGGGCGCGTCGCGCAGACAGATCAACCAGGTGTTCCTCTGGCAAGGCATCATCGTCGGCGGCGTGGGCTCGGTGTTCGGCACGCTCGTCGGACTCGGGCTCATCGAGCTGTTCAAGATGGCGCCGCTCACCTTCACGGTGGAGTCGCCTCCGTCGTTGATCCTGCGCGCCTGTGTCATCGCCATGGTCACCGGCCTGCTGGCCGCGTTCCTCCCCGCCCGGCGGGCCGCGCGCCTCGATCCCGCCGTCGCCATCCGAGCCGGCTGAGCCCATGACGACGAAACTCCCCGCGCCCCCAAGCGCAACGACGAGCGAAGCGACGGCAGCGGTCCTGCGGCTGCACGGCTTGACCAAGGACTACGGCGCCGGCGAGACGCTCGCCCACGTGCTGAAGGGCATCGACCTCGTCATCGAGCGGGACGACTTCGCGGCGCTCATCGGGCCCTCGGGCTCCGGCAAGTCCACGCTGCTCAACATCCTCGGCCTCCTCGACCGTCCCACCGGTGGCCTGCTCGAGGTCGGCGGCGTCGACGCGAGCCGCATGGGCGACGACCAGCGTACGCGGCTGCGCGGGCACGCGCTCGGCTTCATCTTCCAGTTTCACCACCTCTTGCTCTCGTTCACCGCCCTCGAGAACGTGCTCATGCCCATTCGGGTGGAGCGGCGCCTCCGGCCCGAGGACGTCGAGTGGGCGCATCACCTCCTCGCGCAGGTGGGCCTCGGCGATCGCGCGCGGCGTCACGCCGGGGAGCTCTCCGGCGGACAGCAACAGCGGGTCGCCATCGCCCGCGCGCTCGCCATGCGCCCCTCCCTCGTCCTCGCCGACGAGCCCACCGGAAACCTCGACACCGAGTCGAGCAGGCAGGCCTTCGATCTCATGCACTCGGCCCACCGCGAGCACGGCTGCGCCTTCCTCATCGTCACGCACGATCCCCGCATCGCGGCGCGCTGCCGTCGCGTCATCGAGATCGTCGACGGCGTCATCCGCTCGGACGAGCGGGTGGCGGCGGAGCTCCCACCGGAGCGGGGAGGCTGAGCGCATGCTGCCCTTCGACCAACGCGCGCTGCTCCTGCTCGGTCTCTTGAAGACGCAGCACAGCCACGGCTATCAGCTCCACGAGTTCATCGAGCGCAACCTCTCCCGCGTGGCGGACATCAAGAAGGCGACCGCCTACGCCGCGCTCGACCGGCTGTGCGCCGAGGGCCTCGTCGAGGTGCAGCACGAGCAGCACGGCAACCGCCCCTCACGGAAGGTCTACTCCATCACCCCGAGCGGCAGCGCGCGCTTCGAGGCGCTCTTGCGCGAGAGCCTGCGCCACCTCGACGATCTGCGCGGTGCGCACGACGTCGCCGTCATGTTCCTCGACGAGCTCCCGCTGCCGGTCGCCATCGCCGCGCTGGAGGAGCGCCTCGCCGCCCGCCGCGCCGAGCTCGCGAACCTCGAGGTGCACGCGCCGCGACACCTCGCCCTCGGCGTGTCCTTGGCCGTCGGGCACGTCGTCGCCCTCGCGCGCGCGGACGTCGCCTGGCTCGAGGGCGCCCTCGTAGAGCTTCGTAGAGCGCAGGATGAGCCGAAGCGCGCAGGGTCGAAGCCCCGCCGTGCCAAGCTCAATACGCGTAGGTGAGCTGCGCCACGAACGTCCGCCCGCCGCCGGGGACCGTGGGGTCGTCGACGTCCTCGCCGACGGGGTAGCGCACCTTCCAGCCGAGCAGGTTCTTGACGCCGACGTGGTAGGTGACGCCGAGGTTGCGCAGCTCCCCCGAGAGCGTGACGTCCCAGAGCACCGCCGGGTCGAGGAGCGCGCCGTTTCGGTCCTCGCGTCCCGTCTCGAGGTAGAGGCGCGTGCCGATGCGTGCCATGCGCGCATAGACCGGCACGACGAGGCGCGCGCCCGCGATGTGCTCCGGTGAGCTCGGCAGGTTCTCCTCCGAGAAGAGATCGTCGACGCGCGTCCGCTGAAACGAGTACTGCGCGCTGCCGAAGATGCCGCGGCTCAGCTCCTTGCGCAGCTCGAGCTCCGCGCCCGCCGTCCACACCGCTCCCGGCTCGTTCACGAAGCGGCTCGGATCGCTCTCGACGCCCGCGCCGCGCAGCCGGATGAGGTCGCTGATGTGGTTCAGATAGATACTTCCGATAATAACGAATCGTTCAGGCAGCACCTGCGAGGCCTCGAGCTCGCCCGTGTAGATGGTCTCGGGCTGTAGCTCGAGGCTCTGCACCTGCGTGAGCCCGCCGTCCCAGTAGGTCATCTCGAAGAGCGAGGGCGCGCGGAAGGCGCGGCCGAGGAGCAGCTTGAAGCGCGTGTCCTCGAGCGGCCGCAGCACCACGGCGAGGCGGGGGTTGAAGGACGACAAGAAGCGCACGCCCTCGCCGAAGAGCTCGTCGGCGGACGCGAGGTTCGTGATCCACCAGGCGTCGAGCCGCGCGCCCACCGCGAAGCGCAACCAGGTCGCGACGGCCCAGTCGATGTCCGAGTACACCGAGCCGGTCGCGTAGGGGTGCTGCTCGTCGTAGTAAGGGTCGTCGCCCGGCTTGTCGAGGCCGAGGCCGACGTTCACGAAGTGGAGCTCCGACTCGCCGCCGCCGGTCAGGCGCAGGCGGCCGAAGGGCACCCAGATGACGCGCGCGTCGACGCCGCCCCAGTCGCCCTCGAAGTACTCCTCCTGAATGAGGCGGTCCTCCAGGTAGGGGTAGACGCCGTCATAGTGAAAGTGGTCCAGGTAGCCGCGCAGCTCGAGGCGCAGCCAGTCGGTCAGCGTCGGCGTGTAGCGCACGTCGACGAACCCCCGGCGCTCGGCGTCGAGCGTGCGGCGGTCGCCGAAGGTCGTGCCGAACGCGCCGGTCGGGTAGTTCTTGTTGCGCTGGTGCAGGTAGGCGAGCACGGAGGCGTCCCCGAAGTACGCTCGGGCGAGCGCGCCGCCGGCCGCGAGCGCGCCCACATCGCGCGCGACGCCGTCCTCGGCGCCCGGGGTGCCGACGTGGGCGTCCGAGAAGTAGTCGAACCCCTGCGCTCCCACGCCGCCCAGCTTCAGCCAGAAGCCGGCGTCGTCGCCGAAGGTGGCGCCGCCGTCGACGAAGGCGCCCGCGTGGCCGTCGCCGCTCGTGAACAGCCCCGCGCGAACGTTGTGCGGCAACGAGCGCACGAGGTCGACGTTGACGAGGCCGAAGAACGCGCCGGTGCCGTACAGCGAAGAGCCCGGTCCGCGCACGACCTCAACGCGATCGACGACGGAGAGGTCCGAGAGCAAGTCGTAGCCGACGAAGGAGCCGTCGAGCCAGTCGTCGTTCACCGTGTGCCCGTCGAGCTGCATGAGCACGCGGTTGCCGTAGCTGCCGAACTCCGAGAAGCCGCGCACGCCGAGGCTCGCGAAGGTCAGGTCGTCGTTCGGGAAGAAGCCGCGCGTGCCGACGATGGCGTCCATGACGTGTGTCGGCGCGAGCGCCGTCAGCTCCGGGCGCGTGATGAGCGTGACGGACGCGGGCGCGTCGAGCACCGGCTCGGACGCTCGGCTGGCGGCGCTCACGTCGTCGTCCGCCTCGAGGGCGACATCGACGAGAGCCCGCCCGCCGCCGGGGACGGCGACGCTCTGCTGAAAGCGGCGGTAGCCCTCGACCACCACGACGAGCTCGTGCGCGCCGGCCGGCACGTTGTCGACCACCACGGGCGTGAAGCCCACCAGCTCGCCGTCGAGCCGCACCGGCAGGCCGCTCTCCTCGGCGCGCACGACGACGCTGCCGGTCTCGACAGGGAGGGCGACGTCGAGCGACACGCGTCCCTCCGCCTGCAGCGTGACGCTCTCGACGCGGGTCACGAAGCCGGGCGCGGACACCTCGACGCGGTGGCTGCCCGGCACCACGGAGAGCTCGGCGGGCACGCGGCCGAGCAGCTCTCCGCGCACGCGCACCTCGGCGCCCGCGGGGGTGCCGCGGACGACGAGCGTGCCGATCAGCGGCGGCAGGGTGGCCTGCACCTCTCGTCGCTCGCCCGCGCGCACCTTCACGTCGTCGAGGGCCCCTGGGTGGCTGCCCGCGCGCTCGAGGAGGACGCGGTAGGAGCCGGGGGCGAGCGCGAGCTCGAGCGGCGTCACGCCGTAGGCGCCGAGCTCCTTGCGGTCGACGTACACCGTGGCGCCCGGAGGATCGCTTTCGACCGACAGCAGCGCGAGCCGCGGGCGGAGCCGCTCCATGGCGTCGTCCGCTGCCTTGATGTCCGCCTCTTTGACGACGCTGGCGCGATAGCGGGCGTAGTAGCGGTAGGCCTCGACGGGGCGCTCGAGCCGGTCGTAGCAGCGGGCGATGTTGAAGGTGACGTTCTGGTTCGGCGCCAGGCGGTTCGACGCGAAGTAGTGGGAGAGCGCGCTCGTGTAGTCGCGCTGCGCGTAGGCTTCGTTGCCGAGCGTGAACTGCACGTCCGCCTCATCGGCGACGCCGCCGACACTGGCGGCCGGAGCTTGCGCGGCGAGCGTGACGACGAGCGCGGTGGCCCAGACAACGCTCACCGATCTACCTTGATGTCGAGATCGTCGCGAGGCGCGGGTCGGCGCGGCCGCTTCGGGCGCTTCGTCGGCCGCTTGCTCGCCGTGGGCTCCGTGTCCCGGGACGACGCCGTGGCGGGCTCTTCGGTCGCCTGCGCCTGCGCTGCGTTCGGATCCGCTACCTTCGGATCCGCTGTCTTCGGGACCGCTACCTTCGAATCCGCTGCCTTCGGGTCGGTGGTCTGCGCGTCCGTCGGCGCCGGCTCCGTGGGCGTCGTCACCGCCTGCTTGATCAAGACCTCCGCTTCAGCCTCCGGGGCGCCGCGCAGGAGCGCGAGCGCCGCGATCGTACCGAGCACGCCGAGCAGCACGAGGGCGGAGAGCGCGGCCGCCCAGGGGAAGCGGCGCGGCGCCTCCTCGACCGGCCGCGGACCGAGATCCTTGGTCGCCGCCGTCGTCTGATCCGACGGCGCCCCATCGAGCAGCGTGTCGGCGATGCTCACGGCGCGCGAGGCCGCCTTGGCCATGGACTCGATGCGCGTGGGTGCCTCGTCGAGGTCACGCCCCACGGCGTCGAGCGCGGCGAGCACCTCGCGCATGGAGGCGAAGCGGCGCCCCGGCTCCTTCTCGAGGCAGCGCATCACGATGGCTTCCACGTCGGCGGGCACGCCGGCCGAGAGCTCGTGCTCGGCGAAGGGCGGCGGGCGCTTCTTGAGGTGCGCGTTGAAGAGGTCCACGGGCACGT
Source organism: uncultured Myxococcales bacterium (assembly GCA_964388085.1). Taxonomy (GTDB): domain Bacteria; phylum Myxococcota; class UBA727; order UBA727; family CAYLZW01; genus CAYLZW01. The sequence goes on along the minus strand of CAYLZW010000100.1, from coordinate 9,523 downwards.
TGCCGCGGACCTTGCTGCGGAAGGGCGGCCGCCCCGCCAGCGCCTCGTACAGCAACACGCCGAGCGCGTAGATGTCGGTGCGCGCGTCGACGTCGTCACCGCTGATCTGCTCGGGCGCCATGTAGCGCGGTGTACCGAGGAACAGGCCCTCCGCCGTCAGCACCTCGGCGCTGTCGTCGAGAGCGCCGACCTGCTTCACGAGGCCGAAGTCGACCACCTTGACGAAGTTCGGATCACCGTGCCGGTCGAGCAGCACGACGTTGCCGGGCTTCAGATCGCGATGGACGAGCCCCGCCTCGTGCGCCTCGATGAGCGCGGCGCAGATCTGCCGCGCCACGTGGAGACACACGCCGACGGGCAGCGCGCGCACCTGCTTCAAGCGCTCGCGCAGCGACATGCCCTCGAGGAATTCCATGACGATGAAGACGCCGCGCGCGCCCTCGAGCGTGCCGTAGTCGTGGATGGTCAGCGTGTTCGGGTGCGTCAGCTTCGCGCACACGCTGGCCTCGAGGAAGAAGCGCTTCTCGACCTGCTCGTTGCGCGCCTCGTCGAGCGCGTTCAGGTCGAGCACCTTGATCGCCACGGGGCGCTCGAGGGGCTGCTGCACGCCTCGGTACACGCGCCCCATGCCGCCGCGGGCGAGCAGCCGCTCGACGCGGTACTTGCCGCCGAGGACCTTCCCCAGCAGGGCGTCGTGGCCGCTTTGCACCTCGCTGCTCATGGCCGGCACCGTAGCACGCCGAACCGGCTCCGGCGCCGGCCGGGTCGATCGCACTGCCGGTGCTCGCTCGCGACGCGGCCCCACGCCTGCGCTGCTACGCCTCGCGCCACGGCCGTCGGCTGAGCGCACAGCACGAAGCAGCGGCCGCGCCGTACCAGACGACGCGGCCGCGTTTTTCAGGTCCGTGCGCGGAGAGGCCGCGCACGCTGGATCAGAACTCGAAGCCGAGGTTGGCGCCGAGCTGCCAGGTGTTGAGCGCGCTGTCGTCGAGACCGAAGCCCGAGTCACCGAACATCTCGCTCAGGAACGCGTGACGGTACAGGCCGCGCACGTCCACCGAGAGGCCCTGCCAGGCGGCCGCGAGGCCGACACCGACGGGGAGGAAGACGGCGACGTCATTGTCGTTGAGGCTCGAGGTGTTCGCCCCCTCGTTGAGGATCGTGAAGTACTCCCAGGAGCCACCCGCCACGGCGAAGGGCTCGATGAGCACGTCGCCGGTCTCGAAGGGCGCGTTCAAGCGCACGAGGCCCTCCACGCCGTTCCCGAGCAGCGTCGAGCCGGCCGAGAGGCCCGTCGCCTCGATGCCCTGCGCGCGGCCGATGTAGGCGGCCTCGGCGCTCAGGATGGTGCGCGTACCCGCGATGCGCGCGTTCCAGTAGCCGCCGGTCTGCGTGAACTCCTCGGGGCCGGAGGTCGCGAAGTCGACCGCGCCACCACCGACCATGAGCATCGCGCCCACGGGCTCCACGCCGAGCAGGGTCTCGGAGGCAGGCTCGGTGCCGGCGAAGTCGACGTCGATGTCGACGTCACTCTCGCTCGTCTCCACCTGCGCCGTCGGCGCCGGCTCCTCCATGCGCACCTCGGCGTCGATGTCCTGCCGCTCGATCATCGGCTCCTCGGCCCGGACGTCGACGTCGACCTGCTCGCCCTCGAGCTGCGGCTCGCCGATGTCCTCGATCTCCTGGCGGGCCTCGTCTACCGTCTCGTCGAGCGCTTCGCTCGTCTCCTCGGCGGCCTCATCGACGGCCTCACCCGTCTCCTCGAAGACGCCCTCCTCGCTCATCTCCATATTGGGGTCGTCCATCGGCTCCTGGTCGACTTGCGCGGCCACGACCGACATCGACAAAAGAAAAGCTGCAGAAATGGTCATGTTTCATTCTCCCTTTCGGTGGGAAGCTGTGCCGTCATTCACGACCGACGAGCGGTCGCGAAGCTGGGTTGCACGGACGGATGGCAACGGGCGTGCCTCTCCACCAAGCAGGCGTGCGAAGCGGCTCTCCGCCTCACGAGCGGGCCGACGACGGCGCAGCCACGCCCCGCGAGGCACCCCCGCGCACGGAAGGCTGTGCTACGTCCGCGCTGCCACGATGAGGACAATCCGCTACGTGTTCGCGAGAGCAGCTTCATGACGGACCGGACGACGCCCTCCCCCGAAGACCTGTCGCTCGAAGACATCGAGACCGCGCTGCGCGTGCTCCGCGCCGTGGCGGAGGATCGCGCCCGGCTCGCGGCGGTCGACCAAGACACGCGCGTGCGGCTCCAGCGCCTCGCCGGCGAGGTGGCCCGCCCCGACTTGAAGGCGCGGAAGAAGCTGCAGCGGGAGCTGCTCCGACGAGAGGCCCAGGAGAAGAAGCGTCAGGACGAGGCGCTGCGCGAGCGCACGGGCATCCGAGCGCTCCGCGCGCAGCCGGTCTTCGCCACCCCCGCCGCCCTGCTGCCGGAGCGCCGCGAGCATGCGGAGCCCGAACACCAGCGCCCGGACGCCTCGGCGCCCGCCGCGGTGCCCGAGTTCCACGCGCCGCGCAAGTGCTACGCGTGCAAGGCGGCGTACACGCGCCTCCACTTCTTCTACGACCAGCTCTGCCCCTCGTGCGGCGATCTCAATTACGAGAAGCGCAGCCCCCGCTTCGATCTCGGCGGCCGGGTCGCGTGCATCACCGGGGCGCGCGTGAAGATCGGCTATCACGCGGCCATCCTCTTGCTGCGGAACGGCTGTCACGTCGTCGTCACAACGCGCTTCCCGCGCGACGCCGCCGCTCGCTACGCGCGCGAGCCGGACTTCGAGGAGTGGCGCGCGCGCCTCACGATCTACGGCCTCGATCTGCGACACACACCGTCGGTGGAGGTGTTGACGAAGCACCTCGGCGCCGATCTGCCCCGCCTCGACTTCGTGCTGCACAACGCCTGTCAGACGGTGCGCCGTCCGCCCGGCTTCTACGCTCACCTCGTCGAGCACGAGGAGCGCCCCGCGCGCGAGCTGCCGGCGGCGGAGCGCGCCCTGGTGGAGCGCTACGACGAGCTGCGCACCTCGTCGAGAGGCATCGGCCTGCGCGCGCCGGCGCGCCTGTCGCAGGCGCACAGCGACGCCGACCTGCTGCTGCCCGACGCCCGCGCCAGCGTCGTCGAGCTGTTCCCGCGCGGCGTGCTCGACGCGGACCTGCAGCAGGTGGACCTGCGCGCGCACAACTCCTGGCGCCTGACCCTCGGCGAGGTGCCGACCCTCGAGCTGCTCGAGGTGCTGCTCGTGAACGCCGTGGCGCCCTTCGTGATGTCCGCGCGCCTCAAGCCGCTGCTGCAGCGGACGCCCGGCCGCGACAAGCACATCGTCAACGTCAGCGCCATGGAGGGGCAGTTCTACCGAGAGCACAAGACGGACAAGCACCCGCACACGAACATGGCGAAGGCCGCCCTCAACATGCTCACGCGCACTTCGGCGCAGGACTACGTGCAGGACGGCATCCACATGAACTCCGTCGACACCGGCTGGATCACCGACGAAGATCCCGCCCACATCGCCGAGCGCAAGGTCTCCGAGCACGCGTTTTCTCCGCCGCTCGACGTCGTGGATGGCGCCGCCCGCATCGTGGACCCCATCTTCGTGGGCCTCACGACGGGGGAGCACCCCTGGGGGCAGTTCTTCAAGGACTACCGGCCGACCCCGTGGTGACGCCGGCTACTCGTCGAACACCCTGGCGACCGCGGCCTGCCAGGCGTTGAAGCGTCTGCCGGGCGAGCTCGGGTACGCGCGGTAGAGCGCCGCGAGCGCGCCCATCCTCGACAGCACGAGCGCGAGCCGCCCCGCGAGGCGTGGGCTCTTCGTCGCCGCGACGAGCTTCTCGCGGGCGGCACCGAGGTCGGGCGCCGGCCAGCGCTGCGCCATCGCGGCGGCCGAGGTCGCTCCGTCGAGCAGGCCGCTGCGCATGAGCGCGCTGATGTCCGACACCCGCAGCGTCTGCGAGAAGCGACGGAAGAGATCGTAGGCCGCGAGCAGGCCGCCCCAGCGTCGTTGAAAGTCGCGCTGGTAGCCTTGCAGCCCCCTGCCGTCCATGAGCGCGTCCGCGAGCGCGCGGCCCGCGAGGAGCCCCATGGCGATGCCGCTGCCATGGGCGGAGAACACCTGTGAGGCCGCGTCCCCGACGAGCGCCACGCGGTCCGAGACGAGACGCTCGAACGGTCGCCGCAGCGGCAGCGCCCGCGCGCCGCCGAAGAGCCGCGCGCCGACCCAAGCGTGCTCGGCGACGAAGCGTTCGAGGATGATCTTCCCCGACGGGTAGCCGAGGCCGGGGATGCTGCCGGTGAGGACGCCGAGCTCGTCCCCGTGCAGGCGCAGGTTGAGGATGGAATAGCCGCCCTCGACGCCGCTGAAGCACAGCACCTCGCCCTCATTGACCTCGTGGCGCGCGAAGAACGCGCGCGCCGCGCCGAGGTCGAGGACCCGGTAGTTTCCCTGCGCCGCCGCGCACAGGTGCTCGCGCTCGACGCGGGGCGTGCTCATGAGCCCGGCGCCGCCGAGGCCGGAGGCGTCCACGAAGACGTCGGCCGCGAGCGTGCCCGCGCTCGTCGCGAGCTTCGCGCCGTCGAAGCCGTGCGCGCGCGTCTCGCCCAGCAGCGTGGCGCCCTCGTCGAGCGCGAGCCCCTGCAGGCGGCTGACCAGCGCCCGCATATCGAGGTCGACGACCCCGTGCCCTTCGATGAGCACCCGCTCCGGGCCGTAGCCGGCGACGAGGTGGAACGGCGTCGCTCCGCCCTGGAGCTCGGCGCCCTCGGGCGGAGGCACGCCCGCCTCGGCGAGCTGCCAGCTGGCGACCCCGTTCACCCAACGCGCGCCGCACTCCCCGCGCGGGCGCGCGTCGACGCACACCACCTTCATCCCCCGCCGCGCGCACTGCCACGCCACCCCGGCGCCGGCGGTGCCCGCTCCTATGACGACGACATCCGCACGCGTCTCAGCCATGTAGCTCCTCGGGTGGCTCGACGGGCACGGCTCGTCGCGCGCGCCGAGTCGCTCCCCATGCTCGCACGCGCGCCGAAAGGGTGCGCAGCGATCACCGCCGGGCGCAAAGCTGACGCGCCCTCCGGCGACGACAATAGGTCGCTCGCTTGCATGCTGCACGCGGGGAGGTGCGAACGGCATGGCGGAGGAGCGCCCCATCGTCGAGCTGCGTGACGTCGTGAAGGACTACCCGCTCGGCAAGGTCACGGTGCGCGCGCTCGAGGGCGTGAGCGTGCGCATCCAGACCGGCGAGTTCACGGCCATCGCGGGCCCGTCCGGCAGCGGCAAGACCACGCTTCTGAACCTGGTGGGCTGCGTCGACGTGCCGAGCGCCGGCGTCGTCCTCATCGACGGTGAGGACATCTCTCGCCTGCATGATCGGGAGCTGACCCTGCTGCGCCTCGAGAAGCTCGGCTTCATCTTCCAGAGCTTCAACCTCGTGCCGGTGCTCACCGTGTTTCAGAACGTCGAGCTGCCGCTGCTGTTGCGCGGGGACATCAGCCACGCTGAGCGAGCGCAGCGCGTCAACGAGATCCTCGAGCGGGTCGGCCTCAGGACGCACGCGCAGCACCGTCCGAGCGAGCTGTCGGGCGGCCAGCGCCAACGCGTCGCCATCGCGCGCGCGCTGGTCACGGCGCCGCGCATCGTGTTGGCGGATGAGCCCACGGCCAACCTCGACACCAAGACGGGCAACACCATCATCGAGCTCATGCGTGAGCTGAACCAGGAGCAGCGCACGACGTTCGTGTTCTCGACGCACGACGCGCGCGTGATGGCGCACGCCGACCGCCTCATCCTCCTCGAAGATGGTCGCATCGCGAGCGAGCGCCGCCCGAGCCCGCCACGGGCGCCCGGCGCCGCCGCAGGGGCGATGTAGTGGCGATGCGCGTCAACACGCTGCGCCTCCTGTTCGGGCTGTCCTGGCACAGCTTGTTCAGCCACCGCGGCAAGAGCCTGCTCGTCGGCGTGCTGCTCGCGTTCGGCGCCTGCCTGTTCGTCGTCGGCACCTCGCTCACCGGCAGCGTCGAGCGCTCCATGAAGCGCAGCATCGTCTCGAGTCTCGCCGGCGACGTGCAGGTGTACTCGAAGGACGCGCCCGATCCGCTCGCCCTCTTCGGCGGCGAGGGGATGGGCGGCGACGACATCGGCGAGATCCCCGACATCGCGCGCCTGCGCGAGGCGCTCCTGACGCTGCCCGAGGTCGAGTCCGTCATCCCCATGGGCATCGTCGACGCCTCCTTCGCGACCGAGAGCGAGCTCGATCGGGCGCTCTCGCGGCTGCGCGCGGCGGTGCGCGACGACGACGATGCGCAGGCGCGGGCGGCCATCCCCGAGGTGCGCGCCGCGCTGGGCGAGCTCGCCGCGCAGCTCGAGCGCACCGCGCGCATCCGCGCGGACGACGACGACATCCAAGCGGACCTGCGACGCCTCGAGCGCGTTCGCGCGGACCTGTTCTGGCAGGGCTTCGAAGCCGATCCGCTCGGCTCGCTCGAGACCCTCGACACCGAGATCGCGCCCATCGCGCCCGAGGGCAACTACCTCTACCTCCGGCTGCTCGGCACCGACCTCGATCGCTTCCGCGAGTCCTTCGATCGCTTCCGGCTCGTGCGCGGCTCGTTCGTGCCGAGCGGACGACGAGGGGTGTTGTTGAACGAGCGCTTCCTGCAGCAGCAGCTCGAGCTGCAGGGCTCCCGCGCCGAAGACGCGCTCTCGGCTCTGAACGTCGGCAACGTCATCACGCTGACGGCGTTCTCGAAGAGCGGCTACCCGCGCGCGGTGAACGTGCGCGTGTGGGGGACGTTCACGTTCGCGGGCCTCGAGCGCTCGGACCTCGCCGGCGTCACGAACCTCATGGACCTCGTCACCTTCCGGGAGCTGTACGGCTTGCCGACGCCCGAGATGCGCGCCGAGCTCGAGGAGCTGAAGGCAGAGGCGGGCATCCGCGAGATCCCGCGCGAACAGGCCGAGGCGCAGCTGTTCGGCGGCGCGCCCGACGACGGGAGCGCGCTGGTCGCACCACCCCCGAAGGCCGAGGGGGGCGGCGCCGCGGCCAGGAGCGAGCCGTTAGAGGTCGTGCGCCGAGGCGCCGAGCGCCCCTTCGATCCGGCCGAGGTCGAGCGTGGCCTGGCGCTGAACGCGGCGGTCATGCTCGAGGACGGGGCCAGCGTCGATCGTGCCATCGAGCACATCACCGCCCTGAGCGAGCGCGAGCACCTCGGCGTGCAAGCGGTGAGCTGGCGCGAGGCGTCGGGCCTCGTCGGACAGTTCGTCCTCGTCATCCGCGTGGTGCTCTACATCGCGCTGCTCGTCATCTTCGCGGTCGCGCTCGTCATCATCAACAACTCGCTCATCATCTCGACGCTGGAGCGCGCCGCCGAGATCGGCACCCTGCGGGCCCTCGGCGCGCAGCGCTCGTTCGTGCGCGGCATGCTGCTGCTCGAGACGCTCTTCCTCGCGCTGCTCGCCGGCGCCGCCGGCGTCTTGTTCGGCGCGCTCATCGTCGGCGTGCTGCACCTCGTCGGCGTGCCGGCGCCGAACGACATCCTGGTCTTCCTCTTCGGCGGGCCGAGGCTGTACCCGGCGCTCGGCGTCTTCGACGTCCTGCTGGCGCTCTTCATCATCGTCGCCGTGAGCGTGCTCGCGGCGCTCTACCCGGCGCGCGTGGCGACGAGGGTGCAGCCCATCGTCGCCATGCAGCGCGCCGCGTAGCGAGGACAGGACATGGCGCTCCGTCGTCCGCTCTCGCTCTCCGCCCTCGCCCGCCTCCGCCGCATCTCGGCCTACGGCGGCATGGCGCTGCGGAACCTCCTCGGCGCACGCCGGCGTACGGCCTTCCTCGCCACGGCGCTCGTCGTCGTCGCGTTCTTGTTCGTGCTGCTGTTCGCGCTCACCGCCGGCATCCGCGACGGGCTCCTGCGCGCGGCGACGTCCCTGTCGAGCGGGCACGTCAACGTGGGCGGCTTCTACAAGACCTCGCCCTCGGACGTGTCGCCGCTCATCACTGACGTGTACGCCTTGCGCGCCGAGCTCGCCGACATCCTCGGACCGTCCGTACGCGTGATCGCGCGCGATCGGGGCTGGGGCAAGATCGTCAGCGACACGGCGTCGATCCAGACGGGCCTCGTCGGCGTCGACATCGAGCAGGAGCCGACGCTCGACGACGTCATCTCCGCCGCGGACGCCTGGCCGGGCGGCGCGGGCGATCTCGCGCGCCTCGCCCAGCCCGGCACCGTAGCGCTCTTCGAGGGCCAGGCGCGGCGGCTCCGTGTCGAGGTGGGCGATCAGGTGACGCTGCGCACCGAGACCATGAGCGGCTACACCAACACCGTCGACGCGGTGGTCGTCTTCATCGCGGAGGACATGGGCGTCCTGAGCGCGTTCTCGTCGCTGGTGCCGCGCTCGACCATCCGCACGCTGTACCAGCTCGCCCCGGACACCGCGGGCGCGCTGCAGCTCTACCTCGACGACATCGGTGACGCCGAGGGGGTGGCGCGGCGCCTACGCGGCGCGCTCGTGGCCCGCGGTCACGACCTGCTCGCCCCGAAGGCCGAGCCGTTCTTCTTCAAGATGCCCGAGCTCGCGACCGAGGACTGGACCGGCCAGAAGCTCGACGTCACGAGCTGGCGCGACGAGGTCTCTTTCCTCACCTGGATCCTGAGCGCGCTGACCACGCTGTCCATCGTGCTGCTCTCGATCCTGGCGCTCATCATCGCCGTCGGGGTCATGAACACGATGTGGATCGCGGTGCGGGAGCGCACGAGCGAGATCGGCACGCTGCGCGCCATCGGCATGCGGCGTGGCCAGGTGCTCACCATGTTCCTGCTCGAGTCGCTTCTGCTCGGGGCCGCCGCCGCCACGCTCGGTGCGCTGCTCGGCGCCGCCGTCGCGCTCGGCGTCGATCGTGCTCGTCTCGACATCCCGGTCGAGGCCGTGCGCGTCATCTTGATGAGCGACGCGCTGCACCTCGTCGTGCGTCCGTCGCAGGTCGCCTTGGCGGCGGCCGCGCTCTCGCTCCTCGTCGGCATCAGCGCGCTCTGGCCCGCGTCGCGCGCCGCGCGCATCCGTCCCATCACGGCCATCCAAGCCATGGAGTAACGCCATGCACACAGCCCCTCCTCGCTCCCCGATCGCCGGCGCGGCGCTCGCCGTCGCGTTGCTCACGGCCGCGCCCGGCTCCGCCGTCGAGAGCACGTCGTCCCCACCTCCTGCACAGCGGGAGCTCGTCGACATCCTGCGCCGCATCGACGACCAGCAGCGAAACAGCGGCGACTACAAATGGACCGGCGTCATCTACCAGAAAGAGCGCAACAAGTCGGACGTCGCCTACGAGGCGGTGGTGTACCGGCGCGACGAGGAGGACAAGCTCATGATCCTCTTCACCGCCCCGAAGACCGAGGCAGGCAAGGGCTACCTGCGCATCGACAAGAACCTGTTCCGCTACGATCCGAGCGTCGGCAAGTGGGAGCGCACCACCGAGCGCGAGCGCATCCTCGGCACCGACACGCGCCGCGCCGACTTCGACGAGTCAC
>CAYLZW010000099.1:0-18417 GCA_964388085.1 uncultured Myxococcales bacterium | reverse complement strand
TGCGGCTGGTGGACTTCGGCGTCGCCCTCTTCGAGGAGCCGGGTCTCACGGGCGGTTTCACGACGAGGGCGGGCATCGCCGTCGGCACGCCGCATTACATGGCGCCGGAGCAGGCGCGCGGCGGTCGCGTCGATCATCGCGTGGACGCCTGGGCGGTGGGCGCGACCTTGTGGGCGCTCCTCGTCGGGCGGCCGCCGTTCTACAAGCGCGCGGACGAGGCCGACATGGACATCCTCGCGCGCGTCCTGCAGGAGCCCGTGCGCGACGTCCGCCGCTACGCGAAGGTGTCGCGCGGTACCGCCGAGCTCTTGCGCGCGCTGCTCGAGAAGGACGCGGACAAGCGGCCGGGCGATCTCGCGCAGATCGCGGAGCACCTCGAAGCGCTCGCCGACGAGGCCATGCGCAGGGCGGACAGCGGCGCTCCGCCTGATGACGAGCTTGCCGACGGGGAACTGAAGTACCTCGACGAGGACGACCTGGCCGCGCGCGAGGACGAGAAGGCAGAGGAGGCCGCGCGCGCCGCCGAGATCGAGAGCGCTCGTGAGCTGCCGACGCCGGTGGCGGGTGTCCGCGTCCGCACGGATCTGGCGTCCAGCGAGCACGACGACGTCGTCCAGCGAGCGCCGTCGGGGCAGGGCTCGAAGCTCGCGCGCGGGATGCTGCTGATCTCTCTTTTGTGTCTGCTCGGCGCCGCCGCGCTCGTCGTCATCCGCCTCGCGACCATGCCGGAGGTGGGCGTCGGCGAGCCGCTCACCCGCGAGCTGCCGTCGCACGCGAGCGGCGCGGCGACGAACGACGACGTGGACCCGAAGGATCTCGTCCTGCAACCCTCGCCGCTCGTCGTGCCCCCGGCACCGGCGGAGCCCGCCGTCCCGGACGTCGCGCGGGAGCCCACGCCGGAGGAGCGCGTCGCGGCCCTCGTCACCCGCGTCCAGGCCGGCGGTACAGACGGCGACCGCGCGCTGAGCGAGCTTCTCGACGACGAGAGCGAGCCCGCGAAGGCCGCCGTGCGCACGCTCGTGATCGCGCCCGATGGCGTAGGCAGCCGCGTGATCAGCGCGCTCTCTACGCGCCGCTCGTCCCCGCACGTCGCCGCGCTGGAGCTATCGCTGTTCGGCACGAGCAAGGCGCTCGCGCTCGAGACGGTCACCGCCCTGGAGTCGCTACGGAACGTAGAGGCGCTTCAGCTCCTGCAACGCGCGGCGAAGTCCCATGACGACAGGAGCGTCCGCCGCGCGGCGTTCAAAGCGCACAGGGCGATGTTCTCCGTCGAGGAGTAAGGGGCCTCGCATGGACAAAGGGCTCGAGGGTGCGCTCCCTGAAGAGCCCGCGAGCGAGCCTCGAGGGCGTAGGCGTGGTCTGCCGAGAGGAGCCTCGGCGGTTAGCGCTTGCAGCCGGTGAGCGTCTCGTACCAGCCGAGCGTGTGCCGGCCGGCGTGCAGCTCTTTACCGTGGCGGGTCGTCGGCAGCTCTGTCACGCCGAGCGCGCGGCAGTTGTCCATGTCGCTGTCGCAAGGGATCGCGAGCGTATGGGCGAAGCGCCCGAGATCCCGCACCTGCGCCGCTGAGCGTTCGCCGTGGTCGATGAGCAGCGAGACTCCCGCCGCCGCCAGGCAGTCCGCGAAGCGCTTGTCCCTCGCCCGCCCAGCCCGCTCTTCGGCGACGCTCGCGAACTGCTCGCTGAAGCGGGTCCCGTCGGCGCTGAGGTACACGTCGATGTAGTTGCCTCGTGGGGCGCGGAGCGTGACCTTGTAGAGCCCCGCTACCGAGCGCACCTGCATGACCTCGAGCGAGCCGCCGGAGGGCGCGTACAGGTCGAGCGCGAGGCGCGCCGCTTCCTCTTCGCCGATGGCGCGCGTGCAGCCGCCCCCGACGAAGAGCGCGAAGGCGACGACGAGCGTCAGTTGGCGGCGAGTCCGCACGGGCGGCAGCACTTGTACTGCTCGAGGCAAAAGAGTTGGTCGCAGGCGTTGAAGTACATGCCGACGAGGAAGCGGCCGTCGCGACATTGGTAGTAGTCGGCCCCCGACTGCCCGGCGCTGAAGTCATTGGGCACGACAAACCCGGTGTTCTCCAGCTCCGAGCTCTTCTCGCAGTCGCACCAGTCGTTCGCTTGTGCGTTGATCGTCCCGCCGGAGTCCAGCTCGATCGAGTGCACCACCGAGAGCCGGTCGTAGATGCGCACGGTTCGAGGGACGCTGGTACCGACGCCGACGATGCTGAGCGCGTTCTGCGAGAAGCCCTTGTACGCGATCTTGCCCGAGTTCGGCTCGTCGCCGGTATCCCTGTGGAAGGCGATGCTCCGCGGGCCGCTGCCGCCGGTGTCCACACCCATTTGCAAGACGCCGTCGACGATCAGCGGTCCTCCGACCGTGAGGCCCGCGAGCGTCCGCGCGACGCGGTCGATGAGGAACTCGCCGTCGCCGCGGCCGCGCATGGCATAGGGCACCGCGAAGATGCGCTGGCGTGCCCCGAGGACCACGGCGTCCGCCGACGTCGCGCCGACGGCGACCTGGATGTAGAGCGGGTCGGCGCCCAGCACCGCGTCCGGCAGGGGGCCGAGCGCGACCGAGAACAGCCCGTCCCGCACGTCGACGGTCTCGTACGTGAGCGCGGCCGCGATCGCGGTCCCGCCGGTGGGCACGTTGTAGAAGCTGAACACCATCGCCTGCGTGCCGCTCACCGGCTCCCCGTCGAGCTCGAGCCGGCCCTGGTAGGCGATGGTGCGATCGCCATCGGCCCCGAGCACGAGACCGGCGAACCCCGCGACGAGCGCGAGCGGGAGCAGGAAGGTCAACGGACGTCTGCGCATGGTCGCCTCACAGGTAGTATAAACGGCTTAGCGCGCCCTGGCGCCGCTGCCTACCCGGTGACCCGCGGCGTGGATCGGTCTCTGCGCACGCGCCCGACGCGCGGCCTTCGACCTCTAAAAGCGGGCCTGCGCGAACACGCCACCCGAGATGCGCAGGTTATGAGGCGCCGTCGTCCCCGGCAGCAAAATGGCCGGCAAGAAGTCGACGTTCGAGAAGCGCTCGCGGCTCGCGATGCCGGTCGCGCTGTCGATGATGCGCGTCTCGTTGTTATCGACGACGAAGGTGGTCTCGAACACGAGCGCCAGCATCTCCGACAGGTCCCATTTGATCGCGCCGCGCATGGCGTAGATGGGCTCCGCGAGCTGCGGCTCGACGCAGTCTCGGAAGCCCTCGGAGTCGTCGTAGTTGTTGCAAGGCAGGATGTCCTGGCTGCCGATGTCGCGCACGACGACCACCTGGGACTTCGCGTAGTCGACGCCATTCGCCTCCTCGACGCGGCGCGGGTCGAGGCCGGCGATGGACGCGGGGAGCTGCACGCCGAACACGAGCCCGGGCGTCAGGTGCAGGGACTCGAGGAACCAGCTCGCGCTGAGGGCGAACAGGAACTCGGGCGTCACGGAGCTGTTGACCGAGAAGTCCTGGAAGGACGTGTAGCCAGGACGATTGAAGAGCACGAACGCGAGGTCGCGATAGATGGCGTCGGCGCCGATCTCGAGGTTGTTCCAGCCGAAGCGGGTCGAGAGCGCGCCCGCGTTGCCGGCCTGGATCTTGGTGGAGCGCAGGTTGTCCGGGTCCTGCAGCGTCTGCTGCAGGTGCGAGTACTCGAGCGCCGCGAGGAACGACATGCCCGTGCGCGAGCGGCGCACGACGCTGAACAGGTCCGCCATGGCGGGATCGGAGCGGTAGAGGCGGAAGTCGATGGAGCCGGGCACGCCGCGGCCGAGGTGCAAGGCCACGCGCCCCGAGCCGCCGTAGCCGAGCACGGGCTCGCCCTGCACGCCCGGGTTCGGGTTCGTGCCGCGGTGGAAGAGGCCGCCGCCGACGTCGAAGGAGAGCACGTCGAACATGTCCCAGCCGCCGCCGGCGAGGCCGCCCCAATAGGACTCGTTGGTCTGGATGCCGGGCGTCTCGTCGAGCAGGCGCGCGGTCTTGGCGCCGACGAAGACGTAGCCGTCCCATAGGTTCAGCTGCGCCTTGAGCGCGGGGGCGGCCACCTTCGGGCGCGGGTAGATGTCGATGCCCGCCCACGAGATGTCGTAGAGGTAGCCGAGGCGGAAGCGGTCCGAGTTGAAGGGGAACGCCACCACGTCGATGTTGGGCGCGTCCTCGTCCTTCAGCGAGCCCGAGAAGAAGTAGCGCAGGCGCAGGTACGAGCCGTCGTCGTTGATCGCGGTGGAGAACACGCCGGTCTCGTCGTCGGAGACGATGCGCACGCGCGCCACGATGGCCGCCTCGGTCTCGAGGCCGGGGATGAAGCCCTCTTGGCGGCGGTGCAGCACGAGGTGCGTGAGCGTCTCGTAGCCGCTGTCCTTGCGGTTCAGGTTGTCGAAGAAGAACTGGTTGTTGGAGCGCGGCGCGAAGTCGACGAAGGGCGACGAGGGCGTGGTCTCGCCTGGTCCCTTCAGCCAGTCGTCGTCGGAGAAGCTGAAGCTGAGGCGCGTGTCCATGAATTGCGGGCCGAGGCTCGTCACGGGCAGCGTGCCGTCGCGCGGCGCCAGCGGATCCTTCTCGAGGGGCGGCAGGCGATCGAGGCCGCCGTCGGAGGTCCCGCTCGCGGGCTCCCCCTCGGCGGGCGGCAGCGTCGTAGGCGGCGGGCCTGGGGCGACGGGGGCGGTGTCTTCTGCGACGGCGTCTGCGTCTGCGTCTGCGTCAGCGTCGGGGACCGCGTCCGCGTCGGGGGCAGCGTCCGCGTCCGCGTCCGTGACTGCGTCTGCGTCAGGCGCGGTCGGAGCGGCCTCGTCGCTGACAGCGGGGGCCGCGGTCGGCTCTTCTTGCGCGTGGACGGCGCTGGCGAACGAGAGGGTGGCGACGAAGGAGAGGGTCAGGGCGCGGGTCATGTGGGGGTGATCCTTGCGAGCGCGTCACGGAGCATCGTCACGAGAGGGGCGGTCAGAGCGGTTCGAGATCCTCGGCGTAGCGGACGTCGACGACCCAGAAGCTCGTCGCCGAACGGAAGCGGACCTGGCGCAGCGTGCCGACGAGCGATTTCCAACGGACGCCGTCCTCTTGCGCCTTCCAGATGTCGAAGCCGTTCAACGCGTCGAAGTTCACGGTCGCGCAGCGCGTCTCGCTCTGTTCGTCCTCGAAGTACACCTTCGCCTGCCCGAAGCTGACGAAGCCGCTCGTCAAGAAGTCGTCGAGCGTGTTGCGGCAGATGGTCGTGTCCGCCTCTACCTCGTCGGTGTTGGTCAGCAGCGGGTCGCCCGGCACGGCGAGCTGGCAGCGCGGTGACGTGGAGGTCGGGCTGTCGAAGCAGGTGGAGCGCAGGTCCTCGAAGGAGATGCCCTCGTCCCGGCAGGCCTGGTTGTTGCGGAAGCACACGCGGCCGTCTGTGTCGCGCAGCAAGGGCTCGCCGTTCTTGGCCTGCGCGCAGTCCGGCTGGAGCTGCAGCTCGCCGTCGCGCTCGACGACGTCGGCGGTGTTGCACGACGAGCGCACGAGCGAGAGCGGGTCGTCTCCTTCGGGGAGCTTGCACGTCGGCAGGCCCTCGATGCGCACGCCGAGGGGGCCGTTGCCCTCGATGCGCACGAGCATGCCCTCGAGCGCCTCGATGTCGAGGTCGCTCGTCGTGTTGATGGGGCCGCAGTAGGGCGCCTCGGGGAACGCGCCCGCGACCATGGGGACGGGCGCCACCTGGCAGAAGGAGCCTTGGCCCTCGATGGGCATGCAGGTGGTGCCCGTGGGGCAGTCGGCGCTGTTCGGCACGCACACGCGGCGGCCGTACTCATCGAGGCTGGCGTCGCCGTCGGGCGTGCAGCGATCGATGCCCTCGTCGTCCTTCACGCACTGCGCGTTCTTCGGACAGCGTGCGCGCGCGCCGCCGCCGCCGCCCTCCTCGGGGTCGATCTCTTCGCCGCCCGAGGGGCCTGTACGGTTGGGCGCGCAGATGCCGTTGACGGGGACGTAGGTCGGCTCGGTGAGCTGCGTGGAGCTCTGGAACTCGGTGATGGCGCCGTCGAGCTGCAGGAGCTTCGAGCCCACGCGCAGGCCCTCGACGCCGTTGAAGGCGAACACGAACAGGCCCCCCCACTCGGGGCTCGACACGTCCTGCACGTTGAAGCCGTTGCCCGTCGTGCGGGTGACGTAGAGGTCGCCCTGCGTGATCTCGACGCGCTGGTACTGCATGCCGTTGCAGCACTCGTCGTTCGTGCGCTGGATCTCCTCGATGGTCGGCTGCCCGAACCACAAGGGCACATCGCTGGCGCTCTTGACGTGCGTCGGCGGCGCGCCGTCGTCGCGCGGGATGGTGTCCTGCACCCAGATGTGGGTCGGGCCGGGCGTGCGGCGCAGGCGCACGATGACGTCGTCCGCCTTGCCCTCGACGAGCCGCGCCTGGCGCGTGATGCCGAAGACCTCGCCGGTGGGCACCGTGATGGAGACCGAGCCCGTGACGGGGAACGGCCGCGTGCCCTCGGAGCCGACGGCCTCGATGTCGAGGTGGACGCTGGCGTAGCGATCGCCAGGGAAGGGGATGACGGCGTCCTCGGAGCCGGCCGCGCCCGGACAGAGATCGGTGCCCTCGCAGCTGCCGAGCGGACAAGGGCAGGTGACGAGCGCGACGCCCGGGGTCGGCTGCGCGTCGAAGTCGAGCTTCACGTCGAAGGCCGCCAGGCGCTCGGGCCCGAGGTCGACGACGCGCGTGCAAGACAGCGCCGCGGGCAGCGCGGCGACGAGCGTGAGCCCGAGGAGGAGCCCACGGCGGTAGCGAAGCGAGGTGCGAGTCACTGTGGCACCACCCTGTCGATGCGGCCGTCGACGAGGCCGTCCTGGCGCACGCAGGCCGGCACGCCGTAGTTCGCGACCAGGTCCTCGTACTGACAAGCCAGCGAGCCCGGATCGCGCTCCTTGTCACAGATGCCGAGCGAGCCGAGGTCCGCCGGCGTGCACTTCGGCTGCTTGCTGAGCCAGTCCTCGACGGCGTCACGCAGCGAGATGCCGCTGTCCTTCTGCGTCGTGTTGCGGCGCAGCATGGTGAAGCCCGAGCCGCCCTTGGCCATGTAGTCGTTGGCGCCGACCTCGTACGAGTGGTCGAGGTTCAGCGGCTGCCCGTTGATGCTGATGTCGTCGGCGCAGGCGGGCGGGAACTCGCCGAAGCCGCGCGCCTCCGCGCAGCAGCCCGTCGGGTTCGTGTCACAGTCGCAGCGCATGGTGAATTCGACGCCGCTCACCTGCACCTGCGCGCGGCAACCGCGGCCCTTCGAGCGGCTGGCGACGTAGTCGAAGAGCTCTTTCACCTCGCGTCCGGACATGAAGAACGTGGTGATGGTGTTCTCGAACGGGAACACGTTGAAGAGCATCTCGGCCGTGATGGGCCCGGGCGGCAGGTTGTCGCGAATGCCGGCCGAGTTCGTCAGCGCGAAGTCGGTCTCGACCAGGCGGCGCGTGCGGATGGCGTTGGCCACGACGTTGCCGAGCGCCGAGTCGCCGCCGCCCGCCGCCGTGCGCGTCACCCCCGTCGGCGAGAAGGCCACCGGGCCCTTCAGGTGCTGTCCGAAGGCGAGCTCCCAGTTGTAGGGCTCCATGACGTACTGGATGCGCGGGTCCGGCTCGAGCGTGGAGTCGATGGGGAAGAGCGAGTAGTCGTGCGAGACGAGCTCGAAGCCGTACCAGTCGTCCCGTCCGACGCGCGAGGCGTGGCGGAACACCATGTCGGCGCGGCCGAGGAACTGCATGAACGCGCCCGAGTGGATGACGGGCACGACGCGTCCGTCCGGGTCCTTCGGGATGCGCGGCGGGTTCAAGACGATGTGCAGGTGACCGCCGAGGATGAAGTCGATGCCGCGCACGGGCGGCACGTCGCACTCCCAGACGTCCTCGCCCTCGAGCTCGACGCAGTCCATGCTCTCGGGGGGCATCTGGTTGAACGGGATGTACTGCTTGTAGCCCTCGACGAGGCCGATGTCGTACTCCATGCCGAGGTGCGTGATGACGCCGATGACGTCCACCTGTCCGGCGAGCTGGTCGATGTACATCTGCGTGACGGCGTTCTGCTCGAGCGGCGTGACGCCGAGCGAGTTGCCGTCCTCGCCGATGCTGTTCAGCGAGGAGAAGTTGCCGTGGCCGATGATGGCGACGCGCAGGCCGTCCGCGTCGAGGATGGTGTAGGGCTGCGCCACGGAGCCGAGCTGCGAGTTGCCCGCGATGCGCGGATCTTCCATGTCGTAGTTGGCCGCGAGCGCCGCGTGCCGGCCGTGCTTGATGTACTGGTCGACGTAGTTCTGCACGCCGCTGTCGAACTCATGGTTGCCGATGACGGCGGCGTCGAGCCCGAGCTCGGCCTGCATGAGCACCTCGGGCGCCCCGTGGAAGAAGTTGAAGATGGGCGCGCCCTGAAAGCAGTCTCCGGTGTCGAGGTAGAGGCTGCGATCGGCCTTGGCGCGCTCGCGGTTCAAGAGCGTCGAGAGCCGCGCGATGCCGCCGAAGGGTGCGTTCTCCGGCTTCAGGCCGAGCTGCTCGACGGGAGCCGGCGGATCGTACGTGTAGGGGATGAGGCGGCTGTGCCAGTCGCCGGTGTGGAACACCGTCAGGCTGACGTCCTGCTCTGTGAGGTCCACCGGCGGCGTGTACACGAGGCATGAGCCTGCCAGCAGGGCGGGGATCGCCGCGCTGAGCAGGAGGGCAGTCCGGCCGTTCATCGTCGTCACCCGTCGGCAGGTTTGTCGTCGTGTCGTCGTCGCGCCGCCCTCAAGGGGCGACGCACGTGCCGGTGCCCTCGGCGACGAACAGCGACTGCGGCTGGATGTCGTCCGTCGAGCGGGGGTTCACGCGGTAGACGTCGAAGCTGAAGTTGACGATGCCGGTGAGCGACTCGAAGAGCTGGTCCACGGCGCGGCTGTCGTCGCACTTGCCGGTGGTGGCGGCGTCCTCGCAGGTGCGCGGGCCGGTGGACTGCACGCCCGACCAGTAGCCGCCGAAGGTGCGGTCGAAGAGCGTGCCGATCTCGGCGTCGCCCGTCACCTGCCAGTAGCCGAAGTCCTGGTAGCGCGGCGTGCCCTGGGACGTCGTGAACGAGTCCACGCAGGCCGACGTCGTGTTCACGTTCTGCAGCTCCACGAGGACGCCGAGCCACTTGCCGATGTCCGGGTCCGCGGCGATGGCCTCGCGCTCGAAGCCGGCCTCGGTGACCGCGGGGCGTCCGCCCTTGAGGTTCGCCGGGTGCTTCTGGTCATCGACGTCGGCGAGCGTGCCGTCGAAGAGCGCCGGCTTCGGCATCTCCGCCGTCGGGACGGTGCCGAGCTTCTTGAGGCTCGAGGTGCCGCCGATCTGCGGCTGGCCGCAGAAGCCGCCGTTCTCGCCGGTGATGCTGATGCGGTCTCCGATCTGGGGCACCACGGCGTCGGCGGCGAAGCCCTGGAAGAAATCGCCGTCGAACTCACCCGAGAACACGTAGTCGTTCTCGCCGACGCCGCTCCACTCGGGGTTGATGGTGGCGAGGATGCCGGAGTAGGGCAAGAGGCGCCCCTCGGCGTCGACGGCGCTCGGGTCCGCGATGAAGAAGCCGTACTGCGGGCCGCGCGAGCTCGACATGGTGATGAAGTAGGTCTCCGACACGACGACCATGCCCTCGAGGTACACGTTCTCGACGGTGCAGGTCTGCGTGGTGCCGGGGCAGAAGGGGCAGCCCTCGATGTAGTCGGCGTGCGCGGGATCGAGGAGCTGCGGGATGGTCGCCGAGGGACGCGAGGCGCTGACGAGGTCGTCGCCCGAGCGCGGCAGGAGACGGAAGCCGCCGTCGGCGAACGCGTTGTAGCCCATGACGCCGACGAGCGTGCTCAGCACCTCGCCCTCGAGCGGCGTGTAGCGGTAGATGGTGTCGTCGGTGATGAGGCCGCCGGTGACCTCCCACTGGCCGAAGCCGACCGAAGGGTTCGTCACGGTGACGTCATTGATGCGCACGAGCAGACCCTCGTAGGGCTCGCCGAGGGACTCGTCCGCGAGCACGGCCGGATCGGAGACCGCGAGCGGCGTGATGTCGGCCGTGCCGCCCGTCGCCTGGAAGAAGCTGGCCTCGATGCGCTCTTCGGCGCCGGCCGCGCCCGAGGAGAACGCCTTGAAGGTGCCGGTGACGTCGACGAGGTCGCCCGCGTTGGCGGTGAAGCCGTCGTCGGCGGTGAAGGTCACGAGGATGCCGCCGAACTCCTTGAGCGGCACGTCGGCGACGAAGATGCCCTTGATGCTGCCGTCGCTGTTGATGTCGTACACGTTGGTGAGCGCGACCACGCCGCGCACGGTGACCTCGTTCTCCACCGCGGGGCGGCTCGGCTCGTCCGGGTGCTGGATCTGGCAGACGCTGAACCCGCCGCCGTTGCCGGCAGGGCAGGGGCTGTCGCCGCTCGGGCCGCCGTCGTTGTCGCCCGTGTTCGTCCCTGCGTCTTCGCTGGTGCCCGTGGATCCGCTTGTGGGCGTGCAAGCCGCTAGCGGGAGAAGCCCGAGCGCAAAGATCAGCAGCGCGGAACGGATGGTGGAGGAGGCAGCGAGGCGGGTTGGGACGAGCATCTCTAACCCCTGAAGCGGACGGCCCGAAGCGGACGGCTGGTCGAAGGCCGGTGGCGAACGAGAAAGGACGCGATCTCGACGAGAGGCGCGCGGAAGGACGTGTAGAGGGCAGAAGATGCGAGGTCAACGGGAGCACCTGAGCCGAACGCACTCGACAGCACCCGCCCGGGGCGAGCAGCCGGCGGTGACAGCGGCTCCGACGCGCGAGGCGGCCGGGTGGGCCTCCCTGCCGCTCGTGCGGCTCATGGTTCGCCTGCTTCAGGCGGCGCTCGCCGCGCTCATCCCTCGTCGCTGCGCGGCCTGTGACGAGCGCTGCGCCGAGGGAGATCTGTGCCCGCCTTGCGCCGAGACGCTCGTCGAGGCACCGGATGGCGCCGCCGCCCTCGCGCCCTTCGCGTACGGCGGCGCCCTGGCCGAGGCCGTGCGGCGCGCCAAGTTCAGGCCCGACGAGCGACCCGCCCGCGCGCTGGCCCGCCTGTTCACCCACGGCGTGCAAGAGCGCTGGCCGAACGTCGCCGAGAGCTTCGACGTCATCGCCTGGGTGCCGCTGCACCGCGCTCGCCTGCGCACGCGCGGCTTCGATCTCGCGGCCCTGTTCGCGAGCGCCCTCGGCCGAGCGCTGCCCATGCCCTGTCGCCCGCTGCTCGTGTGCACCCGGCACGATCCGCCGCTCTCGCGCGGCGCCGACGTCCTGGAGCGCGCCCGACGGGTGAAGCAGCGCTACCGCGTGAGCGCCGACGTCGCGGGCCTCAAGGTCTTGCTCATCGACGACGTGGTGACGACGGGCGCGACGCTGACGGAGGCGAGCCGCGCGCTGCTCGAGGCGGGCGCGCTCGAGGTCATCCCGCTGGCGTTGGCCGCCACGCCGTCCTGGTCGCGGTCCCGCGAAGCTCAGCTGACCGTGGGCTCACCGCTCCACAGCTTGCCGCGCAGCATGAGGCCCCACATGCGGAAGTCCGCCAGAAGGGACCAGACCGGATAGGTAAACGTCGCCGGCCGGTTCTTCTCGACGAAGAAGTGCCCGATCCAGGCCCAGAAGTAGCCGCTGATGACGGCGCCGAGGAGCAGCGTCGGCGTGAGGGTCACGATGGCGAGCCCGAGCAGGCTGACGGCGATGGTCGTGCCGAGGAAGTGCAGGTGCCGGCACGTCGGGTTCCGGTGCTCCCCGAGGTAGTAGGGCCAGAACTGCTCGAACGTCTTGTATTGCTTCTCGGCCATGACTCGCCTCCAGCGCGAGGCGCAAACCTAGCTGCACGGTAGATGTCCACAAGGGGGCTCTCAGAAGCTGTCCTTCGCTCGACGGACGGCGCTGATGACCGCCACGGCGTCGGCGTCCGCGTCGAGCCCGAAGCGTTCGGCCAGCCTCGGCCGCCAGGAGCTCTCGAGCGCGAGCAGATAGGGGTTCGTCGCCAGCTCGCGCGACAGCACGTCGGGGACCGAGCTCCCGGACCCTTCCCGCTCGCTGGGCAGCTCGATCTGACGACGTCGGATGGCGTCGTTATCAGGCATGGCGTGC
The DNA here is from genome assembly GCA_964388085.1 of uncultured Myxococcales bacterium. Lineage (GTDB taxonomy): Bacteria > Myxococcota > UBA727 > UBA727 > CAYLZW01 > CAYLZW01. The sequence goes on along the minus strand of CAYLZW010000099.1, from coordinate 6,373 downwards.
GCCGCGAACTTGAGGTTCGCCTCGGTGTACTCGTGGCCGCAGCAGATGAGCGAGTCCGAGGGCTCGCGCGCGAGGACGCTGAGCGCGCTCATCAGGTCCGAAGCGGTGCCCTCGAACAGCCGGCCGCAGCCGCCGAGGAAGAGCGTGTCGCCGCAGAAGATCGCCGGGCGGCCCGCGAGCGCTTTACACTCGACCGCCTCCCCGTCGTGACCGTGCCGCACGACGCGGGTCATGGCCTCGCTCGAGACGTAGGCGACGTGGCTGCGGGTGTGGGCGTGCACGTCGAGGACGCGAAAGCGGAGGCCGCCGACCTCGAGCTCGTCCCCCGGCACCGCCCCGCGCGTGAAGCCCGGGATGCGCCGGGAGTCGTTCGCCGGCCCGATGATCTCGCAGCCGGTGGCGTCCTTCAGCTCCTCGTTGCCGCCCACGTGGTCCGCATGGTGATGCGTGTTGAGCACGGCCACGAGCTCGAGGCCGAGCTCGCGCAGGCGCTCCAGCACCGGCAGGGCCTCGGACGGATCGACGACGATCGCCTTGTCGCCCTGCCGGACGAGGTACGCGTAGTTGTCGCGCCAGAGGGGGATCTGAAAGAGCTCCGCCATGAGGGCCTCCTCGCGCTCCCGCGCGCCCCGGGATAGGCGCCGGGCGCTTCCCGCACAACACTTCCTGACCTGGCTCCCCCACAAGGCGCGCTGCTCGGCCTTGTAGGGGCGCCCTCGCCTTGCTACGCAAAGCGTTCGCTTGTTCGATCCGGTCGTGGTCGTGTCTGACCAGCCGGTGTCTTCGGGCAGCTTGTGTGAGGAGCGATGGCCGAGTGGCTGAAGGCGCGGGCCTGCTAAGCTCGTATAGGGTAAAACCTATCCCGGGTTCGAATCCCGGTCGCTCCGCCAGAGAACCCCTTGATTCGTCAGGGGGTTTTCTTTTTGTGGCGCTGGTTCTCCAGCACTTCTCCATTTCCGGCGGGTTCGAGCAGGCGGATCGCCTCCTCACGCACGCCCCCGACAGGTGCATGTACCTCATCGTTGTCGTCAGATCGGCGTGCCCCGCCAGCTCCTGGATCGCCTTTGCGGGCGCGCCTCTCATGGCCAGGTGAGAGCAGAACGTGTGCAGTGGCGCCTGGCGCCGTCCTCGACGAGGACCCGTACCGCTCGCCACGAGCCCGTCGAACGAAAGACTTCGACGACCAAGGCAACCAACGCCGACATGTGCTCCCCGCGGGGGCCGTGCGCCGTGTCTACGTCCGCGTCCTGCTTGGTCATATCGCCATCGTAGGACACGACGGCTGCAAGCGCGACGATGCCGCCCGTCAAGCGCCGCGCGACGGGCAACGCTGCCATCACCATCGCTCGCGGCCCGGGACAAGCCAGGCCTGCTCCGCTACGCTTCGTCGTCGAGGTTGAGCTCTTGGGGGTCGGTCATGGATCGGATTCCGCCTTTCAGTCCGCAGAACTTGGAAGCAATCGCCAAGGTGCTGGCCGACACCACCGGCGGGCTCAAGGGCGACCAGATCGGATACCTACTGGCTGACATGCGGCTGGACGATCCGTCGCAGGGCATGACGAAGTGGAAGCGATTGTTCAACGCGCTGGCGGCGGCGCAGAACAAGCACGGCGTCGGAAACCACACCATCATGTTCATCAACCGAGCGATGGCGCCGGTAAACTTCGCCCGGGACCACCAGACGTTCTCGCGACTGCGGGACGAGCTGAACGTCGTACTTGCGTTCTCGGGCTTCGCCGTAGGCGAGCACGGAAAGGTCACCCGCTCCAAGAAGGAGAACACCCTCTCAGGCGCACGGGCACGGGCGAGCCGGCTCCGCACCGCGCTCGAAGACCGGAGCGTCCATCCAGAGGTTCTCAAGTACTGCCAGGAGCAGTGGCTTCAGGAGAACTACTTCCACGCGGTACTGGAGGCGACCAAGGGGATCGCTCAGCGAATCCGTGATGCCACCGGGTTGACGACGGACGGTGCCGAGTTGTTGGGAGCGGCCCTCGGCGTGAAGAACCCGAGGCTCGCCATCAATGCGCTGTCGAACGAGAGCGAACTGTCGGAGCAGAAGGGCTTCTCAACCCTGGTGAACGGGCTCTTCGGCGCCGTGCGCAACCCGCTCGCACACGCTCCGAAGACGGTGTGGCCCATGGACGAGCAGGACGCCTTGGACATCTTGACCATGGTCTCCCTGATGCACCGTAAGCTCGACCGCGCGAACGTCCTCCGTACGGCCACGGACCCGCTGCGTAGTCAGAGGGCGGGGCGCAGCGACGTCACGGAAGCGGAACCATGACCGATACTGCTGTGGCTGACCGGACGGGGGCGTCCTCGTTGTACGTAAGCGCCGTCAACGAGCGGATCGAGCATCTGCGGGCGGATCTCCGGTCGTTCATCTACCTGCGCACACATCCAGACTGGCAGCGGGAGGGTCATGGGCTCGGCGGCGGGAATGTCGTCGGAGCGCTGGCTGCGTTTTCGCTGCTCGGTCTTCTCGCGAAGGTCGTCCGCGCGGTGAGAAGCCCAACGGCGTTCGCGCTCTCGCCTCAGCCCTGCGAGACCTGCGGCCGAGGACCACGGATCCACGAGGTGAACGAAACCGATGCGTTCGGAGCCTTCGTGCAGTGGTTGCGGACAGAGGGCGTCGAGCTTGGTGTAAAAGGCAAGGACGCGACGGACGTGTGGCGCGAGTACCGTGACTGGCTCGTGCATCGCTTCGACACGAAGCACTTCGTCGCTACCATGACGTTCAAGAACGAGGACCTCGACCGCCGGTCGAGCACGCCGCTCGATGTGGTGCTCAGGGAGAGGCAGAGCAGCAAAGGGATGAAGATCATTGGCCGGAGGGATGGACGGTGGATCTTCACCATCGACATGCTCTACATCGAGCTTGACGCCATCGAACGTGCCGTGACGGGCCTGTTGACGACGAAGATGTCGGACCCCACGGTCGAGATCCTCGACAACTTGCTACTCGGCAACCTGCCGGCGAGCACAGCCGGTTCAGCTAAAGCTGTAGACGACGAGTAGCACAGCGTTCGGAGAGCCCTGCCATGACCGATCCAGCGGAAGCCCCCGAGCAGCCTTCCCCGCCGGACAGCAGCGACGTCCGTGACGATGATCCCAACGAGGTGGCGGCTACCGGAAACGATGAGCGCTCGATCATCTTCGACTACCACCGCACGGTGGTCGGCTATCACGGAACACGGCGGTCAACAGCCGAGAGGCTTGTCCGCGGTGCGCCGTTCCGAGAGAGCGAGAACGATGACGACTGGCTCGGGCACGGCATCTACTTCTGGGAGTACGCGCCACAGCAGGCATGGCGGTGGGCCGAGCGGCGTTACGGGAAGAAGAACGAGGAGCCGGCCGTCGTCGGAGCGATGATTCGCCTGGGGCACTGCCTGGACTTCCTGGACCCTCCGAATGGCGTCCTTCTCGAAGCTAGCCATCATGCTCTTCAAGAGACCCTCACTGCCGCCGGACAGCCGCTGCCCAACAACGCGAACAATCACAAGTACCGAGACTGCATGGTGTTCGAGTACATGTACGAGACGCTTGAAGCGTCGGGGAGGACGGTCGACGTCTGTCGGGCCGTGTTCGTCCCGAGTACCAAGCGCTACTGGGACCGCAGCGGTGTGTATCGAGGGAGCCACATCCAGTTGTGCGTTCGGGCGCCAGCGAACATACTCTCGGCGTGGCACGTCCGCCGGGACGGTCGTTACGGTCTCGATGGACCCGAAGGAGGCGAAGATGCAGGGCAAGGCTGAGGACTGGACGCGGAAGTCTCTCCTCGACGTCCTGAAGTCCGGCTCCACGGAGGAGCGGCTCGCCAGGCTCCGCAGGCTTGGCTTCCTCGATGAGGAGAACAAGCTGACGTCGAAGGCGGAGAGCTGGGGCGATCGCATCAGTCACACCGAGGTCGAAGGCGACGACGAGCAGCCCTCGGCGTCTTGAACGTGCCGCCGGCCGGCGGCGACGCTCGCGGCGAGACGCGCTCCTCCAGCATTTCTCCAGGACGGCAGGGGGCCGCGCGGCGTCTCAGGGGACTCCACGGGAGAACCGGACACCCAGAGAGCGCCAGGAGAGAGACCGTCAGGGCGAAGAGCGGAGCGTTGTCGCCGGTGTGGCTGAACGCGCCCTAACGGGTTCGAATCCCGGTCGCTCCGCCAAACCCCTCGACTCGTCGAGGGGTTTTGTTTTGTTGGGCGCGCCCACGGGGAGCGCTCAATAACGGACCTGAAACACAGCGCGCCTCAGCTCCAGCGCGTCCGTCGGATCCCGCTCCGGCCGCATGACCTCGATGGGCGCGCTGCCGTCTCCCTCGCTCTCCGGCACGGGCCCGCAGACGCTCTGCAGCGCGCGCGGCGTGCCGGTGTCGTCGATCTGCCAGAGATCTCCCGTCATCTCGTCCTTGCCGCGCGCCTCGGCCACGAAGTGCGTGTCGTCGTGCGAGACCAGCACGTACTCGTAGCGCAGCGTCTCGCCGGCGGGCGCGAAGCCGATCTCCTCGAGGGTGCCGAAGCGGGAGCGCTCCGCCTGGAACATCGACTGCGCGATGTACAGCGACTTCAAATTGGACTTCGCCTCCGACTGCTTCGCGCGACATTCGTAGCGGTTGAAATTGCCGAAGAACGAATCGCACAGGCAGCAACCCGACAGCGCCACGGCGGCGATGACGACGACGGGGACGAGCCAGGGGCGGGCGAGCCATGGGGGGCACATGCGGGCTCCTCTCGAGGGGAGCCAGCGTATCACCCGCGTCCTCGGACGCTACGCGGCTTGCGGCGTGAGCTCGGGGAGGAGCCGCGCGAGCAGCGCCGACAGCGCGGCCGGGTCATCGTCGTCAGGCCCGAGGCGGTGCACGCGTTCGCCGTCCACGGACACGTCCGCGCCCGCGGTCACGAGGCGGAGGGAGGGAAACTCCTCGAGCGCGAAGCTGACGAACTCGGACGGCGTGGTCGCCGCGAGACAGCCCCCGATGAAGGCGACGCAGACGTCCTTGGAGCCGCGGCTCAAGGCGTAGATGGCCTCGAGCGGCGTCTTCGCCTCGAGGACCGAGAGGCCGAGCAGACGGAGCGCGTCACTCAGATAGGCGCGGCTCTCGTGCTCGGCGTCAAACACGACCACGCGCGTCGGCGAAGCCTCTGGATGGGCGTGCGCCCGCGGTCTCTGCATCCGTTCTTCCATGATGTCAGCTCTCCCCCGGCGCGGCTCCCTGTCGGCAGCGGCCCTCCCGCAGCCCGGTGCGACCTGCGTGCCACGCGCAGGGATGGTGCTCGCGCATGGCTGTGCGCGGCTCGCGTGTGCATCCGTGGGGAGCAGGAGATGAGGCATGGCGCCACGGAAGTAACTCCGGGAGCCACAAGATCATTCCGGAGGAACGACGCACGTGCGAGGCGCGCTTGCTCACAGAGGCGCGTGGACCCGTCTGCATGCACCAACGGCCGGCGTTCGGCGAACGATCCATCACCCAAGCTGCGCGCTGGCATCGTTCCTGCGACGTCACGCGTCATGAGAGCCACCGAACACAACGGCCACCGTCCGAACGGGGGCGGCAATGACGTCGAGCGAGCGCTGCGCCAGCGGCTCGCCGAGGACCGCCACATCGACGACAGCACCGTGCTCGTCAGCTTCGACGACGGCAAAGCGACCATCGCCGGGCAGGTCCCCGACCGGGACACCTTCGAGCGCGTGCACGCCCTGGTCGCGCGCGCCGCCGGTGTCCATGAGATCGACAATGTGCTGACCATCGCGCCAGCGAAGCAGCAGCGGAAGGATCACGACGTCGTGCGGCAGCTACAGGCGAAGCTCGAGGACGACTTTCCCTCCTCGCAGGTCGACGTCACGCTGGTCGGCTCCACCGCGGTGCTCGAGGGCTCGGCCGGTCACGAGCAGGAGCGCGCCGAGATCGAGCGCATGGTGCAAGGCCACGCGCACGTCGATCGCACCGTGAACCACATTCGCATCGTCTGATCGTCGATGACGAGGCAGTTTCGGCCCTTGAAGCCAAAATCTCGCGCCAAGCCGCCAAGCCGCCAAGGAGAACATCAATGTGTTTCCCTGGGCGGCTTGGCGGCTTGGCGCGAAATCTTCTTTGTGCGGCTCGAGCCTGACGAGGACGCTCAGCGGCTCTTCTTGGCTGCCGACTTCTTCTTCGTCGTCGCGGACGCCTTGCGCGGCGCTGCGGCCTTGCGCGTGGTGCCCTTCTTCTTCGTCGAGGCCTTCGAACCCGTGGCCTTCGAGCCGGTCGCCTTCGACGAGGTGCTCTTGGCGGACTTCTTCGCCGCCGCGCGCTTCACGGGCGCGGTCTTCTTCGGGCCTGGACGCGGATCCTTGCCCTGCTGGCGCATGCGCTCTTCGCGCTGGGCGATGAGCTCGAGCGCGT
>CAYLZW010000098.1:0-18484 GCA_964388085.1 uncultured Myxococcales bacterium | reverse complement strand
ACACGAAGATCAGCGTGCCCTCGTAGCGCTGCAGCGCCTCGACCAACGCCTCGATGCTCTCGAGATCGAGGTGGTTGGTCGGCTCGTCGAGCAAGAGCACGTTCGGCTGCTCGGCCGTGAGCTTCGCGAACACGAGGCGCGCCTGCTCGCCGCCCGAGAGCGCCTTCAAGGGCTTCTCCGCGTCGTCACCCGAGAACAGCACGGCGCCGAGGCGAGCGCGCACGTTGCCGATGGTCTCGTCGCGCACGTGACCGAACATCCAGCTCTGGGCGGTGCCCTCCTCGCCGATGAGCGCCGCGTGATCCTGCGGGAAGTAGCCCTGGTGCGTCTCGTGCCCCCACTTGAGCTCGCCCGCGTCGGCACGGACCTCGCCGACGAGGATCTTCAGCAGCGTGGACTTGCCGATGCCGTTCTCGCCGATGATGGCCAGGTGCTCGCCGCGCCGCACGAGCAGGTCGACGCCGCTCAGCACGCGCTTGTCGCCGTAGGACTTGGCGATGCCCTTGGCCTCGAGCACCTCGCGGCCGCTCGGGCGACGCTGCGGGAACGAGAAGCGGGGCGAGCGTCGCGAGGACTGCGGCAGATCCTCGATCACGATCTTCTCCATCTGCTTGGCCTTGCTCTGCGCCTGCCGCGCCTTCGACGCCTTGGCCTTGAAGCGCTGCACGAAGGCCTCGAGGTGCTCCTTCTCTTCCTTCTGCTTGTCGATCTCCTTCTCGCGCCGCTCGCGCTCCTGCACCTTCTGCTGGGCGAAGCTCTCGTAGTCGCCGCGGTAGAGCGTGATGGTCTCGTAGTCGACGTCGGCGACGTAGGTGCAGACGTTGTCGAGGAAGCGGCGGTCGTGCGAGATGAGCACGGCGCAGCCGGCGTAGGACGCGAGGAAGCCCTCGAGCCACTTGATGCTGACGATGTCGAGGTGGTTGGTGGGCTCGTCGAGCACGAGCAGGTCAGGGCTCGCCGCCAGCACCTGCCCGAGCAGCGCGCGCAGCTTGAAGCCGCCCGACAGCGTGCCGAGGGGCTGCTCGTGCACCGCGGTGGGGATGCCGAGGCCCTCGAGCACCTCGCCCGCGCGCGCCTCGAGGCCGTAGCCGTCGTGCGCCAGGATGATCTCCTCGAGCGCCGAGACGCGATCGGCGTCGATGTCATCGGGCCGCTCGAGCATGGCCGCCTTCTCGCGCATGGCGCGGTAGACCAGCTCATCCCCCATCATGGCGACGTCGAGGATGCGCTGCTCGTCGCTCTCGAAGTGATCCTGGCGCAGCACGCCCACGCGCGCGCGCTTCGGGATCGAGAGGGTGCCGTCGCTCGCGCCCTCGTCGCCGGCCAGGATGCGCGCGAAGGTGGACTTGCCCGATCCGTTGGCGCCGACGAGGCCATAGCGCTCGCCGGCGTTCAATTGCAGCGAGACGCCCTCGAAGAGCGTGCGAGCGCCGTAGCGCTTCGCGAGGTTCATCACCGTGATCATGAGGCCGGCTCGTTCTCCTGCGCGGGCGCCGCGCGGGTGGGCTCCTGCGCGAGCTCCTGCTTCTGCTCGGGTCCGCGCTCCTGCTTGAGCGTGGGACCCGCGAGCGGCAGACGCAAGGTGAAAGCGGCGCCACCGTCGTCGGCGCGGCCCACCTCGATGGCGCCCTCGTGCTCCATGACGATGCGGTGCACGAGCGCGAGGCCGAGGCCGGTGCCGCGGCTGCCCTTGGTCGTCATGTAGGGCGTGAACAGGCGGTCCTGCACGTCGGGCGCGATGCCGGGACCGGAGTCCTCGATGACCAGCTCGAGGTAGGCCCGCTCGGGAGGAGAGGTCGCCGCGCCCCGCCGCAAGGTGACGGTGAGCCGCCCCTTGCCGTCCATGGCCTCGACCGCGTTCTTCACGAGGTTCGTCACCGCCGTCGCCATCTGCGTGCGATCGGCGCGCAGGAGCGGCAGCTCCGCGCCGTAACGGCGGCGGACCGAGACCTCGCCTACCTCCTCCGCCGCGTAGAGCGCGATGGCGTTGTCGACCACCTGCACCATATTGAGCGGCTCGAGCTTCGGCTCGGGCAGGCGGGCGAAGCGGCTGAAGGCGTCGGCGAGCTCCTTGAGGCGCATGACCTCCTCGACGACGGCGTCGGCCTGCTCGTTCAGGATGTCGTCGAAGTCCGCGCGGCCGAGGCGGCGGGCCTTCCGAATGATGTCCATGGCGCCGAGGATGGGCGTGAGCGGGTTCTTCAGCTCGTGCGCGAGCCCGCGGGCGATCTCGCGCCAGGCGGCGACGCGCTCGGCCTGCTTCAGCTTCGTCTGCGAGCGCTCTATGTCCGCCGCCATCTTGTTGAAGGCGGCGACGAGGCCGCGCATCTCGCTGCCACCGCCGAGCGTGCCCACGCGCGTCGTCAGGTCTCCTTCGGCCAGGCGACCGGCGGCGCCCGCGAGCGCTTCGACCGGACGGACCTGCCGCGTCGCGAGAAACACGCCGAGCAGCATGGCGAAGGCGATGCTGAGCGCGCCCACCAGGATGGCGCGTTGCACGATGCCGGCCTCCACGTTGTCAATGGCCTGCCGATCGAGCGCGGCGATGAGCACCGGAGGATCGGCGCCGGCGCCGAGCGGCACCTGGCTCAGCACCAGACGATCGGTCCACTCCTCGTCGGGATCGAAGGGCGCGTCGGTCTTCAGCTTGTCGCCGCGCACGGCGATGCAGCGCCCCTCGGGGAGCCCCGGACGGCAGAGCGCGAGCAGGTCGGCGCCGACGCGCGCGCGCATGCGCTCGAGCGCGTCGGCGTCGAGGAAGCGGCCGGCCACGACGGTCACCTCGCGCGAGCCCCAGCGGCCGGTGGCCCAGCGCTGCAGCGACGGCGCCGAGCCCGCCGGGGTCGCCTCGTCGACGATGCGCGCCGTGCTGCCCGGGTTGGTTTGATAGGTGCCGAACTGTGGATCCAAGGCCCCGAAGGACGCCGGCCAGTGCCCGGAGGTGAGGATCTGACCGTCCTCGGCCAAGAGCTTCAGGATCTCGAGGCGCCCGGTCTGCAGCCTGGCGCGCGCCACCAGATAGCGCGCCTGCACGCGCGTCGAGCCGACGCCACGCGCCAGGTAGCCGCGCGGATCGAGCGCCAGGCGCACCTCCTCGTCGAGGATCTCGCCGGTCTGCTCGACGTCGGTCTCGATGGAGCTCACCACGCGCTCGGCCTGCTGGCGCAATTGCTCCTCGAAGCTGCGCGAGACCTCCGCGAGGTGCGCCGCCGTGCCGCCGCCGACCGCGACGACGACGACGAGCAGGAGCGCCGCGGTGAGCCGCCATCGCAAGCTCATTCGCGTCCGCCCCAGTATGCGTCGTCCACCAGCGGCACGCCGTCCGGGCGCACGCGCACGCCGCGCAGCGACGGATCGACGGCGAACCAGCGGTCCGCGGTCATGAGCGGGATGATGACGCGGCTGTCGATCCAGGCCCGCTCGAGCGCCAAGGCGGCCGCCACGCGCTCCTCGAGGGACGACGACAAGAGCCGCTGGTCCGCGAGCGCCGAGGGAGCCGTCGCCGCCTTCACGTCAGGGTGCTCTCCCGCCAGCGCCAAGAGCGCGAGCGCCGGGTCGGCGGTCTTCGGCCGCCAACGGATGAGCGCGACGCCGTCGTCGAGCGAGGTGCCGACCTCCGGCACGGGCTGCACGCCGTAGCCGCTCGAGCGCAGCAGCACCGCCAGCCGCTCGACGACACCGGCGAGCAGCCCGTCCTTCGTCGAGAGGTGGATCGGCAGGCGCGGCGCCTTCGCCGGCAGCGCGCTCAAGGCGAGCGGGCCCGACGGCGCGCTCAGCGGGACCTGGGCGAGCGGACGCGCCGGCGCGACGCCGGGCGGCAGCAGGTCTTCGGCCGATCGTCCTCGACCCGCCCAATACACGGCGAGCAGGAGGTCGGCGCCGAGGTCACGATGAAACTGCGTCCAGCCCTCGTCCGCGGCCACCTCGAAGGGATCCGCCGCGCGCGCGGCCTGCGACTGCACGAGCACCACCACGTCGGGGAAGGGCGCCAGGAGCGCGCTGCCGCTGCCCGACTGCGGTGAGCCCCCGACGATGTCGGCCGGCCCACCGAGCTCGCGCAGCTCGACGATGCCGAGCAGCGGCGGCCCGCCTGCCCCGCTTGGCCGGGCCGCGAGCAGGTTCGCCGCCATCTGCGCGAACGGCCCCGTCGGCGGTCCCCCCGGCGTCATCACGAGGCAGCCGGAGAACAGCTCGGGCCCGACGCCGACCGGCCGATCGAAGCGAACCGCCACGCGCTGGCCGTCGCTGTGAACGTCCACCTCGAGGTCGAGCGCGCGCGCGACCAGCGCCGGCCACGAGCGCCCGGCGCCCCTCGTCGTCGGAGGCACCGAGAGGTCGAAGCACTGCTTCAGCGCGCTCGCCAGCGTCGCCGCCGTGAGGCCATAGGGCGTCAGGCGCCAGACGCGGCCGTCACGCTCCTCCTCGACGTGGCTCAGCACATCGGAGCGCCAGCCGGGGAACCCCTCGAGCGGCGGGTGGGCGAGCTGAAACGCCCACGACTCACCGTCCACGGCCTCGAGCAGCGGCGCGTACAGGTGCGCGCGCACGGTGTCATCGAGCAGCTCGCTCGGCAGCGCCACCGTCACGCGCCCGCCCGGCGAAGGCGAGAGGCGCGCCTCGGCGACGCCCGACCCGAGCGCCAGCGGCAAGAGGACGAGCGCGACGACGAACGCCTGGCGCGTCATGGTGCGAGCTCCAGCCGCCAGAGCACGGCCTCGTTCCCGCTGCCCTCCTCGACGACGAGCACGTCCGGATAGCCATCGAAGTCGAGCTCGCCGTCCGCCATGGCGACGATGCCGCCGCCCGAGAGCGCCGCGCGGAACAACACCGTGAGGCGAGAGAGCGTCGGGTCGAGGCCGTAGATGGTCACCTCGTCCCCGTCACCGGGCGGCGTCGCGGCGCTCGTGACCAGCTCTCCCTCGCCGTCACCATCGAGATCGGCCAGCAGGATGCGATCTCCCGCGCGATCCTCCGTCGGCAACAGGCGCGGCTTACCGTCGCTCAGGTGCCCTCCGAGCCGCCCGTCACCGTCGACCCAGAGCCACACGCCCGCGCGCTTTGGAACCTCGAGCAGGTCGCGCAGGCCGCTCGGCGGCGTGACCCCCTCGAGCGTCGCCCCCTCGGCGCTCAGCACGGGCGTGGTGAGCACGGGGCTGCCGAAGCGTCCGCCGAGCAGCACGAGCGGCCGCTGCGCGTCGCTCGACGACGGCTGGCGCACGGGCACGCCTCGCTGCGGCGCGGCGTCGTAACGACGAGCGCGCGCGTCGAACAGCGCGGTGTGTCCGGCGCTGGTCGCGAGCCAGAGCTTGCCCTCGGACGTCGTCGCCAACCAACCCGCGGCGACCCGCGGCCAGCGTCGTTCACCGGGCAGCCGGTACGGGCCTCCGACGAGCTCGGGCCGCGAGTCCCCGGGCGCGTAGCGGTACAGGCGAATGCCGTCGACGCCGAGCAGCGCGATGTCGTCGGCGAGATCGCCGTCGATGTCGATGAGCACCGCGTCGAGCACCCCGGCCGGCGCGGTGCCGAGGCGCTCCTTCACCCAGCGGCTCTGCCCCGGTCGCGCGCCGGCGCCGAGCGCCACCTCGAGCTCGCGATCGATCACGGCCGAGATCGCCACCGCGCTCGGCGCCGGCAACGCGCCCCCTTCGAGCACGCTGACGGCCCATACGCGGCCCCCCTCTTGCGAAACGACGACCCGAGCGCGCAGCTCGGCCTTCGGCACCGGGACGAGCACGCCCGCCTCGCGTAGGCGGCGCTGCAGCCGCGCGCCGAACTCGCGCTCCGCCTTCTTCGGGTCCACGCCGCGAGCGCCGGTGACATCGATGCGAAAGGGCCCGCCGACGTCCTCGAGCTGCGCGCGCGCCTCGAGCGCCGCGGCGACGTCATCGACGAAGCGCATCAGTGAGCTGCCGGAGAGGCGCCGCTTGCCCGCCGTGGCGCCCTTTCCGCTCGGCGCTTTCACGGCGCCTTCCGCTTCGGCCGCCTGCGCCTCGGCGTGGGCGTCGCGCGCGTGCCCCGCCGCGAGCAGGAGCGCACACGTCATCAGCCCGCACCCGGGAGGGGCAAGCGAACGGCGCCGCGGAGCTCGTCTCGATGTCGTCAAGGTCGGCTTCTCATCTCGAACATCCAGGGGTGACGCAATCCACCGGGTGCGCCTGTCCCGGGGACACCCCTCCGCTTCAGCAAACGGGAGGCGTAGCAATGTTCCCCTGCGGCGCGCGGCACGTTCGGCCCCGAAGTATGCCGTACAAACGACCCACGGAACGAAGGACGGCGCCCCCCGAGAGGCGCCGTCCTCGTTCGCGGCCGGGAGCGCTCAGCGAAGAGCGCGCCCGCTATCTCATGGCTCCAGGCTGAACACCTCGCTGCCATCCTCCTCCGGGTTCGCGGCCGCCGTGGTCACCGACGGCACGGACTCCACCGCCAGCTCCTCGAGGATGTCGAGCGCCACCATCTTCTCCGCGTCGCTCAGCAGGACCTCGAGGCGGTCCTTGTTGACGACGGCGTTCACGTAGCCGGGCTTCAGCTCGAGGGCGCGCAGATAGGCCGCGTAGGCGTCCGCGTTGCGGCCCGCTTTCTCGTACGCGATGCCGAGGTTGTTCATCATGTAGGGCTCCTGCGGCGAGAGATCGAGGATGGCCTCGAGGTGCTCGAGCGCGAGCTCGCTCCTGCCGATCTGCAGCGCGCTGTAGCCGAGGTTGTTGTGCGCGTAGGACGACGTCGGCTGGATGGTGAGCGCGCGCTCGAGGCTGGTGATGGCCTCGTTCCACATGCTCAGCTTCATGTACGCGCGGCCGAGCGTGTAGTGCGCGCTGAAGTCGTCGGGTCGCGCGCGCGTGAGCACCTCGGCGTGCGCGCGCGCCTTGCTGGCGTCGCTGGCGAGGTAGATGCGCGCCAGCTTCTCGCGCGTGACGAAGACCTTCGGGTCCGTCCTGAGCGCCTCCTCGAGCTGGGCGAGCTCGTCGAGCGGCTCCTCGGCAGGAGCGCTCATGGGGCCGCTGTTCGTGATGAGCGCGTCCGGGACGGAGCCGTCCACGGGCTCGTCCGTGAAGTCGAAGTCCGCCTCGGCGGCGGCGACCGTGCTCGGCGCGGCACGTTGCACGACGACGGGGGAGGGACGCTTGGCGACAGCCTGCGGCTCTTCGCTGCAGGCGACGACGAGGGAGAGAGCGGCGATCAAGAGCGCGAGGGTCGAAGCGATACGCATGGTGGCCTCCGGGGTGGTGCGAGGAAGCAATCCACGCGCGATGCCAATGAGCGCACCTCAAACAGTCCGCACACTTAGCTCATCGACGACGAGAGAGCGTGTCCGCGCAGACACTCCCTGCGCGGCCATTTGTGTACCTACGTGTACACCCGCCTACATTTGCCTTCGCGCCCGACGCGCTCTTTGGGAGCGCTCGACAGCAAGCGTCGCTCAGTCATCGTCGCGGCGAATGCCGAGGCGGCGCACCTTCTTGTAGAGGTGGCTGCGCTCGAGGCCGAGATCCTCTGCCGCCCGGCTCATGTTGCCCTCGAAGCGCGTGATGCGGTCCTCGAGGATGCGGCGCTCGAAGGCCTCGAGCAGGTGATAGAGCCGGCCCTCCTGCGGGATCTCGCCGCCCTTCAGCTTGGCCGCGCCGGGCAGCGCCGCGCGGACGTCGGCGGCGGCGATGACGTGACCCGGGGTCAGGATCGCCAGCCGATCGACGAGGTGCACCAGCTCGCGCACGTTGCCGGGGAAGTCGTGCTCGGCCAGCGCGGCCAGCGCGTCGTCCGCCCACTCCTTCTCGTCGACGTCGTTCTCGTCACACGAGCGGCGCAGCAGGAACACGGCGAGCTCCGGGATGTCCTCGCGCCGCTCCCGCAGCGGAGGCACGTGCACCGGCACCACGTTCAGGCGGTAGTAGAGGTCCTCGCGGAAGCGGCCGCCTTGCACCTCGTCGGGCAGGTCGCGGTTCGTGGCCGCGATGACCCGAACGTCCACCCTCACCGGCTCGCTGCCACCGACGCGCTCGAGCTCGCCCTCCTGCAGCACCCGCAAAAGGCGCGCCTGCGTACCCATGGGCATCTCGCCGATCTCGTCGAGAAACAGCGTACCGCCGTGCGCGCGCTCGAAGCGTCCGGTGTGCCGCTTGTCGGCTCCGGTGAAGGCGCCCTTCTCGTGACCGAACAGCTCCGACTCCACGAGCGTCTCGGCGATGGCGGCGCAATTGAGCTTCACGAAGGGACCGTCGCTGCGAGAGGAGAGGTCGTGAATGGCCTGCGCCACGAGCTCTTTGCCGACGCCGCTCTCGCCGGTGATGAGGCAGCGCGCCTTGGTCGGCGCCGCGCGACGGACGTCGGCGAGCACGCGCACGAGCGCCTGCGAGCGGCCCACCATGCCGTGACGTCGCTCGACGGTGCGCTGCAGGGCCCCGACCGTTCGATCGAGCTGATCGAGGCGCAGGGCGTTCTTCACCGTCAGGAGCATGCGCTCCATCTCGATGGGCTTCTCGAGGAAGTCCACGGCGCCGAGCCGCGTCGCCTTCACCGCAGCCTCGAGCGTGCCGTGACCGCTCATCATGACCACCGGCGGCCCCTCGCCGTTCTTCTTGAGCTGCTCGAGCACCTCGAGGCCGGTGATGTCCGGCAGCTTGAGGTCGAGCAGGATGAGATCGGGCGCGTCCGTGCGGGACTTGTCGAGGCCGGACCTGCCGTCCTCCGCGACCTCGACGGCGAAGCCTTCGAGATCGAGCGCGCGCGTCAGCATGGTGCGGATGTTCTTCTCGTCGTCGATGACCAACACGCGCGCCGTCACGTCACACCACCTCGGGAAATAGGCCGGGCGCCCGCCAGCCTGCCGGCGCGAGCGGGGAGCCGACTGCGAGGGATAGCAGAAGGGCCGCGCAGGCGCCGGGAGCCAGGACGAGCAGCAGCAAGGGAGCGCCGGAAGCGAGCGCGAAGCCAACAAGACCGCTTGACGAGGGAACGGCCGACTCCTACGTTTCCGCCGGTCCGCGCCCAGGTGGCGGAACTGGTAGACGCGCTAGGTTCAGGTCCTAGTGATAGCAATATCGTGGAGGTTCGAGTCCTCTCCTGGGCACCACGTAGCTGATTCTCGACGACGACGGCGCCCTTCGGGGCGCTTTTGTCGTTCTGGGGGCAACGGCATTGGCGACGCGCTAACGTGGCCGGATGCAGCCTCCCGTGCGCGTCCTCCTGCCCCTCGCCCTCGTGGTCGTCACCCTGGCCATGGCGCAGTGCACGTGCGTCGGAGGTGGCCCTCCCGACGAGTGCGCCACCGAGACCGACTGCGCCGGCGGCGCCGTGTGCGTGCGCGAGCTCGACGGTCACCTCGCGTGCGCGGCCGTCTGCGGCGTCGAGAACCCCTGCCCCGAGGGCAGCGCCTGCGTCGAGGACGAGGGCACGTTCGCCTGCCTCGGCATCATCGGCGAGCTCGAGCTCGGCGAGGCCTGCGGCGAGGACACCGAGTGCCTCAGCGGCGCGTGCGTCGGCGACGACGTGGCCGGGCACTTCTGCGCGAAGCCCTGCAGCGCCGACGGCGAATGCCCGTCCGCGCAGCGCTGCTACGTGGCCGATCAGCGCAGCGTCTGTCTCGAGCCGCTGGACGATCGCGCCGCGGGTGAGCAGTGCGAGACCCCACGACAGTGCGCGGGCGCGCGCTGCGTGCAGCTGCTCGAAGGGGACGAGGCCATCTGCCTCGACGGCTGTCTCCCCGAGCAGGGCTGCAGCGGACCGCGCAATTGCGTCGAGCTCGACACCGGCGCGCACGTCTGTGTCGACCACGTCCCCGACGGGACGGCCTGCACCTCGCCCATCGTCTGCGAGCACGGTCGCTGCATCGCGGACGTCGACGGGGCATCGCTCTGCACCGGCCCCTGCGGCGCGGACGACACCTGCGCCGGCGGCTGGGTCTGCGTCGAGGACGACGAGGGCGCCCCCGTCTGCATGCCGCTGCTCGACGACAAGGCCGCGGGAGAGACGTGCTCGTCGGCGCGCGAGTGCCAGAGCGGCCACTGCGCGCGCTTCGCCACGGAGACGGACGACTACGGGACCTTGTGCGCCGACCCCTGCATCGAGGGCGACACCCCCGAGCAGCCGACCTGCAGCGACGAGGCGCTCGTGTGCTGGCAGGTCAGCGAAGGGCCCGACCTCTGTGGCCCCTTCCCGACGTGAGCGAGCGGACGTTCAGCGTGCGCGCCGCGCCACCATCTCGCGCTTGACCTGCCGCGCGACGACGCCGCTGATGAGCTGACCGAGCGCCCACGACGTCGCCGCCAGCGAGAGCACGACGACCCCGGCGGTCTCGAGCGGCGGCAGGCGCATCATCGTGCCGAGCGTGAAGCACATGGCGGCCAGCAAGAAGCCGAGGAAGCCCGAGCGGACGAACACGCGCCCGTAGCCTCGTCCATCCCAGATGAAGTGGACGGGGCAGGCGCCGGTGCGATGCGGGTTCGGGTCGTGCAGCATCCGCGCACTCTAGCAACTGCCGGCGCTCAACCGGCGCGCTCTTTCGCGAGCAGCGCCGCCTGCAGTGCGCGTCCACACAGCACGAGGGCCGCGGCGACGATCCCCCAGTCGAGCTGAGCGTCGACGAGCAGCGCGAGACCTGCCGCGAGCAAGCTGATCTCGACCACGCCCGAGCCGAGCGGCGCGCGCCGGCCGACGAGGGCGGCGAGGAAGCCGGGCAACGCGAGCCACCAGAGCCGGCTGCCGCCCTGCGCCAGACCGAGCGCCAGCGTCGACCAGCCCATCAGCGCCAACAACGACGCGGCGTGTCGAAGCAGCTGCCGGCCGGCGCCGCGAAGGCTCGGGGGTTCCAGGGGATCGCTGAACAGCGGCATCTGCGTAGAGCGTAGCGGAGCGTCAGCGCGGATCCGTCAAAGCAACGATGTAGGAGTAGGTCCGATAACCCCGATATCCGCGAGAAGGCCTAGGGCGTTCGGCGTCATGAGTCGGCGAGCTCCCTGGCAGATCGGCAAAGGCGGGCAACGTGATGCAGCGGTCCCGTAGCATGTATTCTCGAAGGCGTTGATGTGACCGCCAGGTCCGGATCGCTCAGGAGCCCGCGATGAGGATTGTCCCCCGCCTCCCCCTCGTCATCGTCGCTTTGGTGACGCTCGCGGCTTCCGCCTGCGATGGCGGCGGCTACATCACGTACGAGAAGGAGGCGCAGAAGCGCCCGGTCGGCGACGCGTGCGTGCTCAACGACGACTGCGACACCGGGCGCTGCATCGGTGGCGTGTGCGAAGACTCCGGCTGCGAGACCGACAGCGACTGCCTCTCGGGCGAGCTGTGCGTGTTCGATCAGTGCGAGCCCGCCGACGACTTCGCGTGCGCGCCCGGCCAGGCGCCGCTCGTGCAGATCACGCCCCTCGACGTGGCCTTCGGGGAGGTCGCGCTCGGCAACAGCGGCGAGGAGACCGTCAGCATCGAGAACCGCGGCGATTGCTTGCTGACGGTGTCGGGCGTCGGCCTCGGCGACAACCAGAGCCCCGGCTTCAGCTGCGAGCCGTGCGATCCCTCGGAGTTCCCGCAGCGCCTCGCGCCCGGCCGCACGCTCGACGTCCTCGTCACCTTCGCGCCGCCCGCGCCCGGCGAGGCGTTCGGCTCCGTGCTCGTGAACACCGACGACGTCACCGCCGGCGACGAGGGGCTCGTCACCGTCGATCTGCACGCCACCTACTCGGGCGTGCCGGTGCTCATCGTCGACCCGCTGACGCTCCCCTTCGGTCACGTGCCGCAGGGATCGACGGACACGCGCAGCGTACGCATCACCAACGAAGGCACCGGCAACGCCGCGCTGACCATCACCGGCATCTATCTCGGCGGCGGCGATCGGGACTCCTTCGACATCCCCGACGAGCTCGAGCTCATCTCTCCGGCGGCGCCGCTCTTGCTGCCGCCCTTCGATCCGAACGATCCGAGCACGGTCATCGAGGTGCCGGTCACCATCGATCCCACGCGGCTCGCGAACCTCTCCGCGACGCTGAACGTCATCGCGCACGCGGGCGATCCCACCGCCGCCGTGACGGTGTCGTCGGAGCTCACCGGCTCCTCGCTCGGGCCGCCACAGATCGAGGTGAACCCCGCCGACGAGCTCGTCTACCGGCAGGATGACGGCCTCGCCTACACCGTCGGCAGCGTCGCCTTCCGCCAGGTGACGATCACGAACTCCGGACAGAGCGATCTCGCCATCGACATGGGCCTGTCCGATCCGTCCGGTGACTTCTCCATCTCGCCGCCGTTCATTCCGCCGGTGGCACCCGGCGGCGCCGTCGTCGTCAGCGTGTTCTTCAACCCCTCGGCGCCGAGCGACTCGGTCACGCCGCACGATCCGCAAGAGCCCTTCGACGCGTTCTTGAACATCACGAGCAATGACACCGAGCCCGCCACCGACGTGCTGAAGACCATCGCGCTGCGCGGCTGGGCTCGCGGCGGCACCTTCGACGACGTGCTCAAGATCGAGATGAGCTACGAGAACGCCGACAACTCGTGGGCCGGGAACGACTTCCGCGACGTGAACCTCGAGCTGTCGAGCCCGCTCGGCTTCTCCTGCGCCAAGCCCATCACGACGTGCGTGCCGAACCCGAGCGGCCAGGGCTGCACGCTGCAGATCTCCCCGAACGGCGACCTGTGCGCGCAATGGAACAGCTACGATCCCGACAGCGACGGACGCCCCGATCAGGGCACCGCCAGCTGGATCGCCCTCGGCCAATACGAGGAGCCCGAGCGCGTGTTGCTCTTCGGCCTCGGCCAGGACCTCGCCGAGGGGCAGGTCTTCGGCGCGCGCGCGCACTACATCGAGGACTGCGCCAACATCCCCACCGGCATCATGGGCGACCTGCTCGGCATCGGCGGCAGCATCCTGCTCGGCGCGCTCGGCGGCGCCATCGGCGTGCCCATCGCGGTCGATCCCGGCACCATCTCGGATCTCGTCACGGAGAACTGCTGGGACCACGAGTCGAGCCTCGTCACCATGCACGTCTACGTGAACGGCACGGAGATCGCGTCCCCGCAGCATCGCCTGCGCGACAAGGGCGAGTGCTCCGAGATGCTGAAGCTGCGCCGACAGAACGGCCAGTTCATCATCGAGTCCAGCACTCCCGGTCCCTGCTGACGTCGTCACCCTGGCCCCTGGTCCGTCTGCCACGGAGCTGAGCTTGCTCGCATCGCGCCTCTCCCTCCTGTCGTTCGCCGCGCTCGTCGTCACCTTGGCGGCCGGCTGCGAGCAATCGCTCGGCGGTGCGTGCAACTCGGATCCGTCGAAGTGCCCGAAGACCGGCGACGAGGCCGTGCCCGTGGGTCCGCGCCTCTATGTCGACCCGCCCTTCGGCGTCGGCTTCGACTGTGTGTCCGTAGGCTGCGCGCAGACGCGCACCTTCCACGTCGACAACCGCGGCGGCGGCGAGGTCGCCATTCGGCTCGTGCGCCTCAGCGTCGACTCCGCCGGTGACTTCGACATCTCGCTCGCGTCCGAGTCGGGAGGCGAGGCGCCGCTGTTCCCGTCGACGGACGATCCCATCCACCTGAGCGCCGGCAAGGGCTTCGACGTCGTCGTCAAGTACACGCCGAGCGACGCCGTCGCCGACGAGGGCGCGCTCTGGATCGACTGGTACGACGGCAAGACGCCGGCCAAGGACGCGGCCGCAGAGCGCGAGACCATCCCCATCACCACGCGCGTGCTCGGAGAGGCCGCCGCCGAGCTCGAGACGCCCGAGCTGAACTTCGGCTACGTCACCCCCGGCGAGACGGTGACGCTGCCCGTGCGCGTCACCAACACCACCGAGGGCAGCGCTGTGCTCGCCGTCGAGGTGCCGACCTTCGATCCTCTGTCGGACCCACACTTCGCGCTCGCGCCCGTGCCCGCCAGCACGATCTTCGTGAACCCGGGCGAGACCGTGGACATCCCCGTGTCGCTCTCGCCCGACGCTGTCGACTGGTACTCGGGCGTCCTCTACCTGCCGACTAACGACGGCGCCCGCCCGCAGCTCGTCGTGAACCTGCTCGGCACCTCCATTCAAGAGCCGTTCTTCGCCGTGCTGCAGCCGACGGATTGGAGCGTCGACTTCGGTCAGATTCGCATCGGCAACACGGGCACGCGCGAGGTGAAGCTCAGGAACCTCGGCGGTCAACCGCTCAGCGTGACGGCGACGATGCCCCTCGGCGGCGACGTGGGCTTCGCGACGCCCATCCCGCTCGGCACCGCGCTGCCCACCATCCCGCCGCTCGGTGAGGTCACGTTCGAGGTCATGGCGAGCCCGCCGCACGGCGGTGACGTCGCCGGGCAGATGCGCTTCGCCACCAATGACCCGACGCTGCCGGAGGACTGGCTCGACCTCCACGTGTACGGCATGGCGCCCGAGGGCATCGTCAGCCCGGCTTCGCTTGCGTTCGGCGACATTGCGCAGGGTTGGACGAGTGAAGCGCAGACCGTCTACATCACCAACGGCGGCACCGGGGAGCTGACGATTACCGGCGTGTCCTTCGAGCTGGGCTCGTCGTCACAAGTGCGCCTCGCGGGAGAGCCGAGCCTGCCGGTGAAGCTGCGCGCGGGCGACGATCCCTTCCCCGTCTCCGTGTTCGTGCAGGCGTCCACCATCGGCGCCGCGAACGCGGCCTTGCTGGTGGCGACGGACGGCATCGTCGTGCAGGACATTCGCGTGCCGATTACGGCCAATGTCGTCACCTGCCAGCAGGCCTGTCCGGTCGCGAATGGCGTGCCTTCTTGTGAGGCCGGCTTCTGCGAGATCGGCAGCTGCTTGCCGGCGTACTTCAACGCCGACGAGCGCTTCGACACCGGCTGCGAGTGCGGCGAGGACACCGTCGGCACCGAGAAGAAGGACGTGGGCGCATTCTGCTCCGCGGGAGAGAACGTCGGTCCCCTGGCGGACAAGTGCGGCAGCGGCAACCGGCAGGTGGTCACACGCTTCGGCACGCTGCCCACCCCGGGCGACGAGGACCTCTATTTCTACCACTCCGACGACGGCGGCAGCATCACCTGCGACACCTTCGGAGACTCATTCAAGGCGCGCGCGTGGCTGGTGGACTCACCCGACGTGGAGCTCTGCGTGCGCAGCGCGAGCGGCGGGAGCGGCTGCGGCGGCGAGAACCAGCGCACCTGCGGCCTCAGCTCGTGGGACAGCAGCAGCGGCTGGGGCTCGGACGGCGACGTCGACGTCACGGTCTGGGTCCGCCGCCGCCCTGGCGCGCCGCCGATGTGTGGCGAATACGAGGTGCGCTTCTGCGCCAACGACGACGCGAGCGGCTGCTGAGCTCGTTCAGCCGATCACCCGCTCGCCCCCGTCGAGCCACCTCATCCTCGGTCGCTCCCCCCCGATCGCTTGCGTTGGTCCCATGATCGCGAAGCGGATTTCGTTCGCTGGCAAGGCACAGCGGAGGCGCGACCTTTGGTCGTGCGGAGCACGCAACGCAGCCAGCGGGCGAAAGACCGAGCGAGGGGGGATCAACGCGAGTGGTCGGGGGGTAAGACGTCGGTCGCAGACCAACCGCTACCCAAGCACCGGTTCGTCCTCATCGCTGACCTGCCCTCCTTGCCCCATGCCGCCCTCCCACTTGCCCATGGCGGGCGCCTCGAGCGCCGCCGGGCGCGGCTCGTCGAGCGACACGTCGCGCACGAGCTCATCCAGGCAGGCAAACGTCATCTGATTGTCCGGCTGGGACGGGTAGCTCGCCAGGTTGTGCGCGAAGTCTTCGTGCCGGGACAGGAACGAAGCCACCAGCTCGTCGTCGAGCTCTTCGGCGTGCAGGCCGTAGCCGAGCTTCTGCAGGTAGCGGCCGTTCAGGATCTGCTCGAACTGCCCCTTGATGGGCACGCTCAACATCGGCACGTGCAGGTGCACGGCCTCGCCCATGAGCGAGAAGCCGCCGCCCGCGATGACCGCCTTCGCCGTCGACAGATCCTCAATGAAGGTCTGCTCCGAGAACGGACGAAGCGTGACGTTGCCCTCCTGCCCTTCGCGGCCCATGCCGTACACGCGGAATTCGTAGTCGGTCATGCGCTGCAGCATCGGCACGAGCGCGGTGTTCGTGGCGGCCGTCTGGTAGACGAGCACGTGCGCACCCGGACGACGCTGCGCCTGCAGGATCTCCGGCCGCAGGATGGGCGGCACCAGCGTCGTGCGCTTCTTTCGGACGGGCGGGAAGAAGAAGCTCGTGATCAGGTAGTGGTAGGCGCCCGGCAGCTTCGACTTCACCGCGAACTTCGTCAGCCGATAGGCGAGCTTCATGCCGCGCTCGCCGACGACGTCAGCGTCATGCTTACAGCGGTTGATGACCTGCATGTTGTCGATGCTGATGACGGGCAGGTCATGAACGCGGCCGAACAGATACGCCCAGGACTCGAAGTCGCTGATGACGCACTCCGGTCGACTGTGTCCTTGAGCACCAGCGCCAACGACCTTCTGGTAGACGTCGACGTTCTTCTTGATGCCGGCCGGCGCGTCGTCGAGGTTCGACCAGAGGGACGCGCTCTTGTCGAGCTCGTTGTCCTCCACCACCAGGTGCAGGCCGTGGATCTCCTCGAAGGTGATGCTCGCGCGCCCTTGAAAGCGCTCGGTCAGGAACTTGTGCGCGCGCCCGGAGACGACGACGCGCACCTCGTGGCCGCTGGCGAGCAGATGCTCGAGCACGACGCGGCTGCGGGTCGCGTGCCCCATGCCCTCTCCCACCACGCCGTACAGGATGCGCACCAGTCCTCCTTGCCGCGGCCGCGTAGACCGACGCTCGCTCGCCTGTGACAATAGCCTGAAGCCAGTGAACGGTTGCCGCGGCGGCCTTCGCTCGAGAGGAGCGGCGTGTGTCCGAGCGCAGTGTGAGCCCCCGGCCGTCTCGCGCCCTGCCCGCGCGCGCGCTGCGCCACGGGCTCAGCGCGGAGATGCTCGAGGACAGGGCGTGCGCCGACGTCATCGACGCCGCCTTCGCTGTGCATGAGGCGCTCGGCGTCGCGCATGAAGCGGCCACGTACCTGAACGCGCTGGCGCACGAGCTCGTCTCGCGCGGGCTCACGGCCCATCGGGAGGCGACGTTCTCGGTCGTCTACAAAGGCCGGGTGGTAGGATCGTTCGCCGCCGACCTCCTCGTCGCGGAGCGTGTGCTCGTGCAGGTCGTGGCGGACCGCGCGCTCTCGGCGGAGCACAAGACCGACACCTTGCGTGGCCTCGCGGCGGGCGGGGTGAAGGTGGGCCTCGTGTTCAACTTCGGGATGGCCGAGCTGTTCTTCGCTCGCATCCTTTGACGACGTGCCTGACGAAGACGGAACACAGGAAAAGGTTTCGCGCCAAGCCGCCAAGCCGCCGAGGAACCGCATTTTGGTGTTCCCTTGGCGGCTTGGCGGCTTGGCGCGAGATTTCTGTCCTTCAACCTTCAGCAGGGCTTGGCTGCTCGTCGGCGTTCGCTCAATCGCAGCCGTAGCGGCCGACGGCGTTGCTCGCCTTGACCTTCCAGTTGGAGCCCGACGGCGCCTCTTTGGCGACCTGACGCAGCAGCGTGCAGCCGCGCGCCTCGTCATTGTCTCGCACGGCGCGGACGGCTTGCTTGAAGAGCTTCCCGGCTGCGTCGTCGGACATTTGCTTCCGCTGCTGTCGTCGCGGGCGAGGCCTTGGCTTCGGCTTCGGGCGCGGCTTTGGGGTCTCTTTGCGCACCACGGGAGGCGCTGCCTTCGGTTCGACCTTCTCCGCCACGGGGGGCGGCGCTGCCTGCTTCTCGACGACGGGCTCGGGCGGAGGCGCAGGCGCAGCTTCGGCGACCGGCTCGGTCTGCACCGGCTTCTCGGCGTCCTCGACGGGCTGCACCGGCGGCGGCTTCGGCGCGTCTGCCATGGCGGTCTTTCGATCCTGAATGCTCTTCAGGAGCGCGACCACGGTGACGTCGTTCGGCCGCAGCTCGTACGCTCGCTGCGCGTGCACGAGGGCGGCGTTGACGTCGTCCTTCGCGAGCGCCTCGAGCGCGAGGCGCACGGGCTCCTCGTGCTCGGTGCCGGTGGCGGCGGACTGCGTCGCGCTGCTGCCCTTCACGTAGCGGTAGAGCGCCCAGCCGCCGAGCGCGGTGCCGAGCACGAGCACGACGACGAGCGCCGGCAGCACGACGTAGGTCCAGGCAGGGGCCGCCGGCTTGTCGGCGACGACGCCATACACCGCTTGGGCCGGACGAGGCGGCAGCGTCGGCGGCGGACGCGGCGGCAACGCGATCGGAGCCGAGCCGAGCGGCGCAGGCCGCGGCGTGGGCGGCGCGGGGTCGTCGTCGATGCGGAAGTCCAGCGGCGGCGGCGTGCGCGCAGGGGACGGGCGCGGGGTCGAGGCGCGCGGCGGCGGATCGCGTGCGGGTGGCGGCGGCGCGGGCGCGGGGCGTTCGGCGCGCACGGCGGGGCGCGCCTGCCGCGGCGGGCCCGAGACCTCCTTCGGGCCGAGCGGCGAGTCGGCGGGCACGACCTCGGAGAGCGGGACGTGCGTCAGCGCGTCGTTCCACAGCTCGTCGGGCATGG
>CAYLZW010000097.1:0-18562 GCA_964388085.1 uncultured Myxococcales bacterium | reverse complement strand
AGCTCACCGACATCCTGCGTCGCCTCGTCGAGGAGGAGATCTCGATCCGCGACCTGCGCAACATCCTCCAGGCGCTCGCGGAGTGGGGTCCGGTCGAGAACGACACCGTGATGCTGACGGAGTATGTGCGCGCCGCTTTGAAGCGCTACATCTCGCACAAGTACACGCGCGGCCAGTCGACGTTAATCGTGTACCTCCTGGACCCACAGATCGAGGAGACCGTGCGCTCGTCGGTACAGCACACTTCCTCGGGCTCCTATCTGGCCTTGGAGCCGGAGATCACGCAGGAGATCCTGGCTGCCGTGCGCAACGAGGTGGGTAACCTGCCGCCGAGCGCCCAGCAGCCTGTGGTGCTGACGACGATGGAGATTCGGCGGTATTTCAGAAAGCTGGTCGAGCTCGAGTTCCCTCACCTGGCGGTACTTTCGTATCAGGAGCTGAGTCCTGAGATGAACATTCAGCCGATTGCTCGGATCTCGCTCGGATAGGCGGCGCGGCGTGTTGGGCGTCTTTCGCGAGCTTTGGCGACATCGGGACCTGGCGCTGGTACTTGGGTGGCGCGAGCTGGTGGTTCGCTACAAGCGCAGCGTCGTGGGTGTGTTCTGGGCGCTGGCTGAGCCCCTCGTGCTGGTCGCCGTCTATGGCGTCGTGTTCGGCGCCTTCCTCGACGCGGGCGCAGGGCTCGGGCAGTACGCGCTGTTCGCGCTCATGGGCGTGCTCGCTTGGACGTTTCTCTCGAGCGGCATTGAACAGTCGACTCTAACGCTGCTGGCGCACGCACCGCTCGTGAAGAAGAGCTACTTCCCGCGCGAGATCCTCATCTTCGCCGTGCTGTTCTCGCGGCTTACGACGCTGGTCGTTGGCTGTCTGCTGGGACTCGCGGGCGCAATAGTCGCGAGCGCGCGCGGCGGCGACATCGCCTGGGAGCGCGTCGCTTTCCTGCCCCTCGGGCTCGCCGCGATTGGCCTGTTGGCGCTCGGTGCAGGGCTCCTTCTGTCGACGCTCCATGTCATTCTGCGCGACGTGGAGTTCCTCGTGCGCTTCGGACTGCGGCTGCTGTTCTACGCTTGCCCGATTGTGTACCCGGTCCTTCGCGTGCCGGAGCACCTGCGTCCCCTCTACGACTTGAACCCTCTCGTTGGGCTGCTTTGGCTGTTTCAGGGCTTCACGAACCCGGCGCTCCCGATGCCATCCACGGTAGCGGTGTGTTCCAGCACGTTCGCCGTGATCGGGGTGCCCCTGCTCGGCTGGGCATCGTTTCGTCGCCTGCAGTGGCGCGTGGCTGACCTGCTATGACGACCCCGCGCGGCACCCTCGTGCTCGATGATGTGCACAAGAGCTTCCCGTATTACCACGCGCGCAGCGTCAAGAGCTCCCTCGTGCGACTTGCGAGGCGCGAGCCCCTCGTCGAGCGACGCCAGGTGCTTCGCGGCGTGTCCTTCAAGGTCGAGCCTGGCGAGCGCGTTGGGCTGGTGGGTCGGAACGGCGCAGGGAAGAGCACACTGTTCCGGTTGATTAGTCGAATCCTGCGCGCCGACCGTGGCCGGGTCGAGACGCACGGGCGAGTATCGCCGCTCATCGATCTGACCGCCGGGCTCGTGCCCGACCTGACGGGCGGGGAGAACCTCGTGTTGAACGCCGCCGTCCTTGGGCTGACACGGCAGCAGATTCGGCAGCGATTCGATGAGATCGTCGGGTTCGCCGAGCTCTCCGACTTCGTCGACACACCGGTGCGCTATTACTCGACGGGGATGCGGGCGCGCCTCGGGTTCTCGATCGCCGTCCACGTGGACGCGGACATTCTGCTGATCGATGAAGCCCTCTCTGTTGGAGACGCCGCATTTCAGACGCGCTGCATCGAGAGGATGCGCGACATCACCGCCAATGGCGCCACGGTGCTCTTCGTAAGCCATGATATGGGGTTGGTGCACGGCTTCTGCCAGCGCACGATCCAAATCGACGAAGGCGTGGTGACGAACGACGGCCTCCCGGCGTCGGACACAGACAACCGGTCACCCCGATCGCCTCTCGCAGCGGCGGCCTTCGATGAGTGACGGGCGGCGAGAGCAGGGGCGAAGGCGAGGCCTCCTGGAGAGGTGGGCGCCCCGGTTCCCGGACAATGACCACTATTCCCAAGCGTCGCTGCTCCGCACCTATTGCGGCGTAGCGGAGCCCTATCCCATACCGGGACCTCTACAGCATGGCTGGGCGCGCCGCTTTCCCTTCCAGCGCGTCGACCGGCGAACGCCGTGGCCGAAATTCGTCTGGTCACGGCGCATGCTCGATCTCCTGCGCTCCGACGGCGTTCGGCCCTGCGTCCCGGTAGGCGCTCCGTTCTTGTATCTCGATCCAGATCGTGAGCCCGCGTGCACCGGCCGGCGTCTGCTCGCCTTTCCGATGCATGGCTTCGAAAAGGCCGCGATCACGGACGTTCACCGGGTGTACGCCGACTATGCGAACAGCATCGAGGAGCTGGCCCGTCGGATTGGTTGCTCGGATGTGTCGGTCTGCATGTATTGGTTCGAGCACCAGGACGCAAACCTTCGCTCGCTGTTCACATCGCGTGGATTCACGGTGACCTCCAACGGGCATCGCGACAGAAACCCCGACTTTCTGGCGCGTCTGATCACCACCCTGCGCGAGCACAGCGTCGTAACCGCGAACAGGATCTGCACCGCGCTCTTCTACGCGATGTACCTCGGCATCCCCGGCGTCCTGTATGGGCGGGGGATGGGCATCCGTCGAGGCGACGACCCCTTCGGTGAAGAACACCAGAAATGGGAGGCCACCGAATTCCCAGACCTTACGCTCGACCGGTTCGACGGTTCCGCTCGTTCGCAGCTCGCCGAGGACGAGCTTGGCCAGGAGTTCAAGTTGTCCCCGGAGACGCTGCGGGAGCTGTTCGGTTGGTCACGCAGCTCGTCGGCGATTCGGCTTCAGCGCTTCCTCGAGCACCAACTTTTCTGGCGCAAGGAGAACCTTGGCCGACGGCTGTCGAGCGCCATCCACAGCGTCACCGCGGCGGCGAGGCGCGACTGATGCGACTGCTCATCGCCCAGGTCGATCGTCCGTCGTTCTCGGACACGTTCATCCAGGCGCACGCGGCGCGGCTCTCGCCGGACGTAGCGGTGACCTGGGGCGTCCTCGGCAACCTCCTCGGTGAGGCCCGCGCCCCGCGAGCTGCGCTCTCGCTCGGGCGCGCGCTGGCGTCGTTCGTGCGAAGGGAGCGGGCGCCCAACGGCTGGGAGCGTCGCACCACCGATCTATCCTACCGCAGCGTATTGCGGCGCGTTCGCCCCGCCATCGTATTGGCCGAGTACGGTCCCATCGGTGCGCGCATCATGGACGCCTGTCGTCGAGAGGACGTGCCGTTCGTGGTGCACTTCCACGGCTTCGACGCGAGCCGCCGCGACGTCCTCGCGCATTATGCGGCGGAGTATCGAGCGATGTTTCGCGCCGCCTACGCCGTCATCGGCGTGTCGCACGACATGGTCGAGCGGCTCGCCGCGCTCGGCGCGCCGCGCGAAAAGCTCATCTACAACCCCTACGGTGTCGACATCGAACGGTTCGGGGGGGGGCAGCCGGCGCGCGCCCGCCCGACATTTCTCGCCGTTGGGCGGTTCGTCGCGAAGAAGGCGCCACACCTCACGGTGCGTGCGTTTGCCGCTGTTCACGCCGAGCGAGCCCATGCCCGCCTCAAGATGATTGGCGCGGGGCCGCTGCTCGAGAGCTCGCGCCAGCTCGCCGAGCGCCTCGGTATCGAGCACGCCGTCGACTTCCTTGGGCCGCAATCGCACGACGTGGTTTCGGCGGAGATGAGCGCCGCGCGCGCGTTCGTCCAGCACTCGGTGGAGGCGCCCTCGGGTGATCGAGAGGGCACGCCGGTCGCGGTGCTCGAGGCGAGCGCCACCGGGATCCCCGTCGTCGCCACCCGACACGCCGGCATCCCCGACGTCATCATCGACGGAGAGACCGGATATCTGGTGGACGAGGGAGACGTCCGCCGCATGGCGCAACGGATGCTGCAGCTGGTCGATCACCCGGAGCACGCGGCGAGCCTCGGCCGAGCGGGACGCGAGCGCATCGCCGAACACTTCACCATGCAGCGGAGCATCACCGTCCTCCGCGAGGTTCTACAAGCCGGCGCACGGGGCCACACACCTCGGCCGCGACGACCGCGCGGGAAAGCACCGGCGTGAAGCAGCCCACCCTGCTGCTCGTGACCTATTCGTTTCCGCCGTTCGGGGGAGCGTCGGTCCGGCGTGTCACGAAGATGGTGAAGTACCTGAGCGCGCTGGGGTGGCGCTGCATCGTCTTGACCTCATCGAGGGTGCTGCCGAACGAACGAGACAGCGCCGCTCTCGACGACGTGCCGCCCGCGACGATCGTCATCCGGACCGCGACGCTCGAGCCTGTCGCCACGGGCCCCGGACATCCGCGCAGCCTCCTGGCGCTGCGCCGCATCCTGAACGTCCCGCTCGTCCCCTCCGTCGGGATGCTCTGGGCGGCCTGTGCGCTCGGGCCGGGCCTGGCCGCGTGTCGACGTCATCGACCCGACGCCGTGCTCTGTACGGGGCCCGACTTCTCGACGCACGTCCTCGGCGCGCTCCTGAACCGCCTCACGGGGACCCCCCTCATCGTCGATTACCGAGACGAATGGACGACTCACCCTGAGCGCGCGACACGCATCGCCGGGCGAAAAAGCCTGCAATTGAAGAACACCCTCGATCGCAGCGTCGAGGCGGCCACCCTCGCGCGCGCCTCCCACGCCCTCGTCACGACGTCCGGCTTCGTCGCGCCGCTAGAGGAGCGTTTCCCCTTTGCGCGGCGTCGCATCAGCGTGCTCACGAACGGTTATGACCGCGATGAGCTCCGGAGCGTGCCACCGCCACGGAGGCCTCGGCGACGGGAGCGCGTCCTCGTTCACCTCGGCAGCGTGTTCCGCCGCGAACAATATGCGCCCACGTTCCTCCGCGCCTTGCGGGAACGCGCGGCGCGCCGCGGCGAAACGGTGATCCTTCGCATGATCGGGGTGATCGCGCCGACTCTTCGGGCCCGGTTTGAGAGCTGCGCGGGCCCGGGGCTGAACATCGAGGTGCGCCCGTTCGTGCCCGCGCGCGACGCCATCCAAGCTCTCGCCGAGGCGGACCTCCTCGTCCTCTTCCTCCGCACGCCGGGGATGGGCCGCTATCTGAACCTCAAGGTGTTCGACTACCTCGCCGCCAACCGGCCCATCCTCGGACTCTGCCCGCGAGAGAGCGAGACCGCGCGACTCATTGACGCGTGCGGCGTCGGGACGATCATCGACGTGGACGCCGCCGAGGATCCGGCGCCGGTCATCGACGCGTGGCTGGATGGTAGACACCCTTTCTCTCCGCGCCCAGAGCACATCGCCCAGTACGATTGGTCGATCCTGGCGCGACGACTCGACGCCCTCTTGCGAGGAGTCAAGCCCGATGCGCTCGCAAGCGCGCCGAGAGTCGTTCGACACACGGTCGAATGATCTCCGTGGATACTCTCGCTACTCACGAGGTGTAGCCGGCGTGGCCAACGTCGACGTCGTCATCCCAGCCCACAACGCCGCGAGCACCGTCGAAGAGGCGGTGCGCTCGGCGCTCGCCCAGGCTTCGACGCCTTCGCGGGTCACCGTGGTCGCTGACGCGTGCAGCGATGGAACGGCAGCGCGCGCGGCGGCGCTCGGCGTCGAGGTGCTCGAGATCGACGCGCGCAGCGTCGCGGTGGCTCGCAACCGGGGTGCGGCCGCCGGGTCGTCGGAGTGGATCGCGTTCCTCGACGCCGATGACCTCTGGCGGAACACGTGGTTGGCGGCGGCCAGGGCCGTGGCCGACGGCGACCAACGCGCGTCCGTGCTGTACGGGAGCGTCGAAGAGCTGGACGAGCGCGGCATGCGCGTGCGCCGCTCCGAGGAGCACCTCCCCGAGGGTGACGTCTTCGAGACGCTGCTGGCCGAAGGGTTCCTGACCACCTCCGCCGTCATCGTTCGACGCGACGTCTTCGAGCGCAGCGGCGGGTTCGACGAGGGCTTTGCGCGCGCAGGGGTGGAGGACTGGGATCTGTGGTTGCGCCTCGCCGCCAGCGAGCAGTTCGCCGCCGTTCGCGGCTGGCACGTCGTGTACCGTCGTCTGCCAAGCAGCGCGATGCGCTCGGTTGAGCGCTTCTCGTCGTTGCGCGCCGACGCGATCAGCGTCGTGCAGCGCGCGCTGCGCCTTCGCCGAGTCGATCCAGCCGTGCGCCGCGCCGCGGACGCGAGAGTGTTTCGCGAGTCCGCGCAGCGACACCTGAACCACGGCTACCGAAGAGAGGGCCTCGCCGACGTTCGACGCGCGCTGGCGCATACGCCGGATGACACGCGGTTGTTCGGTCTGTTGGCGATCGCGGCGGTGCCAACGGCGCTCGCGCGGCCCGTCTTGAAGGCGCGGCGGCGCGTGCTCGCGGCGAGGTCACCGGCGCGCAGCCACGCAATGGTCGCTCGGAAGCCCGCGCGCGGGCGAGCGCCGGTGAGGGTCGTCCACGTCATCACCGGGCTCGGCCAGGGCGGGGCCGAGTCCATGCTCGTGCAGCTCGTCACCCGCATGGACAAGGAGCGCTTTCAAAACAGCGTCGTCTGCCTGTTGCCGGAGGGGCCAAACGCCCAACGCCTGCGAGACGCTGGGGTAGCGGTGTTCTCGCTCGAGATGAACGCGCGAACCCCGGACCCGACTGCCATCGTGCGGCTCGCCCGATGGCTGCGGCGCAGCGCGCCCGACGTCGTGCAGACGTGGCTGTACCACGGCGACCTGATCGGCGGGCTGGCCGCGCGCTTGGCGGAGGTCCCAGCGGTGGTCTGGGGGCTTCACACGAGCGCCCCTCCGACAGAGGCGAAGCTCGGCACACGGGCCAC
This sequence comes from uncultured Myxococcales bacterium, assembly GCA_964388085.1. GTDB lineage: Bacteria > Myxococcota > UBA727 > UBA727 > CAYLZW01 > CAYLZW01. Next base: position 11,661 of record CAYLZW010000097.1, on the reverse strand, counting down.
TGTGGCGCTCTGCCGAGCGACGGCCGAGCGGGTCCCGACGGCCATCGTGTCCTGTTCCCAGTCCGGCATGAGGGAGCACGTGCGGCTCGGGTACCCGGCGGAGAGGATGGTCGTCATCCCGAACGGCTTCGACGCGGAGCGCTTCCGCCCGCGCCCTGCGTCGCGCAAAGCGCTTCGGGCGCAGCTCGGCGTCGACGACGCTACGGCGCTCATCGGCCTGCCCGCGCGGGTCGTCCCCGAGAAGGATCACCCGTGCTTCCTGAGCGCCATGGAGCGGTTGCGCGGCAGCGGCCGTGCAGTTCGCTTCGTGCTCTGCGGTGACGGTGCCACTTCGACCAACCAAGAGCTGTCCGCTTGGATCGCCGAGCGCGGCCTCGAGGACGCCGCGATCCTCCTCGGTCGGCGGGACGACATGGAGCAGGTGCTCCCTGCGCTCGACGTGGTGTGCTCCGCTTCCCGGGTGGAGGCGTTCTCCATGGCGCTCGGGGAAGCGTTGGCGGCAGGGGTCCCCTGCGTCGCCACCGATGTCGGGGACAGCCGGGTGCTCGTCGATGGCGGCGGCGTCGTCGTACCAGCCGGGGACCCGCGCGCCCTGGCGGAGGGGATCGCGACGCTGCTCGACGAGGGCCAAGAGCGCCGACGGCGGCGAGGGGACGTAGGGCGCGCACACATCCTCGCCGGCTACGGCCTCGACGCGTGCACGCGACACTACGAAGCGCTTTACGAGCGGCTCGCGCGGCAGCAGCCGGGGAGTCCGCGCAAGAGGCAGCCGACCTTGGTCTTGTAGCGAGGTGGATCCCCGCCATGCGAAACCTGTCGAGTGCGGCCGCCCCGCCCTACACTCGCGACCGTGCCCACGGGTCTGCCCCCAGCCCTCCTCGCCGTCCTCGCCGCCGCCGCGGCGGCCTTGCTGTCCCTCTACGTCGCCCCGAAGCTCATCGCCGCCGCGCACCGCTATGGCATCGTCGACAGGCCGTCGACGGAGCTGAAGACCCACAAAGAGCCCGTCCCCTACCTGGGCGGTCTCGTCGTCTTCATCTCCTTCCTCGTCGCCCTCGCCCTCACCTTCCCGTTCGGGCCGAGAGTGCTCGCGCTGCTCCTGTCCGCGACCCTCGTCGTCGCCGTCGGTCTGGTGGACGACCTCGGCACGCTCACCCCGCGGGACAAGCTCCTCGGGCAGCTGCTCGCGGCGGCGGTGCTCGTGAAGGCCGGCGTCAAGATCGACATCGTCGCCCTGCCCTTCCCGTTCGATGAGCTCTTGAGCGTGCTCTGGCTCGTCACGGCCATGAACGCCTTCAACATCCTCGACGTGAGCGACGGGCTCGCCACCAGCGCCGCCCTCGTCGGGAGCGCGGGTGCCGCGGTGGTCGCGCTCTTGAACGGTGAGCCGCTCATCCTGACGCTGGCGGCGGCGCTGTTCGGCGCCTGCCTCGGCTTTCTCCGCTTCAACCGGCAGCCCGCGCGCATGTACCTCGGGGACACAGGTGCGTTGTTCCTCGGGCTCATGGTCGGCGCGCTCGCGATGATCGGCCGCTACAGCGGGACCAACGACGTCAGCGCGTGGTTCGTGCCGCTCGCGCTCCTGGCGGCGCCGCTCTTCGATCTGCTGCTCGTCATCGTGGCGCGGCTGAAGGCGGGGCAGCGCATCTGGTACGGCTCTCCCGACCACTACGCGGTGCGCCTCCGGCACCATGGCTGGTCCGCCCGCGCGGTCGCTCGGCTCACGTTGGCAGGCGGCGCGCTCGTCGTGGCGGTCGCCATCACCTCCACGCTGTTTGATGACTCCATCGCGCTGCTCATCGCGGGAGCGACGCTGCTCGCCGGCCTCGCGACGCTGGTGTTCTTCCTCGTGCGCTTCCCGCCGCGCGTGGCCGTGCCCGTTCCGGACGAGAGCAGCGCGGTGCCGACGTCGACGAACGCGGCCAGCGAGCAAGCGTGAGCGCGGTCGTTCACGTCGTCACGGGGCTCGAGCGCGGCGGCGCGCAGCGGGTGGCGCTCGAGACGGCCGCGCGGCTGCACCGCCCCGATCGGCCGCAGCTGCTCGTGACCGGTCCGCCCTCGGACCTCGAGGAGGAAGCGCGGACCCGCCTCGGCCGGCGCCTGCTGCATGTCGCCGAGCTTCGCCGTCCCCTCGCCCCGCTCCAGGACACCACCGCCCTGCTCACGCTGCATCGACTGCTGCACCGCCTACAGGGCGAGCATGGCGCGCCCCTCATCGTACACACGCACACCAGCAAGGCGGGCATCATCGGGCGCCTCGCCGCGCGCGCGGTCTCCGGCGTCCGCGTCGTTCACACGGTGCATGGCTTCGGCACGCGTGCCCTCGGGGAGCGTCATGCGCCGCTGCTCGAGCTCGCCGAGCGGGTCGCGGGTGCCGCGAGCGATGTTCTGGTGTTCGTGAGCAGCGCCGACCGACGGGAGGCCGACGACAAGGGTCTGGCGCCACACGCCGAGCGCAGGATCATCCGGGCCGGCGTGTCACCCTCGAGGGCCGTCAGCGACGAGGAGCGGCGTCAGGCCCGCGCGCGCTTTGGCGTCCCGGACGACGCCGCGCTCGCCGTCACCGTCGGGAACCTGAAGCCACAGAAAGACCCGCTGTTTCACGTCGAGGTGCTAGCGGCGTGGCGCGAGCGCCAACCCAACGCACGGCTGCTGTTTCTGGGCGATGGTCCCCTTCGCTCAGACGTGGAGCGACGGGCGCGCGAGCTGTCGGTCGACGACGCGTTGCTGCTGCCTGGCTTCGTGGATGATCCGAGAGCTGCCTACGCGGCAGGGGACGTTTATCTACTCGCCAGCTCGTGGGAGGGCCTGCCCTGCTCCACCCTCGAGGCGCTGACGGCGGGGCTGCCCGCGGCGGTCCGGCACGCGGGCTGGGCCGATGACCTGCGCTTCACCCACCGTGTCGCCGCGCGAACGCTGGGTGTGTCCGCGGACGAGATGGCGGCCGCGCTCGACGACGCTTACGAGCTCGGCAGGGAGCCGGTGACGTTACCGAGCGCGTTCACCTTCGACGGCATGCTCGCCGATCTCGACGCGCTCTACGACGAGCTCTTGGCGGCGCCGTCCAGGATCTGAAGCAGACGCTCCACGTCGTCATCGACGTTGTAGGCGTGCGGCGCCAAGCGGACGCCGCCCGCTCGTCGGGCGTACGACACCTTGGCGTCGTCGAGCGCGCGGTAGGTCGCCGGCGCGTCGCCATGAGGACGGAAGGTCACGATGGGGCTCCGGAACGCGCCTTCTCGTCGTCCAAGCACGACGCCACCGCGCGCGCGGATGCCGCCTATGAGCTTGTCCGCGAGGCGCAGGGCCTCCGCGCGCAGCACGTCGACGCCGCAGGACAGCACGAGCTCGGCGGCGGCTCCCCCTCCGGCAGCGCCGAGCATGAGCGGGTTGCCGGGCTCGAAGCGCCGAGGGTCACGTCGTGGCTCACGCGCGGGGTCGGTCGCGTCGTCGGGTGTGCCGTAGGTGACCGCGCCGTGGGAGAGCGGCGTGATCTCGTCGCGTCGCCCCTCGGCGAACGCCGCGAAGCCGTGCCCGACCGGGCCCGTCAGCCACTTGTGCGTGGCGCCGCAGACGACGTCCACGCCGGCCGCGGCGATGTCGAGCGGCAGCACGCCGAGCGCTTGCGCAGCGTCGACGACGAGCCAGGCGCCCACCTTGCGGCACGCGTCCGACACCACCTTCAGCTCGGTCAACGCGCCGGTCTGGAACTGCACCCAGGACACGGCGACCACGCGCGTCCTCGGGCCGATGGCGTCGATGAGGCGCTCGGTGTCGACGTCGAGGTCAGGCTCGCTCGAGACCACGACGACGCGAGCGCCCGCACGCTTGGCCGCCGCGTGCCAGGGGTAGGCGTTCGACGGGTACTCCTGGTCCCAGGTCACGATCTCGTCGCCGGAGCGCAGCGGAAAGCCGAGCGCCACCTGTGAGATCGCCGCCGCGCAGGTGTGGAACATAGACACGTTCGCCACCTCGGCGCCGACGAGGCGCGCGAAGCTGCCGCGCGCTTGCTCGTGGATGCGCAGCTCCTCGGCGAAGCCCGCGCCGCCGTGCGCCATCAGCTCCACGACGTGCTTCACCGCGTCGATGGCGGGGACGCAGCAGCGCGCGATGCCGGCGGCGTTCAGCGCCAGGTGATCGACGGGCAAGAACGAGGAGCGAAAGCGCTCGAGGCTCATGACCCGCCCTGTGCCGCCGACGCGGCGCCAACGGGATCGATGACGATGGTGACCTCGGCGTGGAAGAGCACCGTGGTCTCGAAGTCCGGTCCCTGGGGCCCCATGGCGACGTCGGCCGTCATCTCCATCGGGTCGGCAGCGTTCAGCACGTCCGTGAGCTCGGCGCCCGTGAGCTCGAGCTCGACGAAGGTGGGGTCGTCGTCGAACGCGCCCTCCGCGCTCTCTGCCACCGGCTTCGGCTCGACGTCACCGGCGCCGAGGGAGAACGCCACGCTCTCGAGGAAGCCGAGGTCGCGCACCTGTTGACCGCCCTGCACCGGGTCCTCCACCTCGAGGGTGAAGAGCGTCAGCGTCATGGAGTCGACGGCCTCCTTCGGCACCCCCTCGGTCGAGATCTGCTGCTGCACTTGCTGCGACAACAGCGACCCGAAGTCGGCGGGGATGACCTGCTCGGGCGCGAGCGGGTTGGCGCCGATGCCGGCCGAGCCGGGCACGGTCACCTCGCTGTCGGCGGGGATGACGACCTCACGAATGTCCCCCGGCAGCTCACAGCCCGTCGCCAGCGTGACGAGCGTGACGAGCGCGACGCTTGCATATGCGACCTTCAGCATCAGCGCCTCCTTCTTGACCGTCGCTCAACGACGACGGCGCCTCCGTCCCACTGTACCGAGCGCCAGCAACGCCGCAAACACGCCCCACAGCGACGTGCCGTTGCGCTCCTGCGTCGTCGTCGCGGCGCAACAGCAGCCATCCACACAGCCGTCGTCGGGCCCTTGCTGGCGCGGGTACTCCTTCAGCGGGAAGCCGTAGTTCGCCGTGTTGTGGTCGTCGTGCTGAAAGCTCGCCCACTGGATGGCGGGCAGCGTCCTTCCCGCGGGTCCGCCGACGTGGCCCTCGCTGCCCCAGATCCACAGCCAGCCCTCGCGCGTGTTGGCGACGACGTCGATCTTCTCGTCACCGTCGATGTCGCCGACGGCGGGCGTCGTGGCGTGCCACTGGCTCGTGTACTTCGGGAAGCCGGGCGCCTCGCTGCCGTCGTGGTTCGGTCCGTACACGAAGTAGCCGGCGTCCCCGGAGACGACGTTCCAGCTGCCGTCGCCGTCGATGTCCGCGACCGCGTAGTTCATGAAGAACTGGTAGTCCGAGGTGCGGTGCGGGAAGCCGTCCATGAAGTAGCCGTTGTCAGCGACCCACGCGCTGATGGAGTGATCGAACTCCGCGCGCTTGCCGCCGTTCGACGCCACGTTCACGAGCCCCGTGCCCGCGGTGCCGTTGATGATGTCGAGGCGCCCGTCACCGTCGAGGTCCGCCACCGAGGGGTTGTTGATGACCGGCAGCGATGCCAGCTCGTCGATGTTCGAGAGCTCGCCGTAGTAGCTGCTGGTGGACTCCATGATGCGCACGTACTCGCCGTCCTTGTTGAGCGCGACCATGTTGCCGCCGAGGCCGGCGTTGATGACCTCGTCGACGCCGTCCCCGTCGATGTCCGCCGCGGCGGGCGAGTTCGGGTTGCCGCGGCCGATGTAGGGCAGGATCTCGTCGGGGATGAAGCCGCTGAGCGCCGCCGGCCAGCCTTCGAGGAAGGGGCCGCCGTCGGCCGCGTTGCCGTCGGGCTTGATGGCGTAGAGCCAACCGGCGCTGTTGTTCTCGATGCGCTCGTTGGTGCCGTAGAAGAGGATCGGCGTGCCGTCGCCGAGCACGTCGGCCACCGCCGCGCTCGAGACGATGCGGCCGTCGTAGCGCTTGACGTCGCCGACGTCGTCGAACGCGGGCACGCCCTCGTTCACGAGGTGCACCGGCCAGCCGTTCACGACGCTGCCGTCATGGTGCCAAGCGTAGGCGCGCTGATCGCCGCCGCCGACGCTGATCTCGAGATCGCCGTCCTGGTCGAGGTCCACGAGGGTCGGCGACGAGAAGAAGGCCGCCTCCGCGTGGCGCTGGCTCTGGTTGCAGCCGAGCACGATCTGCTCGTCGCGCGTGCAGCGCAGCGCGCCGACGAACTCCTCGACGAAGGCCGGGTCCATGTGCACGGGGAACCCCGCCAGCGGCGCGCCCTCGGACGAGAACGCGAGCACGCTGCCGTCGAACGTCGCCACCACGATGTCGCGCCCGGGCGAGCCGTCACCGTCGAGGTCACCGATGGCGACGCTGGCCGCGACGCTGCTCCGCACCTGCTCGGTGCCGCCGAGCGCCTGCATGCGCTCCCCGATGAAGCCGCCCGCGAAGGCGTTCGCGTTCCGATGGCACTTGGCCGGCGTGGCGGCGCACACCTCGTCGCTGAGCGCCGGGTAGACGTTCGTCTCGGCGGGGAATCCGGGCAGCTCGCTGCCGTCGCCCTGGAACGCGTGCACGCGGCCGTCCGCCGTCGCCACCACGATCTCGTCGTCGCCATCTCCGTCCAGGTCCGTGACCTTCGGCGAGCTCTCGCCCGAGGCGCCGAGATAGAGCGGGAAGCCGGGCTTCAGCGACGGATCGCTGCGCAGGGCGATCACCTTGCGGAACTTGCCGGTGACGTCGCCGCGCGGCCCCTCGCCGATGACCTCGAGCAGCAGCGTGGCCGCGAACTGCTCGGGGTGGGTCGCCGGCGCGGCGGCGGCCTTGACGAGGGTGGCGAGCGGACCGCTCTCGCTCAGGGAGACCTCGCCGAGCACGTCGGCGCCGCTCCGCGGGCCCTCTCCGCTCGCGATCTCGACGAAGCTCTTCGCCGGGTTGCCCACCCCGGCCGAGAGGCGCCAGCGCAGGTTCGTCAGCCGCGGCGAGGCGATGCGCGCGCGCACCTCGAACGACGGCGTGCGCGCGGGATCGAAGACCTGGTACCAGCGCGGCGACTCGATGTCGGCCTCGGGCGGGATCCGCTGATCGCGCAGCGCCTCGAGTGAGCGGCGGCTGTTGTTGCGACCGTAGCCGAACTGCAGATCCCAGCCCTCGTTGGACGGGTACTTCTGGACGGCGAGCGCCGCCTCGTCCGTCTCCGCGCCCGGCACGTCGATGTCGTCCGCCCCCGCGATGAGCACCTGGTAGAGTTCCTCGGCCGTGAGGTCGGGCGCGTAATAGTCCTCGAGCTCGGTGCCGGCGGCGGCGTCGCGCAGCTGCTCGAAATAGGAGTAGGTGAGGCCCGCCTGCCCCGCCGTCTTGCCGGTCGCCTCCGAGGAGCAGCCCGTCCCCGGTGTGGAGAGCGCCAGCTTCCCGCCCCAGTTCGTACAGTTTCCGAAATTCAAGAACGTCGAAGCGTTGGCGTAGTCGCCGTCCGTGTCGGCGACGATGGCGTGCACGTAGAGCGTGTGCTCGAGGCTGCCGGGGTAGTTGTGGTGGTAGCTGCGCTCGTCGGCCGCCGAGGCGATGATGGCCACGCCGTTCGTGTAGGCGTAGTCGATGGCCGCCTGCGCGTACTGCGTGTTGTTCAGCGAGCCGAGCGCCTCCTGCACGACCTTGGCGCCGGACTCGACCGCGAAGATGACGCCGTCGGCGAACTGGTTCACGTCGACGATGAAGCTGTCGCCCACGCGCACGTTCAGCAGGCGGCAGCGCGCGCAGATGCCGACGTCGCCGTCGCCGTCGTGCGCCTCCGCGGTGGAGTCGCGGGCCTCGCCGGTGCCGTGCCCGTACGAGGTGTCGTCCGACGGATCGTTGTCGTTCCAGAAGAAGTCCCAGCCGGAGATGTCGTCGACGTAGCCGTTGCCGTCGTCGTCCGTGCCATCCGAGCAGGCCCCTTCGCCGTTGTCGGCCCAGATCAGATCCTGCGGGTCGCGCATGCCGTTCAGGTTCACGTCGCTGAGCCACTCGGCGCGATCGTAGTCGCGGATGTTGAACACGCCGTCGCCGTTGACGTCGAAGGACGCCTCGGCGTCGACGGCGTCGGCGTCCCCGCCGGGGGGCGGGCAGCTGCGCAGCTCGTTCGCGTTCAGGTAGTGCTTGGTGTTGAGCGTGCGCTCGCCCCACTTGATGCCGGAGTCGAGCACGGCGACCATGACGCGCGAGTCACCCGTCGAGAGGAGCCAAGCCATGTCGGCCGCCTGCCCCGCGGCGAGGCCCGCCTGGCCCGCGCGGGTGCAGCCCTCGCCCGACTCGCCGTCGGCGCAGGGCGTGCCCTCCCATTCCGACAGGTTGGCGCCGGCGTTCGCGCCCGGGTGCGAGGTCTCGTCGGGGAGAAAGCCCCACAGCTCCCACATGCCCGGGTAGCTCGGGTCCTTGGGCCAGTTGGCGCGGTCCTTCACGAACGCGCGCATCTCGCCCACGCTGGCGCCGGTGAACGTCTTCGGCCAGATGTCGATGTTGAGCGGTAGCGTCGCGAGGTTGTCGCCGGGCGTGCTGACGTCGGGCCCGAGCAGCACCACCGTCGTCGCTGGATGGTCGACGCCCACGAAGCTCTCATAGTCGAAGGTCAGCGTGACCTCCGCGGGGCCCGTCCCCGTCGTCGGCGTGAGCGTGGCCCAGGGCTGCTCCGACGTGATGGTCCACGCCTCGGCCGCGTCCGCGCTGACCACGAGCGTGATGTCGGGCAGGCGTCCGCCGCGCACGAGGCGCAGGTCCGGCAGGCGCTCGAAGGCGCGGTCGAAGGCGTTCTCCTTCTGCGCGAGGCCGACCTCGGCCAGCGCGGGGGCCGGCGCGACGCAAGCGAGCACGAGGAGGAGCGTCGAGGCGCGACGCAAGGAGCACGACGAAGGGGAACGCATGAGGCACCTCCGAAGATCGGACTAGGGCCGATGTCGGATGGACGGGTGTGGGGGGCGCGACCTTACGTGCCCGAGGCTGCCTGTCGAGTGGGTGTCTAGCGGCGGTTTGACACCCCGCGTGGTCGTCGGTACGCGAGCGGAATGGAGCGCGCGCCAGGCGGGCAGGGAGAGATCTACGGCGCCGGCCACGAGGCCGTGGGCGACGCGTTGAAGGGCGCGGTGGTCGCCATCGGCAACTTCGACGGGCTCCACCGAGGGCACCTGGCCCTGTTCGAGCGCGCGAAGCGCCGCGCCGAGGAGCGGGGCGCCAAAGCTGCCGTGCTCACCTTCGAGCCACACCCCGTCCGCGTCGTCGCGCCGCGCTTCGCGCCGCCCTTGATCCTGACGCTCGACGAGAAGCTCGCCGGCATCTTGGCCGCCGGCATCTCCGCCGTCATGGTCCAGCCCTTCGATCACGCCTTCGCCAAGACCCCGCCGCGCGCGTTCGTGGAAGACATCCTCGTGCGCTCGCTGCAGGTCTCCGGTGTCGTCGTGGGCACCGACTTCAGCTTCGGGCACAAGGGCGCGGGGACGGTCGCCGACCTCGAACGCTGGCTCGCCGGCCATGACGTCACCGTCGATGTCGTGCCGCCGGTGACCGAGGGCGGCATGGTGTGCTCGTCCACGAAGGTGCGCGAGCTCGTCCGCGAAGGCCGGGTGGACGCCGCCTCCGTCATCCTGGGGCGCACCTACTCGCTCACGGGCATCGTCGAGGACGGCGACAAGCGCGGCAAGCGCATGAAGGTGCCGACGGCGAACCTACGCACGACGCGCGAGCTGCTGCCGCGCATCGGCGTGTACGCGACGGTCGCCAAGCTCGACGACGGCCGTCTCTTGGAGAGCGTCACCAACGTCGGCCTCCGCCCCACCTTCGACGGCGAAGGCGTGCGCGTGGAGGCCCACCTGCTCGACTACGACGGCCACCTGTACGGGCGCCCGCTGGAGCTGTTCTTTCACGAGCGCCTGCGGGACGAGCGGAAGTTCGCCAGCGCCGACGAGCTGCGGCAGCAGATCGCCAAGGACGTCGAGGCGGCCCGCGCGGCGCTCGCCCGCCATGGTCCCCGGGCCGCGCCGTGACGAGCGGCCTCGAGGGACGGCCGCTCTGGCTCCTCGGTGACGACGTGGCGGGGAGCGCGAGCCCGGCCATGCACAACGCCGCGCTCGCTGCCCTCGGCTTGCCGGGGCGGTACGAGGCGCGCTCGCTCGAGGGCGCGTCGCTCGAGGCGGTGCTCCTCGAGGCCGAAGCGCGCTGCGCCGGCGTGAACATCACCGCGCCCTTCAAGGTCCGCGCCGCCGAGCGCTACGCGGGCGCGCTCGACGACGTCGCGCGCGGCTCTGGGGCCGTGAACACCGTGTGCTTTCGCGGCGCAGGCGGCGCGGTGTTCGCCACCAACACCGACGTGTACGGCATCCGCGAGGCCTGGCGGCGCGCGTCCGTCGTCGTGCTCGGGCGCACGGTCGCCATCGTGGGCGCGGGCGGAGCCGCGCGGGCGGCGCTCGCCGCCTGTCGCGAGGCGGGCGTGGCGCGCGTGATCGTCTATGCCCGCCGAGACGAGGCCGCCGGCGAGCTGATCGCCCTGGCGCGAGGCATGGGCCTGCGCGCCGAGAAGGCCGACGATGAACCCAAGGCAAACGTCGCGCTGTTCGCCGTTCCTGCGCTCTCGAACGAGGAGCGCTGGGTGGAGCGCGTGCTGCCCGGCCCGGGCGTCGTGCACGACCTCCGCTACGGCGGCCGCGGCCGAGCGCTCCGCGACGCCACCCTGGCGCGAGGCCACCTCTACGTCGACGGCGCCACGATGCTGTTGGCCCAGGGCCGGGCCGCGCTGGCAGCCTTTTTGGGTGTTCGCGAGCTCCCGCTGCCCGCCAGGCGGGCCATGGAGCAAGCGCTGGCGCGCGCGCTGCGGTGAGTCACCCGTCTCGCGCCCGATGCGCCGCGGCGAAGGGTCCGCTGCTTGCCTCGCGGCGGTCACTTCCGCCATCGTGCCCCCACCGCCGCGCAGGTCAGCGCTAGGATGGCGGGCGATCTCTCGCGGGCGATGAACGCTCGCGCGCTTTCTCTTCGCGGTCCGCACACGATCGCGAAGGTCTCGAAGGAGCCGCGTTCATGGCGCAGCGTCTCGGCGAACTCCTCGTTCGGGAGAACCTCATCTCCCTGCAGCAGCTCCAGAAGGCTCAGGAGAGCCAAAAGCAGGAGGGCGGCAAGCTCGGCTACCACCTGACGAAGCTGGGCTTCATCGAGGAGAGCGAGCTCACGCAATTCCTCTCGAAGCAGTACGGCGTGCCGGCCATCAACCTGAGCGACTTCGACATCGACGCCGAGGTCATCCAGCTCATCCCGCGCGACGTCGCCGAGAAGCATCAGCTCATCCCGGTGAATCGGGCAGGCGCCTCGCTGATCGTCGCCATGAGCGATCCGTCGAACATCTTCGCCATCGACGACATCAAGTTCCTCACCGGCTACAACATCGAGGTCGTCGTCGCCGCCGAGGCCGCCATCCAGGGCGCCATCGAGCGCTACTACGGCGAGGGCGCCGGCGGTAACGATCCCTTCGCCAACGTCGACATGGACGCGCTCATCGACGAGATGGACGAGGACGTCGACGTCGCCGAGCGCGAGTCGGACGTCAGCATCATCGACCTCGAGAAGGCCGCCGAGGACGCCCCCGTCGTCAAGCTGGTGAACCTCATCCTCGTCGACGCCATCAAGAAGGGCGCCAGCGACATCCACATCGAGCCCTACGAGAAGGAGTACCGCGTCCGCTACCGCATCG
>CAYLZW010000096.1:0-18839 GCA_964388085.1 uncultured Myxococcales bacterium | reverse complement strand
GAGGCTCGCGATCCAGGTCGGCTGCTCGGTGACCGTGACCTCGACGTCGACGAGCGCCTCGCTGCCCGCGACGGGTACGGGCCGGGCGACCACCGCGGAGAAGAAGCCGGAGGCCATCACCTCCTTCTGCGTCTCGAGCAGGTCGCCGTAGTCGTAGCGCTCGCCCTCGACGATCGTCACGTCGCGGCGGATGACGTGCTCCAGCGTGCCGTTGTTGCCGCTGATGCGGACCTTGCGCACGGTGGCGGGCTCTCCCTTCACGACGCGGTAGGTGAGCGCGATGCCGCGCCGCTCGGGATCCCCCGACGGGGGCGGCACGACCTCGACGCCCTGCTCCACGCGCGCGAACGCGTAGCCTTGCTCGCGCAGCGGGTTCAGCAGCGCATCGACCTGTTGCTGCAGCGTGATGAGGTCGGCCACGGCGCCCGGCTTCATCTCGACGGAGGCCGCCAGATCGTCGCTGGTCTGGCCCTCGGGCAGGTCACCGCTGAAGGTGACGCCGGCGAGCTCGTAGACCGCGCCCTCGAACACGTACATGGTGACGACGAGGCCTTCGAGGTCCACGGTGGCGTGGACGTCGGTGCGCAAGACGCGCGCCTCCAGGTAGCCGCGCTTGTAGTAGTTGGCGACGAGGCGCTGCGCGTCCTGATCGAGGTAGGGCCGGTGGAAGAAGCCGGCGCGCGTGACCGCGCCGAACGGCTCCGGCGGCCTCGAAAAGAAGCCCTCGCTGAGCGCCGCGTCCGAGACCTCTTCGTTGCCGACGATGTGCACCTCGCGCAGCTCGGCGCGCTCGCCCGCCTCGATCTCGAACACCGCCACGAAGGAGCGCAGCGAGCGCCCGGGCTCGAGCCGAACACCGACGGTGGCCTTCAAGAAGCCGCGATCCTGGTAGCGCGCCTCCATGGTGGCCGCGTCACGCCGCAGCAGCTCCTCGTCGAGCGGCGCCGGCAGCGGGTGCATCAGGAACGACTTGAGCGTCTCCTCGCGGAAGTACACGCGGCCGATGAACTGCATGGCCTCGAGCTGCGCCGGCGGCAGATCACCCTCGACCAGCGCGGGCTCGGCGGCGGCGCCCTCGGCAGGTCCCGCGTCTTGGGCCAGCGCCGGCGGCGCGGACAGCGCGATGAACGCCGCCAGGGCGACGAAGACCGAGCGCGTGGTCATTGGCGCAGCACCACGACGACGCGGGTGACGTGGCCTTCCTGGTTGCGCACGGGCGTCAGGTCCGCGTGCAAGCGCTCGATGCGCACGTCGGTCTCGACCATGACGTCGATGCCGTTGTCGTCGACGTCACCGTCGCGCGCGCGCTGGATGGCGTCGTCGAGCTCGGGGGAGTGCAGGAGCTCCTCGAAGGGGTTGTTCTCGATGTGGTGCAGCTCGCGACCGAGGAGCGCGGCGGCGGCGGGGTTCGCGTAGTCGACCTTGCCCGCCCGCCCGATGATGACGATGGGCTCGGCCACCGGCGCCACGGTCGCGCGCAGCACGCGGCGCAGCTCGAACAGCTTCGAGCGCTGCTTGTGGTCTTGCTCGTCGAGGCGCTTCAAGGCGCTGCGCAGCGCGCGCGTCACGTCGCCCACCTCGTCTCGACCGGTGGCGACGACGTCCTTGATGCGCCCCTTCTCGATGCGCTGGGCGACGCCGCGCAGGCGCACGAGGGGCGCGATCATCCAGCCTGGGGCGGCGCCGATGAACAGCGGCGCCGCGAACAGCAGCAGCAGGAAGAGCACGATCTGGTCGCGTCCGACGAGCGACACGGAGGTCTCCGCCTGGCGCGCGCGCTCCCGCGTCAGGTCGCGCGCGTGACGTGCCAGCGTGGCGGCGTCGCGGGCGAGCGTCTCGAGCGCCGTGTGCGCGCGCCGCAGAGCCGCGGTGCCCGCCTTGGCGTCGCGCTCGTCGATGATCGGGTCCACGTTGCGCCGGACGCGCCCCACGGCGCCGCGCATGCGGGCGAGCGGCGCCGTGCGCGCGAGCAGCGGCTCCTGGTTCAGCTCCTCGCGCCAGGTCTCGAGCTCGCGCGCGAAGGTCTCGTTCTCGCGCAGGGACACGAGCTGCTGGTCGAGATCGAGCACCGCGCGCGCCACGGAGTCGAGCGCAGAGCGCAGGCGGCGGCCGCTGTCGACGTTGCGCTCGGCCTCGAAGGCCCACAACGCCGCGCGCGACGACTGCACCCGCAGCTCGAGATGACGGGCGTCGTCCGCGACCACGTGCACCTGTGAGAACACGCGCACGTCGTCGGTGGCGACGGCGGCGCGCAGGGAGCCCACCAGCAGCGCCGGCAGCGCCAGCCCGAACGCGAGCCCCACCATGAGGCGCGCGCGCGACTTCATGGTCGGACCGGTGTCGATGCGATCGGCGCCCCGCCCCTGGCCGGTGCCGAGGCCGAGCGAGATGCTCGGGTTGCTCTCCGAGAGGGACCGCTCCGCCACGCCTAGTCCTTCCGCGCCACGAGCTCGATCTGCTGCTGCGTCCCCACCACGATGACGACGTCCTCTTCGCCGATGACCTCGTCCGGGCCGGGGACGTTCTCGAGCTGCAGCTCGGTCTGCGTCTCGCCCGCGTCGTCGACGTGGCTGACGCGGCGCTGGATGCCGATCACGTTCACGTGGTAGCGGGCGCGTAGCTGCGCCTCCTTCAGCGTCTTGCCGATGAGCTCGCGGCGCACGAGGATCTGCGCCACGGTCTGGCCGGTCGAGAGCGTGACCTGATCGATGACGCCGCTCATGAGGATGGACTTGGCGATGTGCTCGCCCATCTGTTTCTCGGGATAGACGATGCGCGTCGCGCCCATGCGCGTGAGGATGCGACCGTGCAGCTCGTTGGCGGCGCGCACGACGATGTTGCCGACGCCGAGGTCCGAGAGCGCGGCCGTCGTGAGGATGCTGTTCTCGAGGTCCTTCTCGCCGAGCGCGAGGATGGCCGCTTGCGCCTTCGCGCAGCCGACCGCGCGCAGCGAGCCCATGTCGGTGGCGTCCATGCAGACGGCCTGGCCGACCTTGTCCTTCACCTCTTCGACGCGCTTCTCGTCGCGGTCGATGGCGAGCACGTCGCCGCCGCCATCCTGCAGCGAGAAGGCGGTGTGCCGCCCGAACTGTCCGAGCCCGACGACGACGAAGAAGCGCATCGGCCGTCTTCCTCCGCGGCCGCGATGGCCGTCCCGCGCGGACCCTTAATCGTCGCGGGCGCCATGTCGAGCCCCAAGTGGGCTCGAGAGCCCCTGCAACGCGACCGGTGACAGGGGTAGAAGGGGGTCGATGCACACCTTCGCGCACATCACGCTCTCGTTGACGTTGCTGTCCTCCGCCGCCGCCGCCGCGCCGCTCATCGTGCACCACGAGGCGCACGTGCAGCTCGACGTCGCCGCCGGCACGTTGCGCGTGGAGGACGAGCTCGCGATCCCGCCGGCGCTGCTCGACGCCAACGGCGTGGCGCGCGTGCAGCTCCATGAGGGCCTGCAGCTCGAGGTCGCGCGGGGCGAGCTCGTCAGCGCCGAGCGTCCGGCTGGTCCCGTTCGCGTCTGGCGCGTGCGTCCGGACGACGGCGTGATCGCCCTGCGCTACCAGGGGCGCATCGCGCACGCCCCTGTGCCCATGGAGGAGGAGCACGCGCGCAGCTTCTCCGAGACGCGCGGCATCGTCTCGACGGACGGCGTCTACCTCTCGCCCGCGAGCGCTTGGCTGCCGCGCCTCGGTGACGAGCTGGTGCTCGTGGACCTCGAGGTGAGCGGGCTGCCCTCGTCGTGGAGCGCCGTCAGCGAGAGCGCCCCTCGCGAGGCGGCGGCGGGCCGCGCGGCCTTTCACGGCGAGCACCCGAGCGACGGCGCGCACCTCGTCGCCGGCCCCTGGACGAGGGCGAGCACGCAGGTCGGTGACGTCGTCGTGGAGGTGCTGCTGCGCGCCCCGGACCCGACGCTCGGCCAGAAGTACCTCGAGGTCGCGCGCCAGTACCTCGGCATGTACGAGGGGCTCATCGGGCCTTACCCGTGGCCGCGCTTCTCCGTCGTCGAGAACTTCTGGGAGACGGGCTACGGCATGCCCTCCTTCACCCTGCTCGGGCCGAAGGTCATCCGCTTCCCGTTCCTGCTGCACTCGTCGTTCCCACACGAGCTGCTGCACAACTGGTGGGGCAACGGCGTCTACCTCGAGGGGGGCGACGGCAACTGGAGCGAAGGGCTGACCGCGTACCTCGCCGACCACCTCGTGCAAGAGCAGCGCGGCAAGGGCGAGGCGTACCGGCGCAACGCGCTCGTGCGCTACGCCGACTACGTGCGCGACGAGGCTGACTTCCCGCTGCGTACCTTCACGGAGCGGCGTTCGCGCGCGTCCGAGGCCGTCGGCTACGGCAAGTGGATGATGGTGCTGCACATGCTTCGCCGCGAGCTCGGTGACGACGTGTTCAGGGCCGGGCTGCGGCGCTTCTTCGACGAGCATAAGTACCAGCGCGCCGGGTTCGACGACCTGCGCGCGAGCCTCGAGCAGGCCGGCGGCCGTCCACTCGACGCCTTCTTCACCTCGTGGGTCGACGGCGTCGGCGCTCCCGTCGTTCGTTGGGCCGAGGTCCGCGCCCGTCGCGCGTCCGCCTCCGGGCCGTACGAGCTGCAGGTGACGCTCGAGCAAGCGCAGGCGGGCAAGAGCTTTCCCATGACGGTGCCGGTGGCCGTCGCGCTGGCGGACGGCAAGACGGTGTATGCGAGCGCGCGCTTCGCCGGGGGTGTCGACGACGAGCGCGCGCTCGCCACGCTCTCGACGACGGCAGAGCCCCTGCGCGTGCGCGTGGACCCGCACTACGACGTGTTCCGCGCGCTGCATCCCGACGAGGTAGCGCCGACGCTCTCGCGCGCGCTCGGCGGCGAGAGGATGCTCTTCGTGCTGCCCACCCTCGCCTCCGACGAGGAGCGCTCCGCTTGGCGCGGCTTCGCCGAGAAGATCTGCGGGCCTGCGTCCGCGCGCTGCCGGATCGTCAGCGACGGAGACGTCAGCACGCTGCCCGACGACGCCGCCGTGTGGGTGCTCGGCTACGGCAACAACCTGCGCGGCGCCGCGGTCATCGGCGCCCTGCGGGCGGGCGCCTCGTTCGACGACGGCCGGTTCGAGATCGCGGGCCAGACGCAGGACAACGGCGACCACAGCCTCGCCCTCGCCTTCGAGCACCCGCGCGCGCGAGCGCTCGGGCTCGCGTTCGTGGCCACCGACGACGCGGACGCCATCCCCGGGCTCGCGCGCAAGCTGCCGCACTACGGCAAGTACGGGTACCTCGGCTTCGAGGGGGACGAGCCGACGAATGTGCTCAAAGGCACCTGGGAGCCGGCCACGAGCCCGCTCGTCACCGACGTGAAGCCCGGCGCGCGGGCCTCGTTCGTCCTCGAAGCGAGGGAGCCGCTGGCGACGCTGCCGCCTCCGTTCGACGAGGGCGCGCTCGTGTCCTGGGTGCGAGAGCTGTCGAAGCCTGCCTACGAGGGGCGAGGTTATGGGACGCCCGGCCTCGAGCGCGCGACCGCCGCCGTCCTCGAGGAGCTCGAGCGCGCCGGCTTCGGAGAGGCCGCGAGGCGCCACTGCTTCACGGACCCCTTGGAGCCTGGCGGCAGGCTCGTTCGCGCGTGCAACCTGGTGGCGACGCTCCCCGGACGAGACCCTGCGCTGCCCGCCGTCGTCCTCGGCGCCCACCTCGATCATCTCGGCCGCGGCCTGAACGACGCCCGCGCGGGGAACGCCGGGAAGATTCATCCGGGCGCCAACGACAACGCGTCCGGCGTCTCGGTGCTCCTCGCGGTGGCGCGCAAGATGCGCTCGGACGGCCCCCGCGAGCGCACGCTTCACTTCGTCATCTTTACAGGTGAAGAATCGGGCCTCCGAGGCTCCTCCCGCTACCTCCAGGAGCTCGGCGAGGACGCGGCCGAGAAGATCGTCGGCATGGTCAACCTCGACACCATCGGGCGCCGCATGGGCCAGCCCTTCCTGGTCGCCGGTCACGAGAGCGCGCGCGAGTGGGTGCACGCGTTCATGGGCGTCGGCTTCGTCACCGGCGTCGAGAGCAAGATGGCCGCCACGGGCCTGTCCGCGTCCGACCACCAGTCGTTCCTCTCGCGCGGCATCCCGGCGGTGCACGTCTTCGCCGGACCCGCCCCCGGCTGGCACACGCCCGACGACGTCGCCCGAGACGTCGAGCCCGACACCCTCGTCGACGCCGCCGTCCTCACCCATGAGCTGCTGGCGTGGCTCGCCGACCGAGCGGAGCCGCTGACGTCGTCGACCGCCCCTGCCAGGTCGTCTTCCGGCGCCCGCGAGGGCCCTCGCAAGGTCGCGCTCGGGACCATCCCCGACATGGCGTTCTCCGGCCCGGGCGTCCGCCTCCAAGGGACCACTCCGGGCTCACCCGCGGACAAGGCGGGCCTGCGGGCCGGGGACGTGCTGGTGGGCTTTGGAGGCCAGCGCATCACCGACCTGCGGGCGCTCGCGAACGCGCTGCGCGCCGCGGGCGCGGGCGAGCGTGTGATGCTCAAGGTGCGTCGAGGGACGGAGGACCTCGACGTGGAGGTCGAGCTCGTCGCTCGCTGAGGCCGGCCCTGTAGCGGCGATCACGTCTCGTGTGCGCGCGCCGGACGTGGGGCACGCGCGCTGTTAGCATGCTCCCCCATGAGCGCACTCGATGACGACGGTGACCTGAAGCGCCTGCTCGCCGTGCGGCGGGACATCGACCAGGCGCTGCTCGACAAGCACTCGATCGAGATGGCCGTGCTGTTCACCGACATCGTCGGCTCGACGCAGTACTTCGAGTCCAAGGGAGACATCGAGGGGCTCGCGCGCGTACACCAGCACAACGACCTGCTCTTTCCCGTCGTCAGCGAGCACGGCGGGCGCATCGTCAAGACCATCGGCGACGCCATCATGGCGGTGTTCCCCGAGCCGGCGCTCGGGGTAGACGCCGCGGCCGCGATGCAGCGCCGCCTGCGCGACGCGCAAACGCACGACGACGACCCCATCCGCGTGCGCATCGGTGTGCACGCCGGCCGCGTGATGGTCGACGGAGACGACGTGTTCGGCGACACCGTGAACACGGCCGCGCGCGTGGCCAGCGCGGCGGACGGCGACGAGGTGCTGCTGTCCCGATCGCTCTACGACGCCCTGCCCGCCGCGTCCGGGCACCACGCCCGCCCGCGCGGTGAGCTCTCGTTCAAGGGCAAGGCAGAGCCCTTCCCCGTCGTCGTGCTGCGGTGGGGGGGCGCCGGCACCGCGCGCGGGGACGCGTCCACCGACGAGCTGTTCGTGCTCGAGCTCGGCGTCACCGACGAGGGCCTGCGCGTCGCCGCCGTCGACGGGGCGCGCGAGAAGCAGACGGTGAAGGCCTACGGCGTCCAGCCTCTGACGCGCGCGCAGCTCGACGACGCCGCGCGTCACATCGCCACGCTCGCGCACGGCGGCGGTGAGCGCGGCTATATGGAGCAGGTCGAGCGCGCCGGCAAGGAGCTCTTCGCGACGACGTTGAGCGAGCGCGCGCGCACGAGGCTGCGCGAGACCGAGCTCTCGTTCCTGCGCCTGCACCTCGACGACAACCTCGTGCAGGTGCCCTGGGAGCTGTTGCACGACGGCGAGACGTTCCTCGGCCTGCGCTTCGCCGTCGGGCGCGTGGTCGCCGCGCGCGCCGACGCTGCGCCGCCGAGCCGCCCTCGTCACGACGGGCCAGGCCTCGCAGGGCACTGTGTCGTCGTCTCGAACCCGACCGGCGACCTGCCCGCGGCCTCCACCGAGGGCACCGCCGTGCGGCGCTTGCTCGCCGACGCCGGCCTGACGGACGTGCGCCATCTCGACGGCGCGCACACGCGCGCGGACGTGCTCGAGGCCGTGCGCGGCGCGCGGCTCGTGCACTTCGCGGGGCACACGGGCGTGAGCGACGAGGGGGCGCCCGGCATCTCGCTGCACGACGGTGTGCTGCCGGCGACCGAGCTTGCGGACGGGCTCTCTGGCGGCCCGCCGGAGCTGTTCTTCCTGAACGGCTGCCGCGCGTCGACGAGCGCTGGCTGGTCGGAGGCGAGCGGCAGCGGCCTCGCGCCCGCCCTGCTGATGCGCGGCGTCGAGCACTACCTGGCCCCCGCGTGGGAGATCCCCGACGACGACGCGCTCTTCTTCGCGCTGCGCTTTTACGAGCGCTGCTTGTTCGGCGCGCCCTATGGAGAGGCCGCCCAGCAGGCGCGGCGGCAGCTCCAGGAGGGCGGCGCGCGTCCGCTCTCGTTCGCCGGCTACGCGCTCTTCGGCGAGCCACGCGCGTCGTTCTCGGCCGCGGCCTCGAGACCGGCGCGCGCCCCCCTGCGCTCGAGCTCGAAGGAGGCGTTCCCCGCCCTCACCGCTCCGGCCGCGAAGGCGCCGCCCCAGGCGACGATCGTGCCCGCCAGCGATCCGTCGCGACACGCGAAGAGCGCGTTCGCCCTCACCTTCGGCGCCATGGGCGTCGGCGCCGTCATCGCTCTCGGCATCATCATCATCGCCCTCGGCATGCGCGAGGACGTGCTCGAGAGCAAGGCCCGCGAGCGCGCCGTCGAGCCCCCTGCCGCCGCCGTCGTCGACGAGAAGCCCGCGCCGGCCGGCGTCGTCCCGAACGCGCAGCCCGGCGAGGGGGCCTCGGCGGCTCCGTCCGCCACGCGGCACGAGGGCGCGGTGCGCGTCTCGGTGCTGCCGTTCAAGAACATCTCCGGCGACGAGGACCTCGACTACCTGAAGGACGGCCTCGCCGAGGTCGTCGTCACCGACTTCGGCAGCGTCGCCGGCGTGCAGCTCATCGAGCGCGGGCAGATCGACGTCGACATCGGCGAGCTCGAGTTCTCGCAGAGCAAGTACGTGGACCCGGCCACGCGCGCGGCCCTCGGCAAGATCGCGGGCGCCGAGGTGGCCGTGCTCGGCGCGTTCCAGCGCGGCGCCGGCCGCCTGCGCGCGACCGCCCGCTTCGTCGACGTGGAGACCGGCGAGGTCCTGGTGGCGGTCAAGGTAGACCGCCCGGAGAACGACGTCTTCGAGCTGCAGGACGAGCTCGCCAAGCAGGTGAAGGAAGGCGTGCGCACCGTGAAGGAGCGCATGCGGCCATGATCGTCGTCGTGCGCGCGCTCGCGTCGCTGCTCGTCGCTTGCGCGGCGCTGCTGCCCGCGTCCGTGGCGAACGCGCAGGCCGCGGACACGGGCGTCGTCGCGGTGATGCCCTTTCAGAACCTGAACGCCGACCCCGCGCTCGACTGGCTCAAGGTGGGCATCGCCGAGACCATGATCTCGGACCTCAAGAAGGGCAAGGTCAGCGTCGTCGAGCGAGCGCAGATCGATCGCGCGCTCGCGGAGCTGGCGCTGCAGGGGAGCGCGGGCGCGGAGGCGTCCACCGCGGCGCAGCTCGGCAAGCTGGTCGGCGCCAAGACGGTCGTCGTCGGCGGCTTTCAGCAGGCCGGCAAACAGATCCGCATCACCGCGCGCTTCGTGCAGGTGGAGACGGGCGTCGTGCGCGACACCGCGAAGGTCACCGGCGCGCTCTCGCGCATCTTCTCGCTGCAGGACCAGATCGTCGCCCGCCTGCTCGGGCACAAGGTCCGCCCGCGGCAGCGCCGGCGCGGCACGAGCCGCCCCGCCGCCAAGCGCACGCCCCCCTCGGACGTCGAGCGGAAGCAGCCCGAAGGCGCGGCGCCGGTGAAGCCCGCGAGCGACGAGGACACGCTCGGCGCCTACCGCCTCTACTCGCTCAGCCTGCTCACGTCGTCGGACGCCGAGCGGGTTCAGTTCCTGCGCGACGCCGTCGAGCTCGACCCCGACTTCGAGTACGCCACCCGCGACCTCGAGGAGCTACAGCGCCGGCTTCAAGGCTACGAGCAGCGCGCGGACGAGCTGCGCGAGCAGCAACAGCAGCGCGGCCTGGCCGCCCTCGACGACACGAGCGTGCCGGCGGCGCAGCGCTCGGTGCTGGCGCTCCAGCTCCTGCAGAGCCACGTCACGTCGTTCCGCTACCGCGAGCTGCAGGACGTCGCCGAGCGCATCTACCGGATGAACCTGCCGCCGGCGTACGGCACCACCGACGTGCGCGAGTACGCGTCGTACTACCTCGTGCTCGCGCACCAGATGCTCAAGCAGCACGACCTCCTGCTGCAGGCGGGCGAGCGCCACCTGAAGGAGTTCCCGGCCGGCACGTTCTTCGGCTCGGTGTCGATGCTGATGCAGAGCGAGATCCAACAGCGGCGGCGACACCAGCGCGGGGACGAGAAGACGGCCGCCCGCCTGGCCGAGATCGAAGCGGAGCGGCGCAAGATCCTCGAGGACGAGCGCACCCTGCCCTACCGCGAGGTGCGCCTACGCGGGCTCGATCTGCAGCGCTGCAGCGCCGGCGTGTCGCACGCCGCGCACGAGACCGTCATCGTCGAGTGCCGCCGCTACCTCGAGCGCTGGGGCGACGACGAGAGCGAGGACGCGACGACGCTCAACAACAGCGCGCGCTACTCGCTCATCACCGCCAACGCCGAGCTCGGCCGCTTCGAGGACGCGCGCGAGCTCGCCCAGGCCTGGATGAAGGCGGATCCCGAGGCCGCCAGCCAGCACGCGATCCCGGTCCTGCTCAGCACCTGGCCAAGGTGAGGGGGCA
Organism: uncultured Myxococcales bacterium; assembly: GCA_964388085.1. Taxonomy (GTDB): domain Bacteria; phylum Myxococcota; class UBA727; order UBA727; family CAYLZW01; genus CAYLZW01. The sequence goes on along the minus strand of CAYLZW010000096.1, from coordinate 8,244 downwards.
GGGCCGTTCGTCCTCGGTCAAAAGGTGCGCGGAGCGCATTGCCTAAGTGGGATTTTGTGGCTGTGATGCGCACATGCGACCACACGTCAACGCGCTGCTGCACGGCCCCGGACTCCTGACCGTGTCGCAGGTCTGGCGCTGTCCCGACACCTCCTGGCCCGAGGACACGCGCGCGCTCTGCGCCCGCCTCATGAAGGCGCTCGGCAACGCCGCCGACGATGAGGCCGCGGTCGTGCTCGTCAGCCTCTCGCTGCGCTGCCTGGACGATCACCCGGCCTACGGCGATCTCGCGTCGCGAGCGCGCCCCCTCGTCGAGGCGTCGCGCGAGACCGGCTGGGGCGAGCCGCGCGGTGACATCCTCGTGCAGATCGCCGCGCCGACGCTCGCCGCGCGCCGGAGCCTCGTGCACCTCGCCCGCCGCATCCTGGAGCCCTTCTGCTTCCTCGACGCCGAGGACGTCGGCGCGCGCCTCGTCGCCGAGGAGGGAGACTTCCCGCTGCCGTTCTCGCCCGCCGAGCTGCACCAGGCGACGTCCATCCCCGACGGTGCCGCCGCCGGTGCCAGCTGGATCGTGTACCAGCGCTGGCTTCGTGAGGTGGCGCTGTTCGAGATCGCGCCCGGCTACCAGGGCCTCGACGAGCTGCGCGCCGACGACGTGCTCGACGACACCGCCTCGCGGCTCCCCGACGGCAGCCTCGATCACGTGCGCCGTGCGTTCTCGTTCCGCGATCGCAACCACGACGGCCTGTGCGCGCTGACCTCGTGCGCCGACGCCAAGCGCATGGCCGAGCTCGTGAGCTGCTGTCCGCGCGACGCCGACGACGAGCCCACGGCCGCGAAGCTCGTCGACGTGTCCGTGTTCGTAGCGCCGCCCTCCGCGCAGTGGCTGCACTGGGAGCCCCTGACGCCGCCGAAATCGACCTCGCTACCCTGCTGACCGGCAGGTCGTTACGAGGTGACGATGGACCGAGACGCCTTCCAGGAAGCGCTCCTCTCGCTCATGGAGCGAAAGCTTCACTGGGCGTGGCCCGCCTTCGGGAGCGGCCTCGTGCCGAAGGACCGGCTGCACGTCCACCTCGAGCAGGAGTATGCGACCTACGTGCGCGACTTCCCCGTCCTCGTCGGCCGCGCGTACGTGCGCTGTCCGAGCCCCGCCGTGCGACGGGAGCTGGCGGAGAACCTCTACGAGGAGGAGACGGGCGGCGTCGCGGCCGGACGCCCCCACCCCGAGCTGTTCCTCGAGTACCCGCGCGGGCTCGGCATGGACCTCTCGCGCTTCGACGACGTCGCCCTCCTGCCCGGCGCCCGTCGCTACCGGCGCTTTCTCGATCACGTCAGCCAGCACGCGGGCTGGGACGCGGCCACCGCCGTCGTCACGCTCTTCGTCGAAGGCACGCCCTACGAGCGCGGGGAGCTCGACGAGAGCGCACCGAAGCGTCCGTCCCCGCCGCTCGAGGACCACCCGCTCGTGAAGCACTACGGCCTCGCGCTCCGACACCTGGCGCTCACCAAAGCGCACCGCAGCGTCGAGGGAGAGCATCGCGCCGCGGCCTGGCGCTCGGTGCTTGGGGCCATCGCCCCCGAGCGGCGCCTGGCGGTCCTCGAGGCCATGGAGGACGCGCTCTTCCACTGGCTCGACTACCGGGACGGCGTCGCGCACGCCTGCGGCCTCGAGCGCGCCCCGGACGGCAGCCCGCGACTTGCCTGAGCCTCTTCCGTAACCGGCTGATTTGAATCAAAAATACGCCGGCGGCCGTCCACCACGACAGCCGCCGGCGAGGTGCCCTCTCTGGGGGAGCACGACGGGCACCCACGGGAGATACGGCGAGGTCGTTCAAGTTGTAACGGTCAGACGTCGCAGGGTTTGGGGGTTGCTGCCGCCCGCCCGGCAGGAGCAGAGGGTGCGGGGCGTCCTGGGCTACACGATGCTGCTGATGTGTGTGAGCATCCCCGTCAGCTTCCTGGGGCTGGCGAGGTCTGACGCCTCATGACGACGGAGACGGCTCATGGCCTTCGAGCGCGACCTTGGTTACCTCGACAAGTTCTTTGATGGGCTCGACGCGCACGCGGCCACTCTGGGCGGCGAGAGCGGGGCGCGCTTGAAACAGCTGGTCGGCGAGGAGCGCGTGCGCTGGGGAGAGATCCGCTCGCTTCTCGGCGGCAGCTCGTCGGGGGACGGGAAAGCGGCGAAGCCGAAGGTCGCGGTTCCGTCGACGGCGGGGGAGCAGGTCGCGGTGCCGGCGGCGTTGACGGCCGGGGCCCCCTCGGGGGCGAAGGGCGACGTCACGGCCGCGGCGACGAGGCTGCCGGTGAGCGGATTCACGGTGGGTTCGCTGCGGGGCCGCTGAGGCACGGAGACGAGCTCGTTCGCGAACTGACTCGGCGTGGACGAGGCTCGGGGGCGCCTTCTGCCCCCACGGGCGGGACTTACCGAGGCCGTCACCGCGTTGGTTTCCCTTCGGTACCGGCTGCCGCAGCAGCTCGTGTCGCACCTCCGCGCACTGTGTCGCACCGCCGATTGGGGGACGTCCATCTTCCGAGGCACGGGCGGCTGTGTGGCTCCGATACCCACTGCGTCTTACGGAGGCCTACATGCCCGTCGCTTCTCCCTCCTCGTCGAACAGCGCTGCTCGCTCGCTCCCGCCCCGCGGGACTCCCGCGACGCTGACGGCGGATCACAGCAAGGCGGAGATCCGGCACATTGAGCAGATGCTGGCGCGCGCGGGCTTCAACCCGGGCCCGAAGGACGGCGTCGCCAACCTGAAGACCATCGCGGCCATCAAGGCGTTTCAGGAGGCCACCGGGCTGCCGCAGAGCGGTGTCGTCGACGACCGCATGATGAACCGCCTGGGCGCGGTCGTGAAGCGCGTGAAGGAGCACGGAGGAAAGAGGCTCGGCGTCGGGCAGCAGGGCGAGCGCATCCAGAAGTTCGAGCACATGCTGAAGCGGCTCGGCTACGACGTGAAGGCGGACGGCGTCTTCGACAGGGAGACCGCGGCCGCCGTGCGGCACTTCAAGCGCGATCAGCCGGCGCTGCGCCGGCGGGCGCAGAGTGAGCTGCTCGGCCCGGCGGCGCAGCGGACGCTGCAGCGGGAGGTCGAGGCGCTCAAGCACAAGCCGCGCAAGAAGGTCGTCGACGCCTCCAGGCGGCGACGCGCCGAGGACCGGCTGGTTGCCATGGGCGCGAACAAGAAGCGGGACGGTGTGCGCGGCGTTCGCGAGGGCGATCGCGGTCCGGCCGTCCAGGTCATCCAGCGGCACCTGCGCGTGGCCGGCTTCAACCCGAAGCGCACCGACGGCGTCTTCGACGAGCGCACGGCCGGGATGGTGAAGGAGCTCCAGCGCAAGGCAGGCCTCAAGGACACCGGCCGCGTGAACCCGGCGACGTGGAAGGAGCTGCAAGGCGTCACCGTCGAGCGCAGCGGACGCCAGGAGCAAGCGCGGATCATGAAGCGCGCTCGCAACATCGGCGGCACCATCAACCGCACCGGCGGCTATCGCTTCGACGGCGTCAACGATTGCTGGGGCTTTGTGCGGCGCGTCTGGGATCCGGTGCTCTCGAAGCAAGGCAAGTCCAAGCTCCCCGTCGGCGACGCGGGCACGGCGTCCGGCAGGAAGAACTGGAACCGCATCACCAACTGGAACAAGGTCCCCGTCGGCACCCCGTTGTCGACGCACGAGGGCCACGCGTGGGGCTCGCAATGGCACGGCGGCCTGTTCGCCGGCGTGAAGAAAGGCGTGCCCTACATCTACGATTGCTCCGGGAGCCGCGACGGTTGCTACCTGCGCCCGATGCCTCCGGGCCTGTTCAAATACTTCTACGCACCCGCGGCCAAAGAGCTCCGCTGACCCTCGTCAGGACGACGCCTCGTAGTACGGCTGGCGTTCGCGAACGGACCTCGCGTTGATGGCGTCGCGTCATTGTGGCAGAGCGCGCGCACCAGCCCGCGGAGCCACCGTGTCCCTCTCGTCCCGCTCGATCGTCATCGCCCTCGCCCTGCTCGCCTCCTTGGCCGCCCACGCCCAGGACGAGGAGGCGGAGCCCGCTCCCGAGCCAGGCGCCATGGCCCCCGCCGCCGCTAGCGCGCTCGAGGCCGACAGCGTCGACGTCCACGACGGCATCTCCTTCACCGGCCGCGCGGTCGGCGTGCCCGCGATGATGGTCGGCGGCGCGCTCCTCGGCGCGGGCCTGCACGCGCTCGCGGTGGCCGACGCGCTCGGCACCTCCGGGCTCGGCACCGCGGCGTACTGGACCGAGCTCGGCGGCTTCATCGCCGTGGCGGTCTCGGCGCTGCCCCTGCTCCTCGGAGAGGTCGGGCTCATCGGCGGCTCGGTGGCAGACCTGCTGAGCGCGATCGACATGAGCGCCGCCGAAGCCGACGGGACCGGGCTCGCCTGGACGCGCCTCGGCACCTGGCAGCTCGCCGGACAAACGGTCGGGCTCGGCGCGGGCCTCACCCTCGGCGGCGTGCTGTCGATGATCGCGGCCATCGTCCTGCCGAGCGTGTTCGCCTTCGATGCCGCCGGCGTCGCCGCCTACGACGACCTGTTCGCGCTGAGCGTCACGACGACCGTGTTCGGTGCCATCGCGGTCGTCGTCGCGGCCATCGTCGGCGGCGTCTCGGTGTGGCTGAGCGGCGCCGTCACGAACGCGTACAAGCGCGCGGCCGCGGGCGGCGTGACTGCCGAGCTGCCGCCGTCCCACCGGCGCGCAGGGGTCGAGGAGTCGACGCTGGCGATGGCGTACTGACGCGTCTCCCTAGGGCGGGTCCCCAAAGGGGACACGAGCCCTCCCTGCCCTGTGCCCTGTGCCCTCACCTGCGTAAATCGCCGGGAGCGCTCAAGCCCGAGCCTGCACCTCGGGCGCGAGCCCGCTGTGCCGCAGCAGCGCCATCGTCGACGGCTCCCGGCCGCGGAACTCCTTGAACACGTCCATGGGGTGCTTGCTGCCACCGAGCGCGAGCACGGTGTTTCGAAAGCGCAAGCCCACCTCGCGCAGCGCCTTGTCGTCGTCGAGCCCGGCGTCCTCGAAGGCGCCGAAGGCGTCCGCGCTCAGCACCTCGGCCCACTTGTAGCTGTAGTAGCCGGCGGCATAGCCGCCCGCGAAGATGTGCGAGAAGCTGCACAGGAAGCGGTCACCCTCAATCGGCTGCAGCACCAACGTCGCGGCGGCGATGCGCTCGTGCACGTCGAAGGGCGTCTCGCCCTGCCCCGGCTGATAACGATGGTGCAGCTCGAGGTCGGTGCGCGCGAAGTCGATCTGCCGCAGCATCAGCCAGCCCGCGCGGTAGGTGCGCGCGGCCTTCAGCTTCTCGAACAGCACCTTCGGCAGCGCCTCGCCGGTCTCATGGTGCTTGGCGAGGCCGAGCAGCGTGTCCTCGTGGTAGCACCAGTTCTCCATGAACTGGCTCGGCAGCTCGACGGCGTCCCACTCGATGCCGTTGATGCCCGAGGCGTCCGGCTCGTCGACGCGCGTCAGCATGTGCTGCAGGCCGTGGCCGAACTCGTGGAACAGCGTCTCCACCTCGCGGAAGGTCATCAGCGACGGCGTGTCCCCGACCGGCCGGGACTGATTACACACGAGATGGGCGACGGGGAGGCGCGGCTTCGCGTCACCGGAGCGACGACGACGCACGACGCACTCATCCATCCAGGCGCCGCCGCGCTTGTCCTCGGGCCGTGAGTACGGGTCCAAATAGAAGGCAGCGACGTCGTCACCGGACTTCGCGTCGGAAACGCGGAAGAAGCGCACGTCCTTGTGCCAGACCGGCGCCTCCCCGTCCGCCGCGCGCACCTTCACGCCGAACAGGCGCTCGACGAGCGAGAACATGCCGTCGAGCACGCGGGGCAGCGAGAAGTAGGGACGCATCTCCTCGTCGGTGAACGAGAAGCGCCGCTCGCGCAGCCGCTCGGCCAGCAGCTCGACGTCCCAGTTACAGACCTCGTCGCCGGTGGGGGCGCCCGGCACGCCCTCCTTCGCGAGGGCGCGGAAGTCGGCCAGGTCCTCCTCGGCGGCCTGCTTGGAAGCGCCGACCAGCTCGTCGAGCAAGCGCTCGATGGACTTCACGTCGGGCGCCATCTTCGAGGCGAGGCTGAGCTCCGCGTAGCTCTCGAAGCCGAGCAGCTTCGCCTTCTCGTGCCGGAGCGTGAGGATGCGCTCCATCAGCGGCGCGTTATCGAGCTCTCCCGACGACGCGCGCGTGACGAAGGCCCGATAGAGCCGCTCGCGCAGCTCCCGCTTCTGGCCATGCTTCATGAACGCGAGGTAGCTCGGCGGATCGAGCGTCAGGCGCCACGGCCCGTCACCCGGCGTCGCGTCCTCGTGGCCGGCGCTCTTCGCGGCCTGCGCCAACATCTCGAGCGCGCTCTCGGGCAGCCCGGCAACGTCGTCCTTCTGCGTGAGCGAGAGCGACCACGCCTTGGTGGCGTCGAGCACGTTGTTCGAGAACTTCGTCGCCAGCTCGCTCAGCTCGCCCTGGATCTCATTGAAGCGCTTTTGCGCCGCCCCCTCGAGCTCGATGCCCGACAAGCGCGCGTCCCGGAGCCGCTGCTCGACGACGCGGTGCTGTGCGTCGTCGAGCGTCGCCCACCCCTCGCCCTCCCGCAGCTGCGTGAACGCCTCGTGCAGCGGCTTCGACTGCGACCACTTGAGCCCGAGCTCGACGAGCCGCGGCTGCACCGCCAGATACGCCTCCCGCAGCTCGGGCGTATTGCGCACACCGTTCAGGTGGCTGACCGCCCGCCACGCTCTCGTCGCGTCCTCCCAGGCGTCGTCGATGCGCTCCACGAGCCCCTGCCAGGTGGGGGTCGCTTCCTTCTCGAGCACCGGCAGCGCGGCGTCCACAGCGTCGAGCAGCGTCGTCATGGCGGGCACAACGTGCTCGGCGCGAATGCGATCGAAGGCGGGAAGGTCGGACTTCTCGAGGAGCGGGTTCGTCATTTCGATGCCTCCGTCGTGGAACGTATTGATCACTCGCATCGACTGGAAACGCGAGGCGCGATCCAGAACAAAATTCACGCAGAGCCGCAAAACCGCAAAGCCGCAAAGCCCCAAAGGAGAACGTTTTTCTGTTCCCCTTGGCGGCTCTGCGGCTTTGCGTGAAAATTCGTCTGGATCGAAGTTCCGAGCTCAGTAACCCCGCTCGAGCTTCACCCGAAGACGCTTCAGATCCTCGTTGATGCGCACGAATTGGGTCTTGCCCTTCTCCGCCTCGAGGATCTCGTCGACGCGCTTCACGCCCTCCTTGGGCAAGCGCCGCCAGACGGCGAGGATCGCCGCGTAGCGCGCCTCGTTGTCCTGGTCGCCGAGCGACTCGAGCAGGGCCGCCGTCGCCGTGGGCTCCTTGCTGTAGAGCAGCTCGTAGCCGGCCTTCTCGCGCACGCGCGGGTTCTCGCTCTTGAGCTTGCCCACCCAGCAGTCGGACTTGTCGCCGCACTCCTTGGCCGCCTCGAGCATGGGCAGGCGCTCGCTGAGGAGCGCCTTGGTCTTCTCGTGGCCCTTGGCGGCCTTCTCGGCCACCTGCTTGTCCTGGCCCTCGGCGGCCGCGGCCTTGGCCTTCTCGTCGGCGATGTTCTTGTCGGCGTCGGCGATCATCTTCTTCCAGGCGTCGACGACGTCACCGCCGGCGAGGCGCGAGAGCGCTTCGAGGCGGACCTTGCGGATCTGCGCCTCCGAGAAGCGGCAGGCCGACTCGGGGTTGTCCTGCTTCTTCACGCACTGGTTCATGAAGCCGTCGTGCGAGGACATCTCGAGCAGCGGGCGCACGGCGCTGCGGTCGCCGATGTGCGAGACCGCCGCGAGCGCGAACTCGGACTTGGACACGTCGACGTCGTCCCAGTGCTTCATCAGGATGGGCGTCGCCTTCTTCACGCCGAGGCGGCCGAGGGCCACGTGCGCCTTGGCGCGCGCGAGCACGCTCTCGGTGTCGCTGGCGTTGATGTCGCCGGTCTCGAGCGCGAGCGACACGACGCGCTCGTCGCCGATGTCGGTCAGCACCTCGAGGGCCTTCGCCTTCTGGATGCCGACGGGGATGTGCAGGTCCTCGATGGGCTCGAACTTGCCGTGGTAGACCTTCAAGAGCTCGTCGACGGCGGGCTTGCCGATCTGGAAGAGCGCGTAGCTGGCCTCGCGATAGAAGCTCACGTTGCGCTCGAAGAACAGCATCTTCACGAGCACGGGCACCGACTTCTCGTCGCCGATGTCGCCGAGCGCGATGATCGCGTTCTTCACCATGAAGTTGTTCT
>CAYLZW010000095.1:0-19205 GCA_964388085.1 uncultured Myxococcales bacterium | reverse complement strand
GCGCGAGGTAGTGCGGCGTGCCGACGACGAGGCCGTCCTGCGTCAGGCGCGCGTCCCCGCCGACGGGCAGCGCCAGGCCGAAGTCGGTCAGCTTGACGGCGCCGTCGACGAGGAACAGGTTCGCCGGCTTGACGTCGCGGTGGATGATGCCGGCGTCGGCGGCGTCCTTGAGGCCGCGCACCGCGTCCATCAGGTAGCGCAGCGTCTCGCCGACCTCGAGCCTGCCTTTGCGCTGCACGCGGGCGGCGAGATCTTCGCCGTCGAGCATCTCCATGACGAGCAGGGGGACGCCGTTGTCCTCGCCGACCGCGTGCACGGTGACGACGTGGCTCGACGTGATGCGCGCCATGGCCTTCGCCTCGCGCAGGAAGCGCTGCACGATGGGCGGCAGCTCGGCCAGATCGGGCTTCAGCACCTTCACGGCCACGAAGCGGTCGAGCTTCTCGTCGCGACAGGCGTAGACGCGGCCCATGCCGCCTTCGCCGAGCAGACGCACGACGGGGAAGCCGCCGAGAGCGACCGGCAGCGCGGAGAGGGCCGGCTCGCCACCGTGGAACGTCGTCGCGTCTTTCGCCAAGGTTCTGGCCTTCAGGTCCTTCCGAGTCGGCCCAGCATAGCGGGACGACAGGAGAACGCCCGTGGGCGTGTCTCAGCACACGGCGCGGGATCAGCGCTCTAAAACGCCATGGCGCTCGCGGTGGACGCGAGCGTTGGCCCTCGGGGCGCCGAGCTTAGCGCAGCGGCCTCCTCCGCGGGGGCCTTCGGGGTCGCGATCGCGCCATAGGTCAGCACACCCGCGAGCGGCGCCGACACGCAACAGGCGCCGCACAAGAGCAGGGTGGCGCTCGAGAACAGGCAGGTGACGGGGGTGTTGAACTGCAGGTTGCCCGGCTGCGGCGCGTTGAAGGCCGGCGAGAGCAGCGTGCTCAGCACCGTCGCGCCGCCGGCCAGGGCGAGCAGCCCGGCGCCGGTGCCGCTGGCGGCCAGCGTGGGCCAGAGAAAGGCGCCCTCCTCGTCGCCGAAGGTGTTGCCCACCAGCACCTCCACGGCGCCGGCAGCCGCGCCGGCGCCGGCGCCGAGGGCGGTCGAGAAGAGCGCTGACAAGCAGGGGGTGAGCAGGGGCATCGAGAACAGCAGCGGCTGCAGCGCCGCCGTCAGGCAGGTGACGCCGCAGCAGCCAGCGCCGACCCCGAGGGCGCCGCAGAGGGCGACGGTGCCGACGCCGGCGCCGTACTGCAAGACGCGCGTGAGCAGCACCGAGCTCTCCCCGTCGCCGCCGTCATCGGCCTCGCGCTCCTCGTTGCCCTCGTCGTCGTCAGGGCTGGGCGCGTCCGGCGTGTCCTCGACGAGGGGCGGCGGCAGCGCAGGCGCGTCCCCGACGGGATCGAGCGGCGGCTCTCCCTCGGCGGCGTCGAGCGGAGGCGGCGGAGGCGGCGGATCCCCGAAGTCTTCCTCGAGTCGATCGTCTTGCGCGAGGAGGGGCGCCGCGATCGCAGGCGCGGGTGCGGGCGCGCCGATCCCGAGCGCCAGGGAGAGCGCGGCGACGAACAACGGCAGCGGCATCGCGACCATCCTTCCGAAGCTTCAATAGGCCATCGCCATACGGGACGGCGAGGGCGCCGGTGCCCCCGACTCGAGCTCGCTCGCGGTGCCCCGCAAGGTCGCCTTGGGCTCAGCGACGAGGCTGTAGACGAGGACAGGCACGATGGGCATGGCGACGCAGCCGAGCACGCACGCGCCCAAGGTGAGCGCCTGCAGCGCGAGCGCGGCCGGGTTCGACACCGCCACGAGGTCATCCAGCGCCACCGAGGTGTCGCCGGGCTTGAGCTCCAGAGGCTCGTAGCCCGTGAGGGGGAGCGCGAGGCTAACGAGCGTCCCGACCGCGGACGCGCCGACGCCGATGCCCGCGCCCGCGAGCGCGGGCCACAAGAGGCTGCCTTCCTCGCTGCCGAGCTGGTTGCCGACCAGCGCCTGCACCGATCCGACGCTGAGCCCCACGGCCCCGCACAGCGCCGCGTCGATGGCGCCGGTGACGAGCGCGGTCACGAGCGGCAGCCCGAGCGGCGTCAGCACCAGCCCGAGCGGGCCGCCGATGACGAGGCTGAGGCCGCAGTAGCCGAGCGTGCACACGCCGCAGGTGCCGACGCCGGCGCCTACCTGCAGCGCCGTCGTCAGGATCGGATCGAGCCCCTCGGCGTCCGCCTCTCGCTGCTTGCGACGCTCCCTCATGCGCGCGCGCGGTCCGCTGGCCTCCTCCTTCGGCGGCACCTCGCGGGCGCCTTCGGGCAGCGTCACGTCGCCGGCGGGCGGATCCTCGACGACGGGGGACGCCTCCGCCGCCGCCTCCGCTTGCGCCAACGCAGCGGTGCCGTGGGCGCTCGCGGAGGGGACGAGCGGCGTCGCCAGCGCCGCGCTGAGCGCGAGCAGGGACACCGCGAGGGGCGCTGTGAGCATGACTCTCCCGTCCGCGCGCGGATCCCATCTTGGCCCCCGGCCGTCAACGCGGCGCAGCGACGACGAAGCACGGCTCCGCGATGGCGCGTGCTCCGCGACGGCGCCCTTGCCTCCGTCCCCCGCGCGGCACAGCATCCGCTCATGCTGGCCAAAGATCTGATGACGCCCGAGCCCGTCCGCCTGCGCGCGGACTCCACCGTCGGCGAGGCCCTCGGGCTGCTCGCGCTCGCCGACGTCCGTCACCTGCCCGTCGTCGACGACACCGGCGTGGTCGGCATGCTGAGCGAACGCGACGTGCTCGGCCTCGTCGCGCCGAGCGTCGAGGGGAAGGCGCCGGTCGGCACCGGCCGCGCGGTGCGAGAGCTCATGAACCCCGACGTGTACGCGCTCCCGCCCGACGCCAGCGTGCGCCAGGTCATCGAAGAGATGCTCGCCCACCGCATCGGCGCCGTGCTCGTCATCGACGGCGGGACGCTGCTCGGCATCGTCAGCTACGTCGACGTGCTCGCGGCGCTCAAGCCGCTCGTACCTGCCTGAGCCGGGATCGCGCTAGAGTCGGACGGCTGCGCGCTGGTGCTCAAGAACCGCCTGCACATCCTCTCTGCCGTACGCAAGGACGACGGCAGCGCCGTCAGCGATTCCGGCGACCTCATCACGCCGCCGTGAGCGCGGCGCCATAGAGCCGGTGAATGTAATAGGGGTACACCTGCTGCTGCTGCGTGAGCGGTAGCTCGTGCACGCGCATCGCCATGGGGCGCGCGCGCACGAGGCGCACGGTCTGTCCGCTCAAGTGAGCGCCGACGATATCGCAGCCGTAGACGCCGCCGTCGTCGTTGAAGCTGCAGCCGAACAGGCGCGCGAGCACCTCGCGCATGGGATACACGAGGCACGCGCCGTCCGCGCCGAGCATGGGACAACGGAAGCGGAGCGCGCGCGCTACGCGCGTGTGGTCGGTGTCCTCGCTGGGCGGCGGCGCCGAGATGGCGTCGATCAGCGCTTGGTTCTCGAGGTAGATGCGCAGGCCCTCATCGACCACGTAGTCGAGCGTGTCGTCGTCATAAGAGCGCTGCAGCAGGTCCCACGCGCCATAGAACTCGAGCGGCGTCAGGAACACGCTCTCGTGACAACAGCCGTCGCAGCCGCGGCCGCAGGGCAGGGCGAGGCCGCGCGTGTTGCGTACATTGCGCTCGTCGACGTCGGCGTAGAGCAGGGTGAGCCGCGCCAATGCTGCACGCAAATCTACGCCCTGGTCGAGCGCGAGCGCGTCGAGGTCGATGCGGGGGAATCGGCTCATCGCGCGAGCATACCTCCCCGACCGCTCGCGTTGCTCCTCCTGACAGGCGGGCGTGCAAATGCCGCGGTCACGATCGGCTTTGTCGCGCGCGCTCGCCTGTGGCAGCTAACGAGGTGTGCAACTGCCAACCTCACATCCTCGTCGAGCGAACCTGCCGATCACCGTCGCCACGCACGTGCGTACGGTGGCGTTCTCGCGCGCGTCGCTGCACGCCCGGTGTGATCGCACCGGGATGAGCGTCCATGCCGCGTGGCTCGCCGCCGTGGCGTCCGTCCTCTCGCGCTACAGCGGCGCGGAGGCGCTCGTCCTCGCCGTGCACGACGACGAGGGGCCGCGCACGATCGCGTTCACCGCCCTCCCGGGCGCTTCGTTCGCCGAGCTCGCGCGGCAGGCCGAGATGTCGCTCGCGGAAGGATCGGCGCGCGCTGCCAATGACGAGGAGCCATCGCCCGCGAGCGTGCAGCTTCATTTGGCGAGCCCTGCCACGACGGAGCTGCGCGCGCCGCTCGAGCTCGCGCTCTGGGTCCGCGTCGATGGCGAGGCGATCAGGCTGCACGCCGACTACCACGCGGGCCTGTTCAGCGAGGCGTTCATCGGCCGCCTTCTCGCGCACCTCGAGCGCTTGCTCGACGAGGGCACCCGCGCGCTCGAGCGACCCATCGCGACGCTGCCCATGATCAGCGACGAGGAGCGTCACTTCCTCGTGCACGAGCTGAACGCCGGCGCCGAGGAGTACGAGCGCGAGCTCTGCCTGCATCAGCTCGTGGAGAGGACGGCGAAGGAGCGGCCCGGCGACGTGGCGGCGCTGTTTCCGCAGCAGAGCGGCGAGGTGCTGACCCTCACCTATCGGGAGCTCGACGAGCGCGCCAACCGCTTGGCGCACCTGCTGTATCGAGAGGGCGTGCGGCGCGACGAGCCCGTCGGCGTGTATGCCCGCCGCACGCCGGAGCTGTTGTGCGCGTTGCTCGGCATCCTCAAGGCCGGCGCGGCCTATGTGCCGCTCGATCCCGCCTTTCCGGCCGCGCGCCTCGCGCTCATGAGCGAGGACGCCGCGCTGCGCTTCGTCGTCTGCGAGCGAGCGCTCGAGCGCAGCGCGCCGCCGGCAGCGAGATCGATCGTGATCGAGGAGGCGCTCGCCGACGAGACGCTGGTGCGCCGCGAGCCACCGCTCATCGAGCATGACGCCATGCAGCTCGCGTATGTGCTGTTCACCTCGGGCTCGACCGGGCGGCCGAACGGCGTGCTCGTGCCGCACCGCGCGGCGGTCAACCTGCTCAGCAGCATGCGCAAGCGACCGGGCTTCTCGCGCGCGGACCGCCTGCTCGCGCTTGCGACGCTGTCCTTCGACATCTCCGTGCTCGAGCTGTTCCTGCCGCTCGTGTGCGGCGCCGTCGTCGTGGTCGCGAGCCGCGAGGACGCTCAGCGACCGGCGCGCATCGCGCACCTGCTCGAGGCCCACGACGTGACCGTCCTGCAGGCCACGCCCGCCACCTGGCGCATGTTGGTGGACGACGGCTGGCGCGGCCGCTCGCCCGGGGCGAACCACGCGCGCAGCGCACGAGGCCTGAAGGCCCTGTGCGGCGGAGAGGCGTTGTCACAGGAGCTCGCGTCCGCGTTGATCGAGCGCACGCACGAGCTATGGAACCTGTACGGACCGACCGAGACGACGGTGTGGTCCACGGCCGAGCGGGTCCTGCCCGGAGAGCCCATCAGCGTCGGCCGCCCCATCGACAACACGCGCGTGTACGTGCTCGACGAGCAGCGCTGCCCGCAGCCGCTCGGCGTGGCGGGCGCGCTGTGGATCGGCGGCGACGGCGTGGCGCGCGGCTACCTCGCCGGCCGGCAGGACCCGACGACCGCGGCGGCCGACGCCGAGCGCTTCGTGAGCGATCCCTTCGCGGGCGCGGAGCACGCGCGCATGTACCGCACGGGCGACGTCGCCCGGCTGCGGGAAGACGGCAAGATCGAGCTGCTCGGGCGCGAGGACCAGCAGGTGAAGCTGCGCGGCTATCGCATCGAGCTCGGCGAGATCGAGGCCGCGCTCGAGCGCGCGCCCGGCGTGCTGCGGGCGGTGGTGGTCGCGCGCGGGGACGAGCCCGCCCTGCGCCGGCTGGTGGCTTACCTGACGCTCGACACCACCGCGGGCGTGTCCCTCGACGAGGCCGCGCTCGAACGCGAGCTCGCGCGCAGCCTTCCCGACTACATGATCCCGGCCGCGTTCGTACCGCTCGTGAGCTTCCCGCTGACGCCGAACGGCAAGATGGACAAGAGGCAGCTGCCGGACCCATCCCGGCTGCGGCGCGCGCCGGACGCGCTGCTCGGCGCGCCCATCAGCGAGGACGAGCGGCGCCTGCTGCGGCTGTTCGAGGAGACGCTGCGGCTGTGGCCGCTCGGCACCGACGAAAACTTCTTCGCGCTCGGCGGCGACTCGCTGCTCGCCGTGCGGCTGTGCGCGCGCGTTTACGAAGAGCTCTCCGTGCGGCTCAGCGCCGACGCGCTGCTCGAGGCGCCCACCGTCACGAAGCTCGCGCGTCTGTTGCGAGAGCGCGACGCGCGCGACGCTTGGCAGGTGGAGATCCAGGCCGGCGACGCGCGCCCGCCGGTGTTCTGTCTGTCGGGCATCGGCGGACACGCCATCGTGTTCCGCGCCCTGGCCGCGCGCAGCGACCCGCAGCGCCGCTTTTTCGGCCTGCGCTGGCCCGGCCTCGACGGCGCCGGCGCGCCGCACGAGGACGTCGTCGAGCTGGCTCGGTACTTCGTTTCGAAACTGGAAGAATCCTATCCGGGCGACATGCCCATCTACCTGGCCGCGTACTCGTTCGGTGGGCTCGTCGCCTACGAGATGGCCGTCGAGCTCCTCGCGCGTGGCCGGGCGCCGGCGCTCCTCGCCTTGCTCGACACGCCCGGCCCCGAGCGCTCCTTCGCGGGCGAGAAGCTCACGCGGCTGGCGGCGCACCTGCACAACCTCGGCAAGCGCCCTTTGAGCGAGAAGGCGCGCTATGCGCTGCGCTGGCTGGAGCTCGGGCTGCCGCGCCTGCTCGCGCGCAGCGAGCGCTACTACGAGCTCGTCGAAGATCGCGGACCCGGACGCCGGCACCTCCGCGCCATGCGGAAGGCGCACGAGCGCGCGCTCCGGCGCTATCAGGCGAGGCCTTACGCGGGCGCCGCGACGCTGTTTCGCGCGCTGTCGCTGCCGCTCGACGTCGAGCGACGCCAGGATCCGCGCTACGGCTGGGGGTCCTCGTTGCTCGGCAGGCTCGACGTCGTGGAGCTGCGGGCGCCGCACATGGAGATGTTGCACGAGCCTTACGTCGATCGCCTCGCGCCGGCCTTCCGCGCGGCGCTCACGCGCGCGGACGCCAGCGCCTGGGGCCCGGCGCGGAGTCGCCCCGTGGACGCGTCCGCCGCGGCCTCTCGGGCGCCGGAGACAGCAAGAGCGCTCAGGCCTTGAGCGCGCCGAGCGCGCTCGCTACCACCCGCCCATGAAGAAGCTCATGCGCCGCATGATGGGCACCATCGAGCGCTGGCAGCTCGTGCAGCCGAACGACCGCATCCTGGTGGCCGTCTCCGGCGGCAAGGACAGCTACACGCTGCTCGACCTCTTGTGGCAGGCGAAGCAGCGCGCGCCCTTCCCGTTCGAGCTCGTGGCCGTGCACCTCGACCAGGCGCAGCCGGGCTACGACGGTGTCCCCATGCAGCAGTGGCTCGAGGACTTTGGCGCCCCCTTCGAGGTCCTGCGCGAGGACACCTACAGCATCGTCAAGGAGGGCACGCGCCCGGGGCAGGCGTTCTGCTTCCTGTGCTCGAGGCTCCGGCGCGGCATCCTCTACTCCGCCGCCGAGCGGCTCGGCTGCAACAAGCTCGCGTTCGGTCACCACCGAGACGACGCGCTCGAGACGCTGCTCATGAACCTGTGCTTCTCCGGCCGCCTGCAGGCCATGCCCGCGCGCTACACCACCGACGACGAGCGCTTCGTGGTCATCCGGCCGCTCATCGAGTGTGGCGAGGACGAGATCGCGCGCTACGCCGAGGAGCGCGGCTTCCCCATCATCCCTTGCAACCTGTGTGGCTCGCAGGACGGCCTGCGCCGAAACGACATGAAGGCGCTCCTCCAGCAGCTCGAGGGCCAGCACAAGAACGTCAGGAACGTCATGCTGCAGGCGCTCCGCAATGTCAGGCCCTCGCACCTGCTCGACAGCGACGTCGCCGAGGCCTGGGAGGCGCGTCAAGAGCACATCCGCCCGTGGACGCCGGCGAAGGCCGGCGGGCGCAACAACGTCCCCACCGTCATCGCCAAGGGCGGCTCGTTGCCCATCCTCAAGTAGCGATCGTCGGCGAGCGCGGAAGCCGGACGGGCAGCGGACAGAGGACACGGGCACAGGGCACCGGGCACAGGGACGGACTCTAGACGCCGTACTGCTTCCGCTTGCGCCAGAAGGTGGCGCGGCTCATGCCGAGCGACTCGGCCGCGCGGCCCACCTTTCCGTTCGCCTCCGAGAGCGCGCGCCGCAGCGCCCGCTCCTCGTCGTCATGCGAGCGCAGCGCGCGAGGCTCGGCGCTCGGCCAGCTCGGGTCGCGCAGCTCGGGCGGCAGGTCCTGAAAGCGCACCTCGTCGCCGTCACCGACCGCGTACGCGTACTCGAGCACGTTCGCCAGCTCGCGCACGTTGCCCGGCCAGCGATGATCGAGCAGCACGCGCATGACGTCGGGCGCGATGCGGCGCACGTGCCGCTCGGCGCGCGCGTTCAGCCGCGCGAGGAAGTGATCGGACAAGAGCGCGACGTCACCGCGCCGCTCGCGCAGCGGCGGCAGGAACACGGGCACCACGCGCAGGCGGTACATGAGGTCCTCGCGGAACCTGCCGTGCGCGACCAGGGCGCGCAGCGAGCGATGCGTGGCGGACACGATGCGCACGTCGACGGAGATCGGCCGCGAGCCGCCCACGCGCGTGAAGCTGCGCTCCTCGAGCACGCGCAAGAGCTTGGCCTGCAGATCGAGCGGGATCTCGGCGACCTCGTCGAGGAACAGCGTGCCCCCGTGCGCCTGCTCGAACAGCCCCTCGTGGTCGCGCACGGCGCCGGTGAACGCGCCGCGCACGTGACCAAAGAGCTGGCTCTCGAGCAGCGTGTCGCTGAGCGCGGCGCAGTTGAAGGCGATGAAGGGGCCGCCGCTGCGGTAGCTCTCGTCGTGCAGCGCGCGCGCGACGAGCTCTTTGCCGCTGCCGCTCTCGCCGCGGATGAGCACCGTCGTGTCCGAGCGCGCCATGCGCCCGACGAGGGCGAGCACCTCCTTCATGCGCGCGTCCGCCGTCAGGATGCCGTGAAAGCTCACAGCGCCCGCCGACAGATCCCGCTGTGGCTCCTGGCTGCCGCGCTGGTTCTCGAGTCCGAGGCGCGCCAAACCGAGAGGGCTCCGCTTCCGCATACCTCTGTTTCACATTCGTTTCATGTCGTTTCAAGGATGCGTTTCATTCCTGAAACATAGGGCGCCGGGGAGCGACCGGCATGTCGAGCGAGACTTCGCGCCCAAGGCCGCAAAGTGGCAGAGAGACGTCTGTTTGTTCTTTTCCGTCCGGCGGCCTGGCGCGCGGATTTCTGGCTTCTGTGCGCTCCCGCGCGTGGCACCGAGCTTGCGTTGCCGTGAGACATGCTGATCGCCGCCCTCCTCTCCATCGCCATGGGCGTCACCGTGGGAACCCTCGGCGGCGGCGGCTCGATCCTCACCGTGCCCATCCTCGTCTACGCCCTCGACGTCGACGAGAAGGTCGCCATCGCGACCTCGCTGCTCGTCGTCGGCATCACCAGCCTGGCGGCGGCGCTCAGCCACGCCCGCGCGGGGCGCGTCCGGCTCGAGCTCGCGCTCGGCGTCGGCGTGGCTTCCATGAGCGGCGCGTTCCTCGCGGGACAGCTGGCGTCCTTCTTCTCCGGCACCGTGCTGCTCATGCTGTTCGGCATGTTGATGCTGGTAGCCGCCGTGTCTCTCTGGCGTGGACGTCGTGAAACGGGGCGTGCGGCTGCTGCGCGGCGCGGCTCCCGGAAGCAGATGGCGGGGCTTGGATTCGTTGTAGGGCTCGTCACCGGTCTCGTCGGCGCCGGCGGCGGCTTTCTCATCGTGCCGGCGCTGGTGCTGCTCGGCGGCCTCCCCATGCGCGACGCCATCGGCACCTCGCTCGTCGTCATCGTGCTGAACTCCGCCGCGGGCTTCGCCGGTCACGCGGCCCACGTCGAGCTCGACTGGAGCCTCGCCGTCGTCGTCACCCTATGCGCCGTGCTCGGCTCGTTCGGCGGCGCGTCCCTCGGCGCGCGGGTGCCGCAAGACCTGCTGCGTCGCTCGTTCGCCGTGTTCGTGCTGGCGATGGCGCTGTTCATCATGCTGAACGAGGTGCCGGCCGTGCTCGTCGGCTAAGCTGCTCGTGGCGCGCGCGTTCGTGCGCTCCGGCCAAGCGCGGCGTGGAACGGTAGGCCGGCATGAACGACACGATGAACGGCAGCCCACGATGAACGGCACAGAGACCGTGTTCACCCCCCTCGCCTCCGGCCTCGGCGGCGTCCTCATCGGCCTCGCCGCCGGCATCTTGTTGTTGTTCGCCGGCCGCGTCGCCGGCATCAGCGGCATCCTCGGCGGGGTCTTCCTCGGCAAGGGGGACCGCGCCTGGCGCGTCGCCTTCCTGCTCGGCCTGCTCGTCGGTGGCGCGGCGCTGCTCGCGCTCGCCCCGCAGTCGTTCTCGACGAGCCCGGCGTCATCGAAGGCCGTCATCATCGCCGCCGGCCTGCTCGTCGGCGTCGGCACGCAGCTCGGCTCGGGCTGCACGAGCGGGCACGGCATCTGCGGGCTGCCGCGCTTGTCGCTGCGCTCGCTCGTCGCCGTGGTCACCTTCATCGCGACCGGCGCCGTCACCGTGCTCGCGGTGCGCTTGCTCGGCGGTGCCTCATGAGCGCCGGCGCGGAGCGGTCCACGCCGCTGCTCGTGGCGACCTTCGTCTCCGGCGTGCTGTTCGCCGTCGGGCTCGGTGTCGGAGGCATGCTGCACCCCGCCAAGGTCATCGGCTTCCTCGACTTCTTCGGCGCCTGGGACCCGTCGCTGCTCTTCGTCATGGGCGGCGGCATGATCGCCAGCTTCGGCTTCTCGCGCCTCGCGCTCGGGCGGCCGCACCCCGTGTTCGCGCTCGAGCTTCATCTGCCCGCGGCGAAGAAGGTGGACAAAGCCCTCGTCGGCGGCTCCGCGCTCTTTGGCGTCGGCTGGGGGCTGGCGGGTTATTGCCCGGGCCCCGGCGTCGTCAGCGTGACGACGCTCGGAGGGGACGCGCTGCTGTTCTTCGGCGCCATGGCGCTCGGCATGCTCGCCTTCCGGGTCTTCGAGCAAAACCGCGAAGCCGAGCGCAGCGACGGCTAGCGGCGCTCAGCCCGCGCGCTCGAGCACCTGGAGGGCGGTCTCGAGGCGGCCGAAGGGCGGCATCAGGTAGGCGCCCTGGACGCGCCCCTTGAACGCGGCGAGCGCCTCGGCAGCGATCCGGATGCCCATGTCCCGCTGCGCCGCGCCCTCGGGAGCCGACGCCAGGCGCCGGCGCACGTCCTCGGGGATGCGCATGCCCGGCACATTGTGGTGCAGGAACTCAGCGTTCTTTGACGACGCCAGCGGCAGGACGCCGATGACGATGGGCAGCGCCAGCTCCTTGGTGGCGGTGAGGAAGCGCTCGAGCACGGCGACGTCGAAGACCGGCTGCGTCAGGACGACCTCGGCGCCGGCCTCCTTCTTCTCGAACAGGCGCCGCATCTCCCGCTCGAAGTCGAGCGCGGCCGGCTCCGCGCCGGTCGCGAGCACGAAGCGGGTGCGCGCGCCGATGGGCTTGCCGGCGGGATCGACGCCGCGGTTCAGCCCGGACGCCATGGACAAGAGCCCGACGCTGTCGAGGTCGAACACGGCGGTGGCGTCGGGATAGTCGCCGATCTTCGGCGGGTCGCCGGTGATGCAGACGAGGTTTCGGATGCCGAGCGCGTGCGCGCCGAGCAGGTCGCCCTGCAGCGCGAGCAGGTTTCGGTCCCGGCCGCAGAAGTGCAGCAGCGGCTCGACCTGGGTGTGTTGCTCGACGAGGGTGGCGAAGGCGGCGTTGCTCATGCGCACCATCGCGCGCGGCCCGTCCGGGATGTTGACGACGTCCACGCCCCTGCCCTCGAGCGCCTGGATCTTCTCGAGCACGCGCGAGGCGTCGAGGCCGAGCGGCGGCAGCACCTCGACGGACACCACCCACTCCCCGCGCGCGAGCTTCGCTCCAAAGCGCGAGCGCCGCTCGAGCGGCTCGGGGTCTTCGCCTCGCGGCGCGCGCACCGTCTCACCGGCGTCGACGCTGACGGCGCCGGCGCTGGAGCCGAGCGTGCGCCAGCGTCCGCCGCCGAGCATGCGCGCGGCCGCGACCACGCGGCGGATGTGGTCCGGCGAGGTGCCACAACAGCCGCCCACGGCCGCGACGCCGAGCTTGAACGCCCGCCGCGCGACCACGCCGAAGGTCTCGGGGGAGCTCTGGTAGATGGAGCGCCCGTCGACGCTGCGCGGGTAGCCCGCGTTCGGCTGCATGATGATGGGCACGCCCTTGCCCACCATGCGCTCCACCACGTCGAGCAGGCGGTCGGGGCCGAGCACGCAATTGGCGCCGATGACATCGACGCCCAGCTTCTGCAGGCGCGTGACGACCTCCTCGGGCGTGGCGCCGTCCGCGGTCAAGAGGTCGTCACCGAAGCTGGCCTCGGCGACGAGCGGGATCGAGACGCCGTACGCCGCCTCGACCGCGAGCTCGAGCTCCCCGAGGTAGCCGAAGGTCTCGAACACGAGCAGGTCCGCGCCCGCGTCGGCGAGCGCCGTGGCCTGCTCCTTTATCGCCTCGAACGCCTTGCGCCTCGTCGCCGTGCGGATGAGGTCCTTCGGCAGGAGACCGGTCGGTCCGACGGAGCCGGCGACGTAGGCCCTGCCCCGCGCGGCCTCGCGCGCGACGCTGACGGCGGCGCCGCAGATGTCCGCGACCTTGTCGTCGAGGCCGTGCCGCGCGAGCGCGATGCGGTTCGCGCCGTAGCTGTTCGTCTGCAGCACATCGCAGCCGACATCTGTGTAGTCGCGGTGCACGTCGCTGACGAGGCCGGGGTTCGAGAGGCTCAGCTCGTCGAAGCACTTGTTCAGGTAGACGCCGCGCTCGTAGAGGACGCTGCCGGTAGCGCCGTCGAACACCACCGGTCCGCGCGCGAGCACCTCGAGGAACGGAGGCAGCGACGTCACCGCGCGTCCACGACGCCGCTCAGAGGCGCATCGGCATGACGACGCACAGATGGTGCGGCTCGTCGACGCCGACCAGCAGCCCGGGCGACAGGTTGTCGGTGAGCTTCAAGAGCACGTTGGTGTCGTCGAGGCTGGCGAGCGCCTCCACGAGGTAGCGCGCGTTGAAGGCGACGTCGATGTCCTCGCCGCCGTACTCGACCGGCACGTCGTCGGTGATCTCGCCCGCGTCGGGGTTCGAGCACGACACCGTGAGCTTGTCCTTCGAGAGCGCGAGCTTGACCGGCTGCGTCTTGTCGCTGGCCAGCACGGAGACGCGCTTCAAGCTGTCGACGGTGTCCGCCCGCGAGATGCGCACCACCTTGTCGGCGAGCTTCGGCACGACCTGCTTGTAGTCAGGGAAGGCGCCGTCGATGAGCCGCATGCCGAGGATGGTGCCGCCGCGCCTCATGACCGCGTGGTTCTCGAAGAAGCCGATCTCGAGCGGATCGCTGTCATCGGCGACGTCGAACAAGCGCTTCAGCTCGCCCACGCCCTTGCGCGGCAGGATCACCGACTTGCTCGCGCCGAAGTCCGCGCCCTCGAAGCTGCGCTCGGTGCGCACGAGGCGATGACCGTCGGTGGCCACCATGGTCACGCCGCCCGGGTCGTCCGCCTTCGGCTCGAACAGCACGCCGTTCAGGTTGTAGCGGGTCTCGTCCGTGCTGGCCGCGTACAGCGTCTTGTCGACCATGTGCGAGAACACCTTGGCGTCGACAGAGATGAACTTCACCTCGTCATACGACGGCAGGCTCGGGTACTCCTCGGCGCTGAGGCCCATGAGCTTGGCCTTGGTGCGCCCGCTCTTCACCTCGACGTGGTGGTTGCTGAGCCGCTTGAGCGTGACGTCCGGCCCGGGCAGCACGCGCACCATGTCGGAGAGCGCGCGCGCCGGCACGGTGACGGAGCCCGCTTGCAGCGCCTCGCAGGGACGCTCGGTGCGCATGGCCACGTCGAGGTCCGTGGCGCTCAAGGTGAGCCGGCCCTCGCCTTCGCTCGTGGTCGCGACCTCGAGCAGCACGTTCGCCAGGATGGGCATCGTGTTCTTGCGCTGCACGATGCCCTGCATCATGGACAGCGCGCGGCTGAGCTCAGCGACGGGGATGCGCAGCTCCACTGGAGCACCTCGACCGGAAGACGGCGGCCTCGACCCCGTGCGGCCCTGTGCCGAGGGTGCGAAGCTCGCCGCGAGTGGCGTCGTCGCGCTTGTAGCAACGCTTGGCGTCGTCGGGAAGCGGAGATGCGTGGGGAGAAGGCGCGGCGCTAAGAGAAGAACCGGTAATTTAATTTTCACCCCTCCATCATCAGGGGTGTGGAGTGTGGGGAAACCGCGTACCCCCTCAACTCCATGCGCTTTCTGCGCGCTCGGGCCGGGGAGAGACCCCTGCGCGCCGGTGGGGACAACCTGTTCGCCGACGCGCGCCTGCCGTCTTCCCCGGCTTTCCCCCAGGCGTTGTGCCTGGCGATGGGGATTGCCGGTCGCCGCGGCGATCGACCGAGCGCCTCCGGTTTCTCTGTTCCCACAGGGCCTGTGGTTTGTGACCTCTCTGTAAGTGTCTGTTATGGAAAGTGATTTGGCTCATGTCCCCGGACTTTCCCACAGGGGTGGGATATGGACGCATAGGGGGAGGAGATAGTTTGTGCGCTCCTTGTTCCGCGGTCGGGACGGCACGAATGCGCCGCTTCGCCAAGGGCGCCCGGCGGGCGGCGCTCGCCCTTGGCACCGCGTTTGCCCAAGATGCGCTCGCGGCGGAGGAGCGTGACCCATGAGTGAGTTCAAGCCGACCTACAAGCACCTCTGGATGGTCGAGGACAGCGAGGTGCAGGACCCGGACACCGGCCGCAACAAGAGCTGGTGGACCAAGATCGGCGTCGCCTTTCAGAACCGCGACGGATCCTGGTCGCTGGAGCTGAGCGCCATCCCCGTCAACGGCCGGTTGCAGATGCGCGACCCGAAGCCCCGCGACGCGGGGGACACGGCCGGCAACAGCCGCGCGCAGGTGGCGGCGTGAAGGCGGCGCGGCAGGCTCGCAGGCCTTGGCGGTCGTGCCTGGCGCTGGTCGGGTTGCTCGCGTGCTTCTTCGTGTCCGCGCCGGCGTGGTCGAGCCCGGCGTCCGGGACCTCGGCGGCGGCAGAGAAGCAGGCGAGCGACCGGGTGGAGCTGAACAGCGCGGACGTGGAGGAGCTCTGCACCCTCCCGGGCATCGGGCCGAAGAAGGCGGAGGCGATCATCGCGTACCGAGAGCAGCGGCGCTTCACCCGCGTCACCCAGCTGCTGCGCATCCGCGGGATCGGGACCAAGACGCTCGAGCGGCTGCGGCCGCTGATCTACGTGGCGCCACTGCCGCGGGTTCGCCCGAGGCCACCGGCCGCACCCCCGAGCGGGCCCACGACACAGCCGCGGTCCTGACCGGGGCGTAGACGCGACCGCGCGCGTTGGCCGGGTGCGCCAAGGCGCCAAGTCTGCCCGAGGCTCCCCTTCGGTTGGGGGGTCTGGGTCTTGGCGCCTTGGCGCTTCTCTCGACACCGCGGTATCGCGCGCTGGCGGGTCCGTTGCCCAAGGTGCGGGAGTCGGCCGGTAGGTTTCACGTGGAACGTCTCGCGAGAGGCGGGCTTCCTGCGCTGCCCGTTGCAGTTTCCTTTGACCTCTCGAGGCCCGGCAGGCGAAAGAGACAGAGGCGACAGGTGGCTGAGGCCGGGCGAACGAGGTGAGCGGGTGCGCGCGTTGGTGCAGCGGGTGTCGAGCGCCCGGGTGCGGGTGGCGGGGGAAGAGGTCGGGTCCGTCGGCCCCGGCATGCTCACGTTGGTCGGTGTCGCGGCGGGGGACACCGATGCCGACCGCGCGTGGCTCGTTCGCAAGCTCCTCGGCCTGCGCATCTATCCGGACGACGCGGGGAAGATGAACCGCTCGCTCGTCGAGGTCGGCGGCGCGATGCTGCTCGTGAGCCAGTTCACGCTCTGCGCGGACGTCGGCAAAGGCACCCGGCCCTCGTTCGGAGGCGCCATGGAGCCAGTGCGCGCCAGGGTCATGTTTGACGCTCTCGTCGCGGAGATCGGGCGCTCGGTCCCCGTAGCCACCGGACGCTTCGGGGCGCACATGCAGGTCGAGCTCGTGAACGACGGGCCGGTGACGTTGTGGCTCGACAGCCGGAGCCGCTCATGAGCGCGCCGCAGACGCTGGCCGACGCGCTGGCGGAGATGCTGGCGGAGAACCCGGCGTTGCCGCGCCTGGTCGAGCATCAGCGGCGCGGGTTGGTGGCTCACGCGGAGCTGTTGCTGCGCTGGAACCGGGTGCACAACCTCACCCGCCTGGAGGAGCCGCGGGAGGTCGCCCGCCGCCATTGGGCCGATTCTCTGGCGGGCCTCGTGGCGTTCGAGTCCGCCGCGCCGGAGCTCGGTCGAGTCATTGTAGACGTCGGGAGCGGCGCGGGGTTTCCGGGGATCCCGGCGGCGCTGCTCTGGCCCGATCGGGACATCGTGCTGGTGGAGGCGGCGCGGAAGCGAGCCTCGTTTCTTCAGCGGGTCGCGCGGGAGCTTGGGCTTCAGAACGTGCGGGTCGAGAACGGTCGCTTGGAGGACGTGGCGGCGGCGGCGGATGGCGTTATCAGCCGAGCGACCCTGCCGTGGGAACGTTTGCCGGCGCTTGGGAGGTTGCTTCGCCCCGGGGGATGGTTGGGGGCTTGGGTGGGGGGCGCCCCGGATGAGGCAGCGTGGAGGGAGCGGCTGCACACGGAGCCCTTCGCGGGTGGAGCGCGAGTGGAGTACCGCGCGGTGGGTCTGCCCGAGCGGGCGGTGTTGGTCGCGCAGCGGCGATAGGGAGGTTTCACGTGGAACGTTCGGTCGCGTCTTTCGTTTCCGGTTGCCGTGAAGTGTTCCCGTGAAGTGTTCCCGTGAAGTGTTTGCCGTGAAGCGTTCCCGTGAAGTGCGCTTTTCTTTCGCCCCCCTTCAGGCTAAGACGCCCCCCACCGCCGTAGGAGCTTCCCATGGGTAGGGTCATCGCCATCGCGAACCAAAAGGGTGGCGTGGGCAAGACCACAACATCCGTAAACCTCGCGTCCTCCCTGGCGGCGCAGGGCAAGCGCGTGCTCCTCATCGACATGGACCCGCAGGGCAACGCCGGCAGCGGTATCGGCATCTTCCCCGGCCCCGACGAGCAGACCGTCTACCACGTGCTCATCGACGCAGCCTCCCTCCGTTCGGTCGTGCGCGAGACCCTCGTCCCCGGCCTCGAGATCCTGCCGAGCAACACGCAGCTCATCGGCGCCGAGATCGAGCTCGTCGGCGCGCTCGCGCGCGAGACCCGACTGAAGAAGGCGCTCGCTCCCGTCGTCGATGACTACTCCGTCATCCTGCTCGACTGCCCCCCCTCCCTCGGCCTCCTCACCATCAACGCGTTGACCGCCTCCGACGGCGTGCTCATCCCGCTGCAGTGCGAGTACTACGCGCTCGAGGGCCTCTCCCACCTGCTCAAGACCATCGACCTCGTGCGCGGCTCTCTGAACGAGAGCCTGACGCTCGATGGCATCCTGCTCACCATGTACGACGCGCGAAACAACCTCAGCCACCAGGTGGTGGAGGAGGTGCGGGCGCACTTTCCCGGGCAGGTGTGTGAGACCGTCATTCCCAGAAATGTGCGACTGTCGGAGGCGCCGAGCCACGGCAAGCCCGCCCTGCTCTACGACGTCGCCTCGCGTGGCGCGCAGGCGTACATGGTGCTGGCCGAGGAGCTCGATCAGCGTGGGCTCATCGGCAAGGCCCTGGGCGTCGCGAGCGAGAGCGCCACGCCCGCTGTCGCCGCGGACGCTGTCGCCGCGCCCGCTGTCGCCACGGACGCTGTCGCCACGGACGCTGTCGCCGCGGACGCTGTCGCCGCGGACGCTGTCGCCGCGGACGAGCCCGCGAACGGCGCCGTCAAGCAGCCTTCGCAGACACCCTCCGTCTAGCGTCTCGGAGCCAGGAGAAGCTGATGCCGACCGCTGACAAGCGCCGCTCCCTCGGCCGGGGTCTCTCGGCGCTCATCCCGCCGAAGCCGCCCGCGGCGCCCGGGGCGGCGCCCGCCCCGACGGGCAAGGGTCTCGTGGAGCTCGCCATCGAGGAGGTGCTGCCGAGCGACGGGCAGCCGCGCCAGCTCTTCGAAGAGGCCGGCCTCGACGAGCTCGCCGCCAGCATCAAAGAGCACGGCGTGCTGCAGCCCATCGTGGTGCGCCAGCGGGCGCCGCAGCAGTACGAGATCGTCGCCGGCGAGCGCCGCTGGCGCGCGTCGCAGAAGGCGGGCCTGAAGAGCATCCGCGCGGTGGTCATCGAGGTCGCCGAGAAGGACGTGCTCACGCTCGCGCTCGTCGAGAACCTGCAGCGCCAGGACCTGAACCCCATCGAAGAGGCGGAGGCCTACCAGCGGCTGCACGAGCAGTTCGGCCACAGCCAGGCGGACATCGCGAAGGCGGTCGGCAAGGACCGCACGACGGTGACCAACGCGCTGCGGCTGCTGAAGCTGCCGGACGGGGTGCGCCAGCTGGTGCTCTCGCGGGAGCTCTCCATGGGGCACGCGCGCGCGCTCTTGTCCCTCGAGGACGGCAAACACATCGAGCGCGCCGCGCGCGAGGCCATGAGCAAGGGGTGGAGCGTCCGCGAGACCGAGCGCGCCGTTGCCCAGCGGAAGGCGAGCCTGAACGGCGCGGCCGCGGACGGCGGCTCCCAGGCCCCGAAGGCCGAGGACCAGCGGGCGGAGAGCGCGGCCGAGCGCGAGCTGAAGGATCGGCTGACGCGCGGCCTCGGCACGCGGGTCGAGATCAAGCACAAGAGCGGCCGGGGCACCCTCGTGGTGCACTTCAACGATCTCGACCACCTCGACGAGGTGCTCGCGCGCATGCATGTGTGAGGCGGATGGTCGCGGCGCAAGAGGCATGCGCGCGTACCGGGCGCGCGCGGACGCTTTGTCGTAGAACCCTGCCGGGAGCCAGCGCCTCTCCGCCCTCCGTACCCGCCCTCCGTACCTGCCCTCCGTACCTGCCTTCCGTACCCGCCTTCCGTACCCGAGCCCGAGCTGCTTCTGACCGAGATCATCACTTCGTCTGTCACGTAACTATAGAAGCGAGGCGCACGGCGACCTCGCCCGAGGTAGACATGGCCCTCATGCGCAAGGAAGAGACCACGACGC